>CAVAUD010000075.1:0-5962 GCA_963591565.1 bacterium
CGAGAAGACCATGAACAACACCCAGCAGCAGGCACTTGTCAACGAGGATCTGGCCGAGGTCACGGGCGGCGCCTATTACGCTTGCGTGAAGTCGACCGATAAGTACTACAAGTCGGACGCCCCCGTCAACCAGCTGTTCTTGTGCCCCAAGTGCAATCGCCCCGTGCACACCGGCACCTTCGGCAGGTATTACTGCGACCCGTGCGACAAGTCCTATGCCAGCACGGACTCGCTCGTTCCCAACATCGACTCCGGGCTATGGCAGGAGATCTCGGGCGACGAGTACCGCAGGAAGACCGCCATGCCCTTCTTCTTCATATAGGTTCGCCGTCCCGCTCGCTTCAATCCCCCAATAAATTCGGGGCCTGTCTGATTTGCGACTATCAGACAGGCCCCGTTTTTGTAGATGAGGCGGCGAAGGGGTTGATGGTTAGGTCTGCGTTGCGAGCTTATCGCTTATCTGCATGCTCGGCCGGTTTCGTTGCGAGGTTATCGCTTATCTGCATGCTCGAAATGGCCATCAAAGCGTTTTTTCAAGTCTCGGGCGGACAAAACCCCAGGAAAGCTTTCGCGTGATTCGCTAAAACACGCGTTTGGAGCATGCAGATAAGCGATAACCTCGCAGCGCGAAGGCCCAAGCATGCAGATAGGCGTTAAGCTCGCATGCCCGGGCCGCCGGAGTCCGCCGGCCCGGGCGCAAACGATGACTAGAGACTGCGCAGGGCGTCGACAAGGGCGACCTTGCCCTCGGCGACCTCGCTGGCCTGCTTGATGACGCGCGCGGGGACGCCCGCGACGACGGAGCCCGGCGCCACGTCCTCGACGCAGACGGCGCCGGCGGCCACGACGGCGCCCTTGCCCACGCGCACGCCCTCGAGCACCACGGCGTTCGCGCCGATGAGGACGTCGTCCTCGATGATCACGGGCGTGGCGCTCGCCGGCTCGACGACGCCCGCGAGCACGGTGCCGGCGCCGATGTGGCACCTCTTGCCCACGGTCGCGCGGCCGCCCAGGACGGCGCCCATGTCGATCATGGTGCCCTCGCCGATGACGGAGCCGATGTTGATCACGGCGCCCATCATGATGACGGCGTTGTCGCCGATCTCGACCTTCTCGCGGATAATCGCGCCCGGCTCGATGCGCGCGTTGATGCCCAGCTTGTTGAGCATGGGCACGCCGGTGTTGCGGCCGTCGTTCTCGACGACGACGTCGGCGATCGCGTCGCCGGCGGCCTCGAGCACGGGGCCGAGCTTGGCGTAGTCGCCAAAGACGACCTTGTCGGCGCCCTCGCCAAAGACGTGGTCGGCGGCAGAGAGGTCGACCTCGGCGCCTTCCTTGAGCTTGAGGTAAACCTTGACCGGGGTCTTCTTGGGCGCGGTCGCGATGTAGTTGATGATTTCCTGGGCGTCCATGCTGGGGTGTTTCTCCTTATTGCTCTGGGGATTCCTTGATGCCCTGTGACATAAGACTTGGAATCGTCGACGGAAATAAAGGGCAGCTTACTCGAACATCAGCTGGTCAAACGTGTAGAAGCCGTTCTCGGGCCGGGCAAGCAGGCGCTTGGCCGCGGCCACGGCGCCGTTCACGAAGATCTGGCGGCTCGTCGCGCGGTGCGTGAGGCAGATCTCCTCGTCGGGGCCAAAGAAGTGCACCTCGTGGGTGCCGGCAACGGTACCGCCGCGCAGCGAGTGCATGCCCACCTCGCGCTCCGGACGGGCGCCGACCATGCCCTCGCGGCCGTAGGCCACCGGGCACTCCCCCGCCGGGTCGACGGCGTCGAGCAGCAGCTTGGCCGTGCCGGAGGGCGCGTCGGCCTTCTGGTTGTGGTGGGTCTCGACGATCTCGGCGTCCCACGCGGCAAGGGCCGCGGCGGCCTCGCGCGTCACGCGGGCCAAAACAGCCACGCCCAGCGAGTAGTTCGCCGAGTGGATCACGCGGGTCTTCTCGCCAAGCGCACGAACGCGGCCCAGCTCATCGGGGGTGTAACCGGTGGTGCCGCTCACCAGGGCGGCGCCGGTGCGCTCGACGTAGGCCAAGACGTGGGCCAGCGACGCCTTGTTCGAGAAGTCGATGACCAGCTCGGCGGCCGGCGCGGCGTCGTCCAGCTCGCCCGCGTTGGCCACGTCGTAGGTACCCAGGACCTCGAACCCGCCGTCGGCCTCCAGGGCCTGGCGGATCAGGGTCCCCATGCGCCCGGCGCCCACCAAGACGACGCTAACCAAGAAGACCAGCCCCCTCCATGGCGGCGTACAGGCGCTCGCGCCCGGCGTCGGCCATCGGCCACAGCGGCTTGCGGTAGTGCTCGTCGATGAGGCCCATCTTGGCCAGCGCGGCCTTGACGGGAATGGGGTTGACCTCGCAGAACAGCGAGTGGATGAGCTCGAGGTTGTCGATCTGGATCTTGCGCGCGCCCGCCACGTCGCCGGCCAGGAACTTCTCGCACATGTCGTGGACGGTCGCCGGCGCGACGTCTGCCCAGACCGAGATGACGCCCACGGCGCCCAGGCTCATCAGGGGCACGACCATGTCGTCGTTGCCGCTCATCATGCGGAACTCGTCGGACAGGCAGTGCGCGATCGACGCGGCGTAGGAAATGTCGCCCGAGGCCTCCTTGATGCCCCAGCAGTTGGGGTGGACCGAGAGGCGCTCGACGTTGTTGACAGAGATCTTGCAGCCCGTGCGGCCGGGAATGTTGTACAGGATGCAGGGCACGTTGACGACGTCCATGACGTCGGCGAGGTGGTGGTACATGCCCTCCTCGTTGGACTTGTTGTAGTACGGGCTGATGATGAGAAGACCGTCGACGCCGAGCTTCTGCAGCTCAAGGGACTTGCGCAGGGACTCGCCCGTGCAGTTGGAGCCCGAGCCGCCAATGACGGGCACGCGGCCGGCCACGCGCTGCACGACGCACTCGGCGACGGAGAGGTCCTCGGAGTCGGTCATCGTGGCGGACTCGCCGGTGGTTCCCAGGACGAGAATACCGTCGGTCTTGTTGGCCAGGTGGAAGTCGACCAGGCCCTCGAGCTTCTCGAAGTCGACCGAGCCGTCCTTCTTGAAGGGGGTGACGAGAGCCACGACCGAGCCGGTGAGGTTGTTCATGTCCATGGTGCGTCCTTTCTTTCGAGGGCTGTTTTAACGGTTGTTTCTCGCCAGGCCGCTAAAGCGCGGGTCCTGGTCGAACGTGGCGAAGTAATCGGCCTGGGTCTCGGCGCGGCGAATCTGCTGGACGCCGCCGTCCTCGCGAAGCAGCAGCTCGGCCGAGCGCAGAGAGCCGTTGTAGTTGTAGCCCATCGAGAAGCCGTGGGCCCCGGCGTCGTGGATGAACAGCAGGTCGCCGATGTCGGTCGCGGGAAGCTCGCGGTCGTGGGCGAACTGGTCGTTGTTCTCGCAGAGACGACCTACAACGTTGTACTTACCGGCCGCCGGCTCGTCCTCCTTGCCCATCACGGTGATGTGGTGGTAGGCGTCGTAGATGGCCGGGCGCATGAGGTTGGCCGCGCAGGCGTCGACGCCCAGGTAGTCGCGGTAGGTGACCTTGTGGTGGATCACGCGGGTGACAAGCGCGCCCGCAGGCGCCAGCATCCAGCGGCCCAGCTCGGCGCACAGGCGCACGTCTCCCATGCCGGCCGGGACCAGGATCTCCTCGTAGACCGCGCGCACGCCCTCGCCAATGGCCGCGATGTCTGCCGCGGGGTCGCTCGGCAGGTAGTCGACGCCGATGCCGCCCGAGAGGTCGACCAGCACGACGCGCACGCCCAGCTCCTCCTTCGCGCGAACGCACAGCTCGAAGAGCTGGCGGGCCAGCGAGGGATAGTAGTCGTCGGTCTGGGTGTTGCTCGCCAAGAAGGCGTGGATGCCAAACTCCTCGACGCCCATCTCGCGCAGGCGAGAAAACGCCTCCATGAGCTGCGGAACCGTCATGCCGAACTTCGCGTCCTGGGGGCTGCCGATGATGGTGTTGGCCGCCGTGAAGTCGCCGCCGGGGTTCACGCGGCAGCAGACCATGCGGGGCAGCTCGCCGTCCAGGGCGCGCGCCAGGCAGTCGACCATGTCGAGGCTGTCCAGGTTGATGATGGCGCCCATGCGCGCGGCCTGCGCGTAATCGGCGTCGGGGGTGTCGTTGCTGGAAAGCATGACGTCTTGGCCGGTCACGCCGCAGGCCTCGGCCAGCGAAAGCTCGGTCGCCGTCGCGCAGTCGCAGCCGCAGCCCTCCTCGGCCAGGATCGAGACGACCCAGGGGTTGGGCGTGGCCTTGACGGCGAAGTACTCCTTGAAGCCGGGGTTCCACGCAAACGCCGCGTTGAGCGCACGTGCGCGAGCGCGGATCTGGGCCTCGTCATAGAGGTAAAACGGCGTGGGGTGCGTCTCGCATATGTCTTCTAGCTGCTCTTTTGTCACAAAGGGCCGTTTTTGCATGGCGCTTTTCTCCTTGCCCGATCTCTACACTTTGCAGCAGCGCAAGATTGCGGGCAACAAGCAAGCCATACGGCCGCCTTTGACCTGCACGCCAGCGCCCCTGCGGGTTTCCCGCAGACAGTCCCAGGGGTGTTTCCCCAAGGCCCACCGCCGCGTCGTGCCCGACTGCGGCAGTTCGGCGAACCTCGCCTCGTCCTGGGATTATCGCCCGCCGGCTAGCCCAGGGCCCTTCGTGCTCGCTCCTCTGTCGATGGGTTACACCCTAACACCGGCAAGCGGCGGGCGCCACCAAAATCTTGCTTCTAAACGCAACAGAAACAGAGAGGGGCTAAACTGCAACGAGTGAGCCGCCGGGCACCTATTTTCGCGACCTTTGCCCGGCTCAGGAGGAGCCTTGGACGAGAAGACCATCGAGATCGCGCGCGCCTATGCCCGCGAGTGCAAAGAAGAGGAGCTCGAGCTCCTGCGCAGGCTGGCAAAGATCCCCGCCCCCTCGCACCACGAGGAGAAGCGCGCCGAGGCGATCCGCGAGTGGCTGCTCGCGCAAGGGGCCAGCCCCTGGAACGTGCGCATCGACCAGGCCAAGAACGTCGTTTTGCTGCTTCCCGGCGAGAACCACGACGAGTGCTCGGTCTTCTCCGCGCATACCGACGTGGTCTTTGACGATACCGATGAGCTGCCCTTCCATGAGGACGACGAGCGCATGTACGCGCCCGGCGTCGGCGACGACACGGCCAACCTCACGGGCCTTTTGATGGCCGCGCGCTGGTTCTTGCGCACGCGGCCGCACCTGGACCGCGACGTCTACGTGGTCGCGAACTCGTGCGAGGAGGGGCTGGGCAACCTGCTGGGCACCCGCACGCTCTTCTCGTCGTTGAAGGCCAAGCGGGTGCGCGTGCGCGACTTCACGAGCTTCGACCTCTACCTGGGCATGCACATCACGAGCGCGGTGGGCTCGCACCGCTGGCGCGTGCGGTGCGCGACCGAGGGCGGCCACTCCTGGGAGGACTTTGGGCACGAGAACGCCATCGAGGCGCTGTGCTCGTTTATCGAGGACCTTTACGCGACCAAGCGGCCGACCTCGGCAAAGACCACGGTCAACGTGGGGCGCTTCGTGGGCGGCACGTCGATCAACTCGATCGCCGAGAAGGCCTCGGTGCTGGTGGAGTACCGTTCCGCGTCCGAGAAGTGCCTCGAGACGATGTACGGCAAGTTCGTCGCGCTGGTCGAGGAGCACCTGAAGGAGCACACCCGCATCGACGTGGACCTGATCGGGCGGCGTCCCGCGAGCGGCAGCGTCGTGCCCGAGGGGCAAGACGCGCTGGTCGCGGCCGGCGACGCGGCGATCCGTGAGCTGGGCGGGGTCGAGCCGGTGCACCAGGAGAGCTCGACCGACGCCAACGTGCCGCTGTCGCAGGGGATCTGCGCGCACACGATCGGGACCGTGGTGGGCGACCTTCTCCACACCCGCGAGGAGTGGGTCGAGAAGGACAGCCTGGAGCGCGGGCTGGCGCTGATCATGGGGCTTATGCTGGGGCGGGTTTGC
>CAVAUD010000075.1:6045-10399 GCA_963591565.1 bacterium
GGAGTAGCGCGTGAACCTCAAGCAGCTCGAGTACTTCGTCGCCATCGCCGAGGAGGGCCAGATCACGGCCGCGGCCCGCAGGCTGTCCATCTCGCAGCCTCCCCTCTCCTATGAGCTGGGCAAGCTCGAGGACGAGCTGGGGACCAAGCTGGTCGTGCGCGGGCCGCGCGCCTGCACGCTGACCGAGGCGGGCCGGCTTCTCTACGAGCGCGCCGTGCGTCTTCTCGCCATGGCCCAGGCCACCAAGGCCGAGGTCGCCTGCGTGGGCAAGGGCATGACGGGCTGCCTGCGGCTGGCCTGCGTGCCCAGCGCGGCAGGCCTTGTACCTGGGGCTCGTTTGCGCGAGCTGGCCGAGCTCTACCCCGACGTGAGTATCGAGGTGACGCGAGCGCAGACGGCCGAGGCCCTGGAGCTCTTGGATGCCGGCCTGGCCGACGTGGCCGTCGTCCGCACCCCGTTTTCGAGCGAGGGCCTGCGCTGCCGCTACGCCGCGGCCGAGCCGCTGGTCGCCGTCATGCCGGCCGCGCTCGAGGTCGGCGGCGAGATGGATTGCGACCTGGCCGACCTGGCCGGGAGGCCCCTGGTCGTCGCCCAGCCCGACCGCACCCGCATTGAGCAGGCCTTTATTGAGGCGGGAGCCGAATTCTCCTGCGCCGTCCAAACCGCCGACCAGGTGAGCGCGGCCTTGTGGGCCCGCGAGGGCATGGGCATCGCGCTGGTCGCCCGCTCCCTCATCCGCGTGGTCGACACCGGCGAGTGCTTCATCAAGGAGGTGCGCTGCAAGGAGCTCGAGTCGCGTCTCGCCGTCGTCTGGCAGGCCCAGCGCACCCTCTCGCCCCTCGCCGAGCGCGCCATCGCCCTCCTCGGCGAGCTTTCCTAGGCCTCGCGAACCGCCAACCGCGCCAAAATCCGCGTCCCAACGAACCCTATTTTCGAAAAGCGGACGCTAATTGCCGAAAGCCCGAGTAGCCAACCATTCCAGAAGACTTCCAACTGGGGTTTTGTCCCTCCAAACCGACTCACTACTCGGCAAATCTCAAAACAGCGTCCGCTTTTCGAAAATAGGTGGGACAGCGCGGCCAAAACGCCGCTCTAAAACGTGAAGGGATTGTGGATGGGGCGAGAAGTTCTTACCGGGCGGAGGAACGCAAAGGGGTTTCCGGTTGCTTTTCTTTGCAAGAAGGGCGCTTGGCACACCAAACAAAGCCCAGCTAAGCAGGCGCCTACGCCTTTCCTTTTGCTTCCCTTTACCTTTCGTTTCTACCGAACGCGGCGCGCGCGGCGGCTTATAGTCATCTAGAAACCACCGGCAGAGGGTCTTTAGGAGGCTCACCATGGACATCACTATCTCGGACGGCAAACTCAGCGTCGGCCTCACCGGCAAGGGCGGCTCGCTCACCTCGATCAAGCGCGACGGCACCGAGTACCTCTGGCAGGGCGACCCGGCCGTCTGGAGCGGCCAGGCCCCGATCTGCTTCCCCGTCTGCGGCGGCCTGCGCGACGGCCAGGCCGTCACCGCCTCTGGCAAGAAGGTCTCGCTCGCGCGCCACGGCTTTGCCCGCAGCTGCGACTTTGACCTGGTAGAGAGCAGCGAGAACAGCGCGACCTACCGCCTGGTGAGCAACGACGAGACCCTCGCGCAGTACCCCTTCGCCTTTACCCTGGACGCGCGCTACGCCGTCGAGGGCGGCCGCCTTTCCGTGACCTACTCCGTCACCAACACCGGCGACGAGGACATGCCCTTCTTCATCGGCGGCCACCCGGGCTTTCGCTGCCCCATCGCCGAGGGCGAGTCCTACGACGACTACCTGGTGCGCTTCGAGAAGCCCGAGACCTCGACCCTGTGCCGCGCCGTCCCCTCGACCGGCCTGATCGACGTCGAGGACCGCGAGGAGGCGCCGACCGCCGGCACCGACACCCTGCCGATCACCCACGACCTCTTTGACTTTGCCGAGAAGATCTACGACGTGCTCGAGTCGCGCGCGGCCACCCTCACCAATAAGGCCGGCGACCGCGGCGTGCGCCTTGCGTTCGAGGGCTTCGACTACCTGATCGTGTGGAGCAAGCCCATCGGCGATTTCGTGGCCATCGAGCCCTGGGGCGGCCTGTCTACCTGCTCGGACGAGGACGACGTCCTCGAGCACAAGCGCGGCTGCATCGTCGCGGCCCCCGGAAAGACCGTGTCCCGCACCTTCACCGTCGAGCCGTTCTAGCAGGCGGCGAGACAGGCGCGACGACACCCGACACCCCAACCCACGCGCGGTGGCGAGAGACCTTCCCCTCTCGCCGCCGCTTTTTGTTGCACGAGCCGCGCACGACAACGCAACCCGCGTGGGCATCCTACAGCCAGACGGCCTTGACGACCAGGTAGATGATGAGAAGCCAGACCGCGACGACGGGGATGGCGAAGAGCCACTTCCTGGGGCCGGCGTCTTCCAGGCCGGCTTGGGCCTCTTCTCGGCAGCGCTCCCACACCGGCTGCGGGATCAGCTTGACCGTCAGCGCGATCAGCGCGGGCAGCAGGATAACGTCGTCGAGGTAGCCGATCACGGGGATAAAATCTGGAATCAAATCGATCGGCGAGAGGGCGTACGCGACCGCGAGCAGCGCCAGGACCTTCGCCGCCACGGGCGTCTCGGCGTCTTTCAGGGCGAGAACCACCGCGGGGATGTCCTTCTGAAGTTGCTTGGCGCGCTCTTTTAGGTCCACGGGGATTCACCTCGGCAATGACTCGCAGCTGGCTGGGGCCGGGCCGCGCGGGCCCGCTCCCATTATCGCCCTCCCCTGCCGCGATTTCTGGTCCACGCCCCCTAATCCCCCGCCGCGTTTGGGTATAGAAGGGTCGAAGCCCCAGCAATGCAAGTGGAAAGGCAGTGGCGAGATGACCCCAGAAGAATACAAGCAAGCGGCCGATTTCTGGAACGAGAAGGAGAGCAAGGCGATGCCGGTCGAGGAGCTAAAGCCGATTGTGGAGGAGTTTCTCGGCAGCAACTCGGTCTGCGCGTTGGCGACCGGGGCCGGTGACTTCGTGCGTTGCACGCCGCTGGAGTACAGCTACCACGACGGCTGCTTCTGGATCTTCACCGAGGGCGGCGAGAAGTTCGTCGGCCTTTCGAAGAACAAGAACGTCAGCCTCACCGTGTTTGAGAAGAACCCGGACTTCGGCGAGCTCAAGAGCGTGCAGGTCATGGGCGCAGCGGAGCTCGTCGAGCCCATGTCGGCCGACTACGTCGCCCATGCGGAGTACAAGAAGGTGCCCGTCACGGCCCTGCAGAAGCTTGCGGACCAGGGGCACCCCATGTACCTGCTGCGCATTTCGCCGACCAAAATGGACGTGCTGTTCTCAGCATTTAAAAAGCAAGGCTATGACAGCCGCCAGAAGCTGGACTTCACGCAGGGGTAAGACGCAGAGGCCACGCGATTCTCGCAGGAGGCCACGAAGCGCTGCGAGGTTTTCGCGAATCTGCATGTTCGGGCCAGTGCGCTGCGAGGTTACCGCGAATCTGCATGCTCGTTTTGACGGTTTCAACGAGTTTGATTCAATAATTTATGCTCGCAACTGGGCTTTTGTCGTGCGAGCCCGCAGCCGATCAAGAAAATGCCGTTTTCGAGCATGCACATTCGCGATATCCTCGCAGCAAACCCCGCCGAGCATGCACATTCACGATATCCTCGCACACCAAGCCGCGAAGTCTGTAGCATCCTTCTCCCCCCACCTACAGACAACGCCCCGTTTTATGCGCGGAGAAGGGCAGGCCGCTCCCGCCTTCGCCAAACCCGACCACCCGGGCGTGCTTGAGAACCGCATAGCCACTGTTCCGCAGGCAACGCGGCAATTCTGTCCCCCTGGACCGCTACACTGGGTACATGCGACGGCCCGGTCGCCCGCCAGGGCCGCCTCCGCGAAGGGAGACTGACATGCGCAAGACACCCGAGACTCCGCACGACCTCGCCTACGACCGCGCCTACTTCGCCGCCTACGGCATCGACCCGGACGAGGTGGCGCCGCTGCCCAGGCCCGAGGTCGAGGCGCGGCTCTGGAGCGCCGACGGCTACCCGCTGGACGTGTGGCTGCTCAGCGAGGCGTGCGCCGTCGCGATCGAGGACCCCAACGGCGACCACCCGTGCGCCTACGAGTACGAGCACGAGAGCGAGCCCTGGTGGAGCCTGCGCCAGGTCTACCCCCTCGACGCAGACGGGGTCTGGCGGCTGGTAGGCGGCCGCGAGCCCGCGCCCCAGGACGAGCGCGTCGACATCTGCATCAGGACGTGGGACGATGCCAAGAAGGACCTCACGCCCTACTACACCGAGGACCCCCTGCCGCCGTGCACCGGCGAGTACAACAGCGATTACG
>CAVAUD010000076.1:0-10387 GCA_963591565.1 bacterium
CGGAGAACGCGGTCTGGGTGCGGCCGTAGACGATCTGGAGGAAGATCTCGCGCATGGCGACGTTGATGGCGTCGCAGACGAGGTCGGTGTTCAGGGCCTCGAGGATGGTCTTGCCGGGGAGAATCTCGGCGGCCATGGCGGCGGAGTGGGTCATGCCGGAGCAGCCGATGGTCTCGACCAGGGCCTCCTCGATGACGCCCTCCTTGACGTTAAGGGTAAGCTTGCAGGCGCCCTGCTGGGGAGCGCACCAACCCACACCGTGGGTAAGGCCGGAGATGTCGGAGACCTCCTTAGCCTGGACCCATTTTCCCTCCTCGGGGATGGGCGCGGGGCCGTGATATGCACCCTTGGCGACGGGGCACATATTCTCGACTTCTGCGGAATACTGCATGTAATGCTCCTCTCCGTGAAATCTCGCGGGACGCCCATGCGTGCCCGCATATCCTCCCGGCCCCCTCAGGCCGGTCAGACTCACTGTTTAAATGGCGCGGTTAAACGACCATTTAGTCCATAGTTTACGGCAGAAAGAGGAAAAATGTTACGTTCACAAGCAAAAACTTGCCGTCCACGGGATTTATTTCGCGAGGTTCTATAGAATCTGGCCCATGAACACTACTAAGACAGATCATGCGCAGGGCGTCTGGAAAATCCTTCTGGCCGTGGCGGCCGCCATCTGGGGCGGCTCGTTCGTGGTCATCAAGGGTGCGCTGGACGTGGTGCCTGCCGCATGGCTCATGTTCGTGCGCTTTTTGGGCGCGAGCCTCATCGTGGGCCTCATCTTCAACAAAGAGCTGCGGGCCCACCTCGACCGCAGCCACCTTTTGTGCGGAGCGGTCCTGGGCCTCTTCTCGGGCTCGGCCTTCGTTATCCAGAACGTGGGCCTGTCGACCATCTCGCCGGGGAGAAACGCGTTTCTCACCGCCACGTACTGCGTGATGGTGCCCTTCATCAACTGGGGCTTGTCTCGCCGTCGGCCGGGCTTGTCCAACGTCTTTGCCGCGGTGCTGGCGATCGGCGGCATCGGCCTTCTTTCCTTGGGAGACGACCTTTCCTTCTCGCTTTCCTTCGGCGAGTGGCTGACGCTGGCCTCGGCGGTGCTGTATGCCCTGCACATCGTGGCCGTCTCGCGTTTCTCGCTGGGGCACGACGTCATGACGATGACGATCATCCAGCTGGCTGTCTCGGCCCTGGTGTCGCTGGTCTGCGCGCTGGCGATCGGCGACCCGCTTGACCTGGCCGTCTTTGCCCATCCCAGCATGTGGGGAGCCTTGGCCTACCTCATCTTGCTGTCCTCGTGCGTGTGTATGGTGCTGCAGAACCTCGGCCAGGCCCACGTCCCGCCCGCTCAGGCGTCGCTGTTGCTCTCGCTTGAAAGCGTCTTTGCCGTTATCGCCAGCGTGGTGTTCTACGGCGAGGTCGTGACGCCGCGTTTGGCAGCCGGCTTCGTGAGCATCTTCGTCGCGGTGCTGGTCAGCGAGCTCGCCCCGTCCGTCAAAGAGCGCTTCTCGACTAAGAAGGCATAAATGATTCAAGAGATCGGCGATAAAACCTTTAACAACCAGTTCCAGGTCTGCGCGCTTGCGGCCAACGACTTCGTCCTGCACTTCGAGGACGGCCGTTGCCTGTCTCAGGTCAAATCCCGTGCAGGTCAGGACCCCTGGGCCAACGGCAACGCCTTCGACCTGCCCCGCCTGGCAGACTACGAGAAGGCGCCCGCAAACGTCACCTATCTCTTTGCCATCGGCTCGCAACGCTTCTTCTTGGCGTTGGACGACAAGGTCGCGGTGCCCGCCGGCTTCACCTACGAGCCCGTGAGCTGGATCCGCTATGCCGAGCCCGCTCACCTGCTCTTCGCGGCCGTCACGGCCGGCCAGCTTGACCGGTGGTATCGCGACAACCGCTTCTGCTCGCGCTGCGGACACCCCACCGAGCTGGGCCCCAGGAGCCGCGAGATCGTGTGCCCCGAGTGCGCCAAGATCACCTACCCCAAGATCTGCCCCGGCATCATCTGCGCCGTGACCAAGAAGGACGCGGACGGCGAGAAAATCGCGCTCACCCGCTACAACGGTCGCACCACGGCCTTTTGGGCCCTGGTCGCCGGCTTCGCCGAGATCGGCGAGCCGCTTGAGGACACGGTGCGCCGCGAGGTGGCCGAGGAGATCGGCCTCAAGGTCAAGAACCTGCGCTTCTACAAGAGCCAGCCGTGGAGCTTCACCGATACCTTGCTGGTCGGTTTTTGGTGCGAGGTCGACGGCGACGAGACCATCACGGTGGATCACGAGGAGCTTAAGGAGGCCCGCTGGTTCGCCCCCGAGGAGATCCCCCTGGAGCGTATCGACGACCGCGTGAGCCTTACCGGCGAGATGATCGAGCGCTTCCGCCTGCACGGCACTGCCGGTTTCCTCCAACCGTAACGAAAAATCGCAAAAGCCCAGTTGGTGAGCGGTTGCGTTTCCGGTTAGAGGAAGAATTTCCCGGACCCCCGAAGTAAGCCGCGCTTTTTATGCCCCCAGGACGAACTTCTCGATGACCTCGGCGACGGCGCCGGCGTTGTTGTCGGCCTCGCAGACGTAGTCGGCGGCGGCCTTGCACTCGTCGGTGGCGTTGGCCACGGCGCAGCCCAGGCCCGCCGCGCGGATCATGCTGATGTCGTTGGAGTTGTCTCCGATCGCGATCGTCTCGGCCATGTCGATGCCCAGGCGCTCGGCCAGGCGCGCAAGGCCCGCGCCCTTGTTGGTGCCCGGCGCGTTGAACTCGAGATAACGGTTGCCCGAGTAGTAGACATCGAGGCCGGTCGAGATGCCCTTCTCGGCCATCTCCTTCTCAATGCGGCGCAGGTAGTCCATGTCCTTGGACATGTAGATGATCTTGACGACGCCCTGGTCGCCGAGGAAGTCGAGCGTGGGCATGAAGGTCTCGATGATGTTCATGCGGCCCTCGATGTAGGCGCGCTCCTCGGGCAGGTAGTTGTAGAGAAAGACCGGGTCGAGGGTGTTGATGTGCATGCACACGCCGTACTCACGGCCCGCCTGATAGATCGTCTCGGCCGTCTCTTTGGTCAAGAAACTCGTGGTCAGGGGCACATCGCTGCTGTTTTGCGTGAGGCAACCGCCGTTGAAGGACAAGACGTAGTCGTTCTCGCTGCCGTCAAGGCCCAGGGTCTGCAGCACGCCAGCAACCGATCCGAAGGGCCGTCCCGTCGAGGGCACGAAGCGCGCTCCCGCCTTCTCGGCCGCGGCCACGGCGTCGATAACGCGCTGCGGAATCTGGTGCTCGTCGTCGAGCAGGGTCTCGTCCAGGTCGCTTGCGATGAGCCGGTACATGTCGCGCTCCTTTGTTTATCGGCGGTCATTGAGATGAGTGTACGAGCCGCAAAGATGCGAAAAGGCGAGTTTCCAACAAAGGAGAAATGTACCTAATGTATGTATCATTCATTATTTGATGTAGCGAGAGTTGACGGCGAGAAGACCGTGCGGTTTTGGCCCTCGGTGCGCCGCATACCCACCGCTGCGTCCCCGTCCGGCCGGCCTACGTTTCCGCTCGCGAAATAGTCGCCGCGCTGCCCCCGTATCTGTGGCATAGTTGTGCAATCGCGCCGACACGAGGCGCGCGATTCCAGGGAGGTCTGGCATGGTACGGCACGCAGTCGCAGACGTTCGAGTTAGCATGTGCGAGTTCTCGCACGCTCTTCTCGGCGGCGCTTGCCTTCTCGCCAACAACAACCTCCTACTACTACCTGCTGCGCGCTAGGTCTTCTCGACACCTGCGCGCGTTTGTGAGCCGTATGCCCCTTTAGCTGGGCGACGGCTACTTTTATCTGTGGCCGCGATGTCCGCGAACCACCACCTTCTCCCTTATATAGGCGGCGCCGAGACGGGCGCCAGGACAGATTGGGACAGTCATGACCAGGAAGATCCACATCTTTGATACCACCCTGCGCGACGGCGAGCAGTCGCCCGGCGCCTCCATGAACACCGAGGAGAAGCTCGTCGTTGCCCAGCAGCTCATCCGCCTGGGCGTCGACGTCATCGAGGCGGGCTTCCCCATCTCGAGCCCCGGCGACTTCCGCTCGGTGCAGGAGATCGGGCGCCTCGCCGGCGACGACTGCACCGTCTGCGGCCTGACCCGCGCCGTCGACAAGGACATCGACCGCGCGGCCGAGGCCCTGAAGTGCGCCAAGCGTCCCCGCATCCACACCGGCCTGGGCGTCTCGCCCTCCCACCTGCGCGACAAGCTGCACATCACCGAGGAGGAGTGCATCGAGCGCGCCCGCCACTGCGTCTCCTACGCCAAGAAGTACGTCGAGGACGTCGAGTTCTACGCCGAGGACGCCGGCCGCTCCGACCAGGACTTCCTGATCCGCGTGATCCAGGCCGCCGTCGACGCGGGCGCCACCGTCGTCAACATCCCCGACACCACCGGCTACAGCCTGCCCGAGGACTTCGGCGCGCGCATCAAGAGCCTCTCCGACAACGTCATCGGCATCGAGAACGTCATCATCTCGGTCCACACCCACAACGACCTGGGCATGGCCACCGCGCTCGCGCTGCAGGGCGTGAAGAACGGCGCCCGCCAGATCGAGTGCACCATCAACGGCCTGGGCGAGCGCGCGGGCAACACCGCCCTCGAAGAGGTCGTCATGGCCATCAAGATGCACGGTGGGGAGCTCGACGCCCACACCGACGTCGTGACCCCCGAGCTCACGCGCGCCTCTCACCTGGTCAGCCGCATCACGGGCATGAACGTGCAGGCCAACAAGGCCATCGTGGGCGCCAACGCCTTCGCGCACAGCTCCGGCATCCACCAGGACGGCGTGCTCAAGGCCCGCGACACCTACGAGATCATCGACCCGGCGGACGTGGGCGCCGCCGGCTCCGAGATCATCCTCTCGGCCCGCTCCGGCCACGCCGCGCTGCGCCACCGCCTGGGCGAGCTGGGCTACACCTTCAAGGACGAGGAGTTCGACGACGTCTACACGCGCTTCCTCGAGATCGCGGACCAGAAGAAGGAGGTCTACGACGAGGACCTGGAGTCGATGGTCCAGGAGCGCGACCGCGAGGTGAAGGCCATCTACACTCTCGATGCCCTGCAGGTTTCCTGCGGCGACCCGCTGGTTCCCACCGCGACGGCGACCATCACCGACGAGCTCGGCGTCAAGCACGTGGTCTGCTCCACCGGCACCGGCCCCGTCGACGCGGCGTACAAGGCCGTCGACCAGGTCGTGGCCGTGCACGGCGACCTTGCGGAGTTCAACGTCAAGGCCATCACGCGCGGCATCGACGCCATCGGCGAGGTCACGGTGCGCGTGACGGCCGAGGACGGCAGCGTCTACTCGGGCCGCGGCGCCGACACCGACATCATCGTGTCCAGCGCGAAGGCCTACATCAACGCCATCAACCGCATGATCCAGACCGCCCGCTCCAAGCAGGGCAAGTAATTTCTTCCTCTAACCGGCGGGCCTTCTCGCAAAAGCCCAGTTGGCACGCGGCCGGCCTGCCGGTTGGAGGAAATTTTTAACGAGGAGAGGAAACACATGACGCGTCCCATGACTATGGCCGAGAAGATCCTGGCGGCTCACGCGGGCCTCGACGAGGTCGTCCCCGGCCAGCTGGTGGAGTGCGACCTGGACCTGGTCCTGGCCAACGACATCACGGCCCCCATCGCGATCAAGACCGTGCGCGAGATCGGCGCCGGCGTCTTTGACAAGGACCGCATTTGCCTGGTGCCCGACCACTACAGCCCCAACAAGGACATCAAGAGCGCCGAGCAGACCAAGGTCACCCGCGACTTCGCGCACGAGCATCAAATCACTAACTACTTCGAGCAGGGCTGCATGGGCATCGAGCACGCGCTCCTGCCCGAGCAGGGCGTCGTCGTCCCCGGCGACCTCATGATCGGCGCCGACTCGCACACCTGCACCTACGGCGGCATCGGCGCCTTCTCGACCGGCGTGGGGTCCACCGACGCCGGCGTGGGCATGGCGACCGGCCGCGCCTGGTTCAAGGTGCCCGAGACGATCCGCTTCGTGATCGACGGCAAGCTGCCCGAGGGCGCCTCCGCCAAGGACATCATCCTGCACATCATCGGCATGATCGGCGTCGACGGCGCGCTGTACTGCGCCATGGAGTTCGGCGGCTCGACCATCGAGGAGCTCTCGGTCGAGGGTCGTCTCACCATCGCCAACATGGCCATCGAGGCCGGCGGCAAGGCGGGCCTGTTCGAGGTGGACGAGAAGTGCCGCGAGTACGTCGAGCGCCGCGCCAAGCGCCCCATCCGCGAGTTCCACCCCGACGCCGACGCCCAGTACAAGCAGGTCATCCACATCGACGCGGCCGACATCGTGCCCTGCGTCTCCTGGCCGCACCTGCCGAGCAACACCCACCCGGTGAGCGAGAGCCGCGACATCGTGGTTGACCAGGCCGTTATTGGCTCGTGCACCAACGGGCGCATCGAGGACATGCGCGCCGCCGCCGAGGTCCTGCGCGGCCGCGTCGTCAACCCCAACGTCCGCTGCATCGTCATCCCGGCGACCCAGGGCGTGTGGCTGCAGTGCGTCCACGAGGGCCTGATGGACGTCTTCATCAACGCCCACTGCGTGGTCTCGACGCCCACCTGCGGTCCCTGCCTGGGCGGCTACATGGGCATCCTGGCAGCCGGCGAGAAGTGCGTCTCGTCCACGAACCGCAACTTCGTCGGCCGCATGGGCGACCCGACCTCCGAGGTCTACCTGGCCAGCCCGGCCGTCTGCGCGGCCTCGGCCGTCGCGGGCCACATCGCGCTGCCGAGCGACCTCGACTAGCGCGGGTTTTCTCGCCACATTGGTCGCGTTGCCGTGAAGTCGCAGGTATACAACCCCTTTTTGCCGGAGTGGGAGTACGTCCCGGACGGCGAGCCGCACGTCTTTGGCGGGCGCGTCTACGTTTATGGGTCGCACGACCGCTTTGGCGCGCCGATGTTTTGCGTCGACGACTACGTGTGCTGGTCGGCCCCGGTCGATGACCTGAGCGACTGGCGCTTTGAGGGGGTCATCTACCGCAAGGACCAGGACCCCGTGAACCCGCGGGGGACCCGGTTGTTGTTCGCGCCGGACGTGGCGCAGGGGGCAGACGGGCGGTTCTACCTGTTCTACGCCTTCGACTTCATGGGGACGATCGGCGTGGCCGTCTGCGACGAGCCGGCGGGTGCCTTTGAGTTCTATGGGCACGTGAGCTGGCCGGACGGGGTGCGGTATGGCCGGCGGGCCGGTGACGGCTTTGGGTTTGACCCGGGCGTGCTGGTCGACGACGACGGGCGCGTGTGGCTCTACTCCGGGTTCAAGACGGGCGTGCCGCGGGTGGCCACGGGTATGGTTGCCCTGGGCCACGACGGCGGCTACGTGGTCGAGCTTGAGCCGGACATGGTCACGATTCGCGGGGAGCAGCGGCTGCTGTTCCCGGCCGAGGGGCCTGGGTCGTTTGCGGGCCACGGCTTCTTTGAGGCCAGCTCGATCCGCAAGTTCGACGGGCGCTACGTCTTTGTCTACAGCTCCGAGCACAACCACGAGCTGTGCTATGCCGTAAGCGACCGTCCGGACGGCGGGTTCGAGTTCGGCGGGGTTTTGGTGTCGATCGGCGATGTGGGCCTGCCGAGGCGCGCCGACGAGGCGCATGCCGCAAACTATTTGGGCAACACCCACGGTGGAATGCTGCGCATTGGCGAGGACTATTACATTTTTTATCATCGTCAGACCAACCGCTCGTCCTATGCGAGACAAGCCTGCGCGGAGAAGGTCGCGCGCACGGAGGACGGGCGCTTTCTGCAGGCCGAGGTCACGAGCTGCGGCCTGAACGGCGGGCCGCTGGCGGGCACGGGAGTTTACCCGGCGAGAATCGCCTGCAACCTGTGGTCGCGCAAGGGTGTTGGCCGGGTCGACGGGAAGGCCGTGCGCTTGCGACTGGCGACGCACCCGTACTTCACCCAGGAGGGCCGTGGGCGAGAAGGCCGCCAGTTCATCGCCAACATGCGCGACGGCGCCGTGGCGGGCTTCAAGTACTTCGACCTCTCGCGGACCCGCCGCGTCAAGGTTTGGGTGCGCGGGCGTGGCCGCGGGGTGGTACGCGTGGCGTGCGACGCGGGCTTTACGCACGTGGCGGCAACGATTTTCGTCGACGGCCTGGCGCCCGAGTGGCGCTGCTTCGAGGCCCGTCTCGACCCCGGGGCAGGGGAGCGCGACGCCGACGAAGTCGCCAGCTCCGCCCTGTTCTTCCGCGCCGAGGGCCGTCTCGCCCTCGACTTCAAGGACTTCGAGTTGGCTTAAGTTAAGCATGCTATACATGCTATACTAACTATGCGATTTAGAGAAAGGAGCGTCGTGTCAACAACGACTGTTCAGATGAACGTTAGAATGCCCGCCGAGCTCAAGGCCCAAGGCGACGCGGCGCTTGCTTCCGAGGGCGTATCGCCGAGCATGGCCGTCAGAGCTGTTTGGGAGAAGGCCGCTCGCCGCGGCGCAGACTTGGCGGAGGTCATGCACCTTCTGCGTTCAAAAGATGCTGCGGAAGAGAAGGTGCAGGTTGGTGCTGTAAACCCTTACGAGGAGGTTTCCCAAGAGATAACCAGACGTATGGGAGCCCTGGGCATTGATTTCTCTGCGCCCAATGAGCATGACCTTTCGGATAGCGATCTTCTTGAGATGGCTTATTACGAGAAGGCCCGGGAGCGCGGGGTCTTATGAGTGCTGTCAAGACTTCTGCCAAGCCCCTGTATATTCTGGTTGATACGAACGTCTGGGTCGACTCTTTCTTGGGCTTTCGTCGTGGACACGCTGCTGCGATGGAGTTCTTGTCCGTCGCAACCGAGAGAGACATTCAGTTGCTATACCCTGTCGTCTCTCTGCAGGATATCTTCGCAGTGTTGGTTATGGAGATGAAGCGCAAGGCGATGGAGTCCGGTGAGGTTACCGAGAAGGTTGCTTGGGGTATCAGGGAGTCCGCCTGGGCCTGCATCGAGTCCGTTTGTCAAAATGCGGTCTCGGTCGGGGCGCAGGAATCCGATGTTTGGCTCGCCTCGAAGCTCAAGAGCCTCAACTGGGACTTGGAGGACAATATGGTTCTGGCGGCGGCCAAGCGCTGTGAGGCCGATTACCTGGTGACAAGCGACGCGCATCTCATACAGAAGGCAAACGTCACGGCGTACACCCCCTCTGACATGGCAAAGGTGCTTCTTGCCGTGGGTTAGTTGATAAGCGCGGCCTAGCCGCGAGAGATAGTTGTTGTACGTAGAGATTAAGGAGCGCCTGGATTCCGCTGGTTTACGGGCGCGCTGATGAAAGGAAAGAAAATGCAGTTCAAGGGGACCGTTTTTCGTTATGGGCGCGACATCGACACCGATGTCATCATCCCGGCCCGCTACCTCAACACCTCCGACCCGGCGGAGCTCGCCAAGCACTGCCTGGAGGACCTCGACACGACCTTCACCACCCGCGTGAAGCCCGGCGACATCATCGTGGCCGACGAGAACTTCGGCTGCGGCTCCTCGCGCGAGCACGCGCCGGTGGCCATCAAGGCCGCGGGCGTCTCCTGCGTCATCGCCAAGAGCTTCGCGCGCATCTTCTACCGCAACTCGATCAACATGGGCCTGCCCATCCTCGAGTGCCCCGAGGCCGTCGACGCCATCTCCGAGGGCGACGTCGTCGATGTCGACGCTGACACGGGCACCATTACGGACGAGACGACCGGCGCCGTTTTCCACGCGCAGCCGTTCCCGCCGTTCATCCAGGAGATCATCAACGAGGGCGGCCTGGTCGAGCGCACCAAGCGCGTCCTTGCCGAGAAGAGCGCCGAGTAGGGGAGCGCTGCCGCCGTGCCGCTTAGGAACAAGTTCGCGTCGGGGCCGAGCTCCGTCGCATGGAGGTGCAACATGAAGAAGACCTATAAGATCTGCAGCCTGCCCGGCGACGGTATCGGGCCCGAGATTATCGCCGAGGGCAAGAAGGTCCTCGCGGCCGTGGGCAAGAAGGCCGGCGTCGAGTTTATCTTCGACGACCAGCTCATCGGCGGCGCGGCCATCGACGCGACCGGCGGCCCCCTGCCGCAGGCGACCTTGGACGCCGCTCTCGCGAGCGACGCCGTCCTTCTCGCCAGCGTCGGCGGGCCCAAGTGGGACTCCACCGACCCCAACGCCCCGCGCCCCGAGCAGGGTCTTCTCGGCATCCGCAAGGCCCTGGGCCTCTACACCAACCTGCGCCCGGTCAAGATCTACGACGCGTTGGCCGGCGCCTCTACCCTGCGTCCCGAGGTCATCAAGGGAGTCGACATGGTGCTCGTGCGCGAGCTCACCGGCGGCCTGTACTTTGGCCGTCGCGAGCGCTTCTACGACGAGGAGGGCGCCGGTGCCAACGGCGGCCGCG
>CAVAUD010000077.1:0-10386 GCA_963591565.1 bacterium
TGTTCTTCATGATGATGGCCCAGTTCGCCCTGCTCCAGGTCCCGCGCGCCCTGGCCTGCCTGACGCGCGCCAAGGAGGTCCTTGACTTCGAGCCTTCCATCGCCGACAAGCCGGCGGGGGAGAGGGACGGCGAGAAGACCGCGACGGCGGGCGAGAAGACCGCGGCGGCTGGCGAGAAGACCGCGGCGGCGGGCGAGAAACCCGCGGCAGCCGGCGAGAAGCCCGCGACCAACGACGCCCAGGTCAATACCCTTGCCGGCGCACCCGTGGCCGCCTTTGAGCACATGAGCTTCCGCTTCGATGACGCCGACGAGAACACCCTGAGCGACCTTGACCTGATCCTGCGCCGCGGCCAGACCACGGCCATCATCGGCAACACCGGCTCGGGCAAGTCGACGATCGCCAAGATGCTGCTGCGTTTCCTCGACGCGACCGAGGGACGCGTCACCCTGGAAGGCCGCGACGTGCGCGACCTTTCCCAGGACGAGCTGCGCGCCCGCATCGCCTACGTCCCGCAGAAGGCCTGGCTCTTCTCGGGCACCATCGCCGAAAACCTGCGCTACGGCGACCCCGCGGCGAGCGACGAGCGCCTGTGGCACGCCGTCGACGTGGCCCAGGGCTCCTTCGTCCACGAGCTCGAGGACGGCTTGGCCACCCGCGTGGCCCAGGGCGGCACGAACTTCTCCGGCGGCCAGCGCCAGCGCCTCTCGATTGCCCGCGCCCTCGTGCGCCGCGCCGACCTCTACATCTTCGACGACTCCTTCAGCGCCCTCGACTACAAGACCGACGCGGCCCTGCGCGCGGCCTTGAAAGACGAGCTGGTAGACGCCGCTGTGCTCATCATCGCCCAGCGCGTGAGCACCATCCAGCACGCCGACCAGATCGTCGTTCTCGGCGAGGGCCGCGTCGAGGGCCTGGGCACCCACGACGAGCTTCTCGCCACCTGCCCGGCCTACCGAGCGATATATGACTCCCAAGTGAAGGGAGGGGAGGATAACAATGGCAACCGATAAGAACTTTGATGCTGAGAAGGACCTGGCGGCGAAGGCGGCGGCCACGGCGGCCCCTGCGGCGGCCCCTGCGGCCCCGGCACCCGACGAGGACTCCGAGACCCCCACGGACGGCGTCGCCACCGCAAAGCGCCTGTGGCAGGCGGCCGGCCGCGAGCGCTGGCGCCTGGTCGTCGCGGCCTGCTCGGCCATCTTCTACGTCGCGGCGAGCCTGGCCGCCCCCGCCTACAGCGCGGGCCTGGTCGACATGCTGTGGAACAACATCCAGCAGACGTGGGCGCGCGGCGAGAACTTCGTCGTGACCTTCGACAACGGCGGCGCCCAGATCCTCACCTTTTTGGGCATCTGGACCCTGGCCTGGGCCTTCTACACCGTCCAGTCCCTGGTCATGGCCAGTTTTGCCGAGAAGCTCAACCTCTCTTTGCGCAACCAGATCGCGGCCAAGATCTCGCGCCTGCCCCTGGGCTACTACGACGCCCACCAGCCGGGCGACACGATCAGCCGCGCCACGAACGACCTCGACAAGGTCTCGGAGGTGCTGCAGCGCGGCCTTCTCCAGATCATCATCAGCGCCACGATGTTTTTGGGCGCGGTGGGCATCATGCTGACGTACAGCCTGGTCTTGGGCGGGGTGTTCCTGTTCTTCGCCGTCTGCTCGCTGGTCTTGACGCGCGTCGCCGCCGCCAAGACGATCAAGATCGCGGCCGCGCGCCAGGAGGCCCAGGGCGTGCTCACCGGCAAGATCGAGGAGGCCTACTCGGGCCGCACGGTCATCAAGGCCTTCGGCCGCGACGAGGCCTCGGTCGAAGACATCGCCCTGGCCGCCGAGAAGGTCGCCCAGACCAGCGCCCAGGCAGACTTCATCACCCAGGCGATCAGCCCCGCGATCCGTCTGCTGATACGTTTCTCGCAGGTGGCCTGCGGCCTTCTCGCCGGCGCGATGCTCTTGGCCGGGCAGCTCACGGTCGGCGTCTTCCAGTCGTTCTTCCAGTTCATCACCACCGCGAGCGAGCCTTTGACCCAGCTCTCGATGACGACCAACATGCTCCAGGGCGCCCTGGCCGCCGCCGAGCGCGTCTTCGTCCTTCTCGACGAGGAGGAGGTCGTGCCCGACCCGGCCGAGCCCGCCCAGCTGCCGTCCAACGTCGAGGGCCTGGTGACCTTCGAGCACGTCCGCTTTGGCTACCGCCCCGGCAAGACCCTCATGCACGACGTCAACCTGGTCGCGCGCCCCGGCCAGAAGGTCGCCATCGTGGGCGCCACCGGAGCGGGCAAGACGACCCTGATCAACCTGCTCATGCGCTTCTACGAGGTGGACGCCGGCCGCATCACGCTAGACGGCGTCGACACGCGCGAGCTTTCCCGCGCCGACCTGCGCCGACAGTTCGGCATGGTCTTGCAGGACGCGTGGCTGTTCGAGGGCACCATCGCCGAGAACATCGCCTACGGAAAGCCCGGTGCCACCCGCGAGGAGGTCGAGGCGGCTGCCCGCGCGGCCCACGTCGACTTCTTCATCCGCACCCTGCCCGAGGGCTACGACACCGTGCTCTCCAACGACGCCGAGAACGTGAGCCAGGGCCAGCGCCAACTCCTCACGATCGCCCGCGCCATGCTGAGCGACCCGGCGATCCTCATCCTCGACGAGGCCACCTCGAGCGTCGACACCCGCACCGAGCAGGCCATCGTTCGCGCGATGGAGGCCATCATGGAGAACCGCACGAGCTTCGTGATCGCCCACCGCCTCTCGACGATCGTGGACTCCGACCTCATCTTGGTCATGGACCACGGCGACATCATCGAGCAGGGCACCCACGACGAGCTTCTGGCCGCCGGCGGCGCCTACGCCGAGCTCTACCGCAGCCAGTTCGCGTAGGCTGTGGCCTCGGGCGAGGCCTCGCGCCCCAAAAAACAACGAAAGTTGGAGCCTAATTTCCAATCATAGGAGTAGCCCCCGATTCTCGCCGACAAAACCGCAGGTCGCGGTCCGGCAGAATCGGGGGCTACTCGTAGGTTTGCGAAACAGCTTCCAACTATCGCAAAAAATGTTGCGCGCACCCCGAAAGAGGCCCTTGAAGGGGGGAAGGGTGCGCGAACGCCGCCTACTCCGCGTTGGGGCAGCCGGCGCAGGAGCTCGTGGCCTCGGTGCACGACGACCCGCCGCGCTGGTCGGTGTTGTAGAAGCCCGAGCCCTTGAACACGATGCCCGAGGCGCCAAAGACGCGCGAGCAGCCCTCGCCGCACTTGGGGCAGCGGACGTCAGGGGTCTCGCTCATGGGGTGCTCGACCTCGAAGACCTCGCCGCAGGAAGAGCATTTATAGTCGTAACGTGCCATAGCAACTACCTTTTCTAACTCGAGTTTTTTGCACGTGGTACTTTACCCCAAATTCGCGGGGTCCCTAAACGCCGTGGCATAATATGTCCACATACGACACATGCCGCTAACCATCGGGGCCGCCGCGGCGGGCCCGGCAAGGGGGTACCATGCCAATCCTCGGCGCGATCTTCGACTGCGACGGAACGCTCATCGACTCCATGCCCATGTGGAAGAAGTCGGCCGAGTGGCCCTTCACCAACCTCGGCCTTTCGGCCCCCGCGGGCTTCTACGAGCGCGTCGAGCCCCTGACCGTGCGCGAGATGTGCCGCATCGTCCACGAGGAGCACGGCCTCTACGCCTCGCCCGAGGACGTCTACGAGCAGCTCCTGGCCCATGTCCGCGACTGCTACCGCACCGAGGTCGCCCCCTTCGACGGCGTCGCCGCCTTCCTGGACCAGCTCCGGGCCGCGGGCATCCCGATGGTCTGCGCGAGCTCCACGCCGGTGCGCGAGGTCCGCTGCGCCCTCGAGGCCCAGGGCCTCGACCCCTACTTCCAAGACGTCATCTCGACCGAGGAGGTCGGCCGCGACAAGGAGTTTCCCGACGTTTACCTCGAGGCCTGCCGCCGCCTGGGCCTAGACGAGAAGGACCCCCAGGTCCGCGCCCAGGTCTGGGTCTTCGAGGACGCGCCCTTCGGCGTCCAGACCAGCCACGCCGCCGGCTTCAAGGTCGTCGGCCTCATGAACGACCACGACGGCCGCCGCGAGGAGGACGTCGCCCCGTACTGCGACATCTACGCCCACGGCTACGCCGAGCTCTCATTGGAGCGTCTTCGGCGACTATGAGCCGCCCGCGGCCGTCGACCCCGCGGCCGCGCCGCTCGAGGCCCTGGTCGTCGCCGGATCGCCCGAGCCCAGCTCGCCCGCCCTGGTCGCGGCCCTGGCCGCCAAGGCGCAGTATATAGTTGCCGCCGATAAGGGCGCCGAGTCCCTGCTCGCCGCGGGCGTCGCCCCCCACGTCTTCGTCGGCGACTTCGACTCCGTCAGCCCCGAGGCCGCCGCCTGGGCCCACGCCCATGCCGCCACCGACATCGCCTTTCCAACCGAGAAGTACGCGACCGACCTGGCCCTGGCCATCGGCTGCGCCGCGCACGAGGCCGCTCGCCGCGCCGCGCCCCTCAACCTCATCGTGACCTGCGCCACCGGGGGCCGGCTCGACCAGCAGCTCGCCGTCGTGGGCCTTCTCGCCACGGCGCCCGCCGCCTCGGCGCGCCTCGTCGAGGACGCCTTCGAGATGCGCGTCCTCACCCCGCAAGGCACCCCTGCCTGGGAGTTTGAGCCCGCGGACCGCGGCAAGACCTTCTCGGTCATAGCCTTGGCCCCCGACACCCGCGCCGACATCGCCGGCGCCCGCTGGCCCCTAACGAACTACTCGTTGCCGCTTCTGGGCGACCTCGGCATCTCCAATGTGGTAGAACAAGAGGGCGCAAAAGTGACTTGCAGATGTGGTTGCTTGGCGGTGGTTCTGCTCAAGTAGTGCAAAAAGGGTGTTATTGCTCCATAACTCCCCAACAACTTGCGTTTTTTCCTTGCATGGGCATCTGCCTGTGCTATATTCATACGGCTTTGTGAATTGCGGGCGCGATCGCGCCGCGCCCAGATGGAGGTTTAGTCATGTCCAAGGTTTGTGAGTTCTGCGGTAAGCACCCGGTCGCTGGTCGTTCCATCAGCCACTCCCACCGTACGGTTACCCGCAAGTTCCGCCCCAACATCCAGCGCGTCACCGTTGTCGTCGACGGTCACGCCCGTAAGGCCAACGTTTGCACCCGTTGCCTCAAGTCCGGCAAGATTGCCCGCAGCTAATCTGCCTTTCAATTGACTTGGTAGGGAGGTCATTTGACCTCCCTTTTTTTGTGATGGCGAGAAGCCCGCACCGCGCCGGCCCTCGGCGTCGGCGATAAGTGAAGCGCTGATGTTTGTTGACACCTCAACATTTAGCCGCTTCACCCCGGCCGCGCTTGCGCTATACTCTTTTGACGTATGTTCGAATTCTACAGGTGTGCTCTTCGAGAGGAGACCTCATGGCAGCAGTTCCCGGAACACTTAAGGTATCCAACGACTGCATCGCAGACCTCGCCGGCTACGCCGCGCTCGAGTGCTACGGAGTCGTCGGCATGGCAGAGATCGACGAGAACGCGGGCGTCGTCCGCCTCTTGCCGTCCTTCCGCCTGCGCAAGGGCATCGACGTCGTCACCGAGGACGGGCACGTGGTCATCGACCTGCACGTCATCGTCGAGCAGGGCGTCAACATGTCCAGCGTCGTGAGCAACCTCACCAGCTCCGTGCGCTTCCTTCTCAAGCAGATCGCCGAGCTCGAGGGCGTCGTTGTCCGTGTCCACATCGAGGGCATGCGCGCCTCCAACTAGCTCCGCGCCCGGCTCAGACTCACTAAGATCAGAGGTTCCCACAAGATGATTTCCACCGTCATCCGCACTTGCTTTCCCGCCGCGGCCGCTGTTGTGGCCGAGAAGGCCGAGGACATCAACAAGCTCAACGTCTTCCCCGTGCCCGACGGCGACACCGGCACCAACATGTCGCTGACCCTGGGTACCGTCGTCAAGGAGGTCCAGGCCCTTCCCGCCGACGCCTCGATGGACGACATCGCCAAGGCGATCACCCACGGCTCGCTCATGGGCGCGCGCGGCAACTCCGGCGTCATCACCTCGCAGATCCTGCGCGGCATCGCCGAGGGCCTGTGCGAGGCCAAGAACCCCGACGAGCCCACCTGCGCCGACATCGCCCACGCGTTCCGCCGCGGCGTGAAGGTCGCGTTCAAGGCCGTCCGCAAGCCGGTCGAGGGCACGATCCTCACCGTCTTGAAGGACGTCTCGGCCCGCGCAGACAAGCTCGAGAAGTCCAAGCTCACCTGCACCGAGATGCTCGACGCCCTGGTCGTCGAGGCCTACGAGTCGGTCGCGCGCACGCCCGACCTTCTCCCCGTCCTTAAGGAGAACGGCGTCGTCGACTCCGGCGCCTACGGCTTCGCCACCTTCCTGGAGGCCTTCGTCAACGCCGCCACCGGCCGCGCCGGCGAGCTGACCGACTTCGACCCCACGGTCTCTGCCGAGGGCGCCAAGGCCGGCGTCTCCTCCAAGGTCCAGATCGAGCTCAACGACGACTGGGAGGGCTCGGAGTTCCGTTACTGCAACGAGTTCCTCTTCCACGCCGAGAAGGAGTTCGACCCCGACGAGGCCCTCACCTTCCTGGCCACCCTCGGCGACTGCGAGCTCGTCGTGGGCTCCTACCCCGACTACAAGGTCCACGTGCACTCCAACGAGCCCAACCGCGTGCTCGAGTACATGCTGGGCTTCGGCCAGATCTTCGAGGTCTTCATCCACAACATGGACCTCGAGGCCGCCGACCGCACCGCCAAGATCGCCGAGGACAAGAAGGCCGAGAAGGCCCCGCGCAAGCCCCTGGGCTTCGTCGCCGTGGCCGCCGGCTCGGGCGAGGAGTCTATCCTCAAGTCCCTGGGCGTCGACGTCGTCGTCTCGGGCGGGCAGACCATGAACCCCTCCACGGCCGACATCCTCGAGGCCATCGAGGCCGCCAACGCCGACAACGTCATCGTGCTTCCCAACAACAGCAACATCCGCATGGCCTCCGAGGCCGCGGCCTCTGCCTGCGACAGCGCGCACGTGGCCGTCGTCCCCACCAAGACCGTGCTGCAGGCCTTCTCGGCCATGTTCGTCGTTGACCCCGAGGGCTCCGTCGAGGAGAACGTCGAGGCCATGGGCGAGGCCATCGCCGAGGTCCGCGGCGGCGAGATCACCTGCGCCGTGCGCGACTCCGCCGCGGCCGACGGCACCCCGATCCACGACGGCGACGTCATGGGCATCCAGGACGGCTCCATCGACGTGGTGGGCTCCGACGTGGCGGACGTCACCGTCGAGCTCATCGGCAAGATGATGGACGAGGAGGAGGGCGACGCCCTTACCATCCTCGCCGGCTGCGACATGTCCGACGAGGACTTCGAGGCCCTCATCGCCCGCATCGAGGAGGCCCACCCCGATCTCGAGATCGACAACCACCGCGGCGAGCAGCCCCTCTACCCCGTGATCTTCTCCATCGAGTAAGACCGGACGGGACGCCTTCGTGGCCGCCATCTCCATAGGATCCGCTTCAGAGAGGGTGCAGAGAACCTGCGCCCTCTCTGACTCTGTGTCTCGGCTGCGCTTCGTGAGCGCCGCGCGCCAAGAGGCGCTCGAGAAGATGGGCCTGGCCCGCGTGCGCGACCTGCTCCTGCACGTCCCCAACCGCTACCTCGACTTCTCGCAGGTCACGCCCATCGGCTACACGACGGTGGGGGAGCAGACGACCATCGTGGCGACGGTCGACAAGGTCCGCCTCAAAAAGCCGCGCCCCAAGATGCAGATCGTCGAGCTGTCTGTGGTGGACGAGACGGGCGTTTTGATCGCGACCTTCTTCAAGCAGCCTTGGATCGCCGAGCAGGTCCATGCCGGCGACACCGTGGCGCTCTCCGGCAAGATCGGCTTCTCGTACGGCTTCAAAGAGATGAAGGCCCCCTTCCACGAGGTCCTGGGCCGCGCCGGCGAGACGGGCGGCGCGGCAGGCGGGCAGGCGAGCTACGCCCGCGTGCTGCCGGTCCACGGACTTACCGAGGGCATCTCGGCCGCGTGGATGCGCCGCATCGTGTCGAGCGCCCTGGCCGATGTGGGCGACGTCTGCGACTGGGTGCCCGCCGAGCTTGTGGCCCGCCGCGGGCTCATGAGCTTCGCGCGCGCCGTGCGCGAGGTCCACTTCCCGGCGAGCCTCGCGGCCGCCGAGCGTGCCCGCCGCCGCCTGGCCTACGACGAGCTTTTGTCCCTGCAGCTGGCCCTTCTCACCAGGACCGAGCTGGAGTGCGAGGGCGTCGAGGCCGTCTCGCACGTGACGGACGGGCCCCACATGCAGGGGCTTCTCGCCGCCTTGCCCTTCACCTTGTCCGCCGAGCAGCGCGCCGCCGCAGACGACATCCTGGCGGACATGGCCGCCCCTCACGTGATGAACCGCCTGCTTCTGGGCGACGTGGGCACGGGCAAGACGGCCGTGGCCGCGGTCGCCTTGGCCGCGGCGGCAGACACCGGGACGCAGGCCGCCGTCATGGCGCCGACCTCCGTCTTGGCCACGCAGTATGCCGAGAAGATCGGGCCGGTCCTGGACGCCGCGCACGTGAGCTGGCGGCTTATCACGGGCGCGACGCCCGCCGCTGAGCGAGCCGCCTCCGAGGCCGACGTCGCCGCCGGCCGCGTGACCGTGGTCTTCGGCACGACGGCGATCCTCTCGGATACTTTGACTTTTGATGCCTTGAGCCTTGTCGTCATCGACGAGCAGCACCGCTTTGGCGTCGACCAGCGCGCGGCGCTTCGCGGCAAGGGCCCGGGCGCGGACCTTCTCGCCATGACGGCCACGCCCATCCCGCGCACGCTGGCGCTCTCCCTGTACGGAGACATCGCGATCTCGCGCATCGCCCACCGGCCGCGCCCCGGCGCCGGCGTTAAGACCCACGTCACCACGCCCGACAACGCCGATTTGGCCTGGGGCGCGATCCGCGACGCGCAGGCGAAGGGCCAGCAGGCCTACGTCATCTGCCCTCTGGTCGACGACAAGGACGACGGCGCGGCCTTGGACGACGTCCCCGAGCACATGCGCACCCGCTCGGCCTATCTCACCTCGGCGACCTCGATGGAGTACCGCCTGCGCACGCAGATCGTGCCGCAGATGAGCGTCGGTCTTCTCCACGGTCGCATGAGCGCAGCCGAGAAGGACCGCGTCATGGCCGAGTTCAAGGCCGGGCGCATCGACGTCTTGGTCTCGACCACGGTGGTCGAGGTGGGCGTCGACGTGCCCAACGCGACGGCGATGGTCGTCATGGACGCCGACCGCTTTGGCCTGGCGACCTTGCACCAGCTGCGCGGCCGCGTGGGCCGAGGCGACGTTGCGGGCACCGTCTGGCTTATCTCGGCGGCGAAGAAGAACACGCCGGCCCGCGACCGCCTGGCCGCATTGGAGAAGACCGCCGACGGCTTTGAGCTGGCCGACCTCGACCTCAAGCTTCGCCACGAGGGCGACGTCTTGGGCTATAGGCAGTCGGGCGCCTCGGTGCTCAAGGTCTGCGACCTGGCGGCCGACGCCGACCTCGTCGAGGCGGCCCACGCCGACGCGCGCGAGGTCGCGGAGGCGGACCCCGGGCTGCGAAGATGCGAGCACCGCTCGATGGCGCTCGAGGTGATTGAACGTTACGGCACGTATTTCAAGGAGTTGGAGCGCGCATGAGGATCGTGGGCGGCAAATGGAAGGGGAGGGCCATCGAGGCCCCCAAGGGAAGAGACGTCACCCGGCCCACGACCGACCGCGGCCGCGAGCAGATGGCGTCGATGATCTTGTCTGCCCGGGGGCTCGACATCGAGGGCGACTCGGTGCTCGACGCCTTCGCGGGCTCGGGCGCCATGGGCTTCGAGCTGCTCTCGCGCGGCGCGGCCCACGCCACGCTGGTCGACGTCGACCGGCCTTCGGCGGCGCGCCTCAAGCGCACGGCGGCCTCCCTCGGTGCGGGTGCTCGCGACTACGCGGCCGTCTGCGGCGACGTCTTTGCCCTCGCGGCGGCCGGGCGGCTTCCCGGCGCCCCCTTCGACGTCGTCTTCCTCGACCCGCCCTACGCCTTCGAGGCGGCGCGGGTGAGCGGCCTCGTCGACGACCTTCTCGCCAACAACATGCTGGCAAAGGGGTGCGTCGTCATGTACGAGCACTCCTCGAAGGCCCCCGGCCTCGATTGCGCCGCGCTTGCGCCCAAGAAGAGCAAGACGCACGGCATCACCACGGTTGACCTCCTGGTTCTTGAAAGGGATTAACGCATGAACGAAACTCGCAACGCCGGCCACGAAACTCGCAACGCTGGCCAGGTCACGCACGTGGTCGTCCCCGGCACCTTCGACCCGGTGACCTTGGGCCACATGGACGTCATCCGCCGCACCCGCAAGCTCTTCTCGCATGTGACCGTCG
>CAVAUD010000078.1:0-10337 GCA_963591565.1 bacterium
GGGCGTTGCACTTGGAATGACGATTCAAGGGCGTTGTCTGTACAGACAACGCGGCGTTTCGCAAGATGGGGCGCGAAAAAGGTCCCCGGGCGGGGCCGGGGACCTGTGGCGGGGCGATGCGGCGAGAAGACCTAGCGGCTCTTGAAGCGGTTGGCCGTCGAGCCGGGCGCCGCCGAGCCCTTGGGGACGAGCTTCACCTGGATGGCCTCGAGGCGCAGGGACATGCCCTCGGTGCCGGCCTGCTCGCCGTTCTTCGCCCAGCCCATCCAGCCGATGTTCTGCGCGTGGACGCGGTAGTAGACGTCGTAGTGGTTGGCCATCTCGCCGGTCAGGCGGATCTGCATGGCCTCGACGCGCTTGGACTGGCCCGTCGTGCCGCCCGTGGTCGACCAGCCCTGCCAGCCGATGTCCTGGACGTGGGCGCGGATCTGGACGCCGCCGGAGTAGTCGGCGTGGGCGAGGGACACGCGCAGGGCCTCGACGCGCAGGCTCTGGCCGCTGGTGCCGGCGGTCGCGCCGTCCTTCACGGCCGCCTGCCAGCCGATGTTCTGCACGTGGGCCTGGTACTCGACGGTCGCCGCCGGCTTGCGGAAGGCGTCGGCGGTCGAGCCGGGCGCCGCGCCGCCCTTGGGCACGAGCTTCACCTGGATGGCCTCGAGGCGCAGCGAGTAGCCCTCGGTGCCGGCCGAGGCGCCGTTCTTGGCCCAGCCCATCCAGCCGTAGTTCTGCGCGTGGACGCGATAGTACACGTCGTAGCGGTTCGCAAGCTCGCCGGTCAGTCTCAGCTGCATCGCCTCGACGCGCTTGGACTGGCCGGTGGTGCCGCCGGTCGTCGACCAGTTCTGCCAGCCGATGTCCTGGACGTGGGCTCGGATCTGGATCGCGCCGTCGCAGCCGGCGCCGGCGACGGAGACCTTGAGGGCCTCGACGCGCAGGCTCTGGCCGCTGGTGCCGGCGGTCGCGCCGTCCTTCACGGCCGCCTGCCAGCCGATGTTCTGCACGTGGGCCTGGTACTCGACGGTCGCCGCCGGCTTGCGGAAGGCGTCGGCGGTCGAGCCGGGCGCCGCGCCGCCCTTGGGCACGAGCTTCACCTGGATGGCCTCGAGGCGCAGCGAGTAGCCCTCGGTGCCGGCCGAGGCGCCGTTCTTGGCCCAGCCCATCCAGCCGTAGTTCTGCGCGTGGACGCGATAGTACACGTCGTAGCGGTTCGCAAGCTCGCCGGTCAGTCTCAGCTGCATCGCCTCGACGCGCTTGGACTGGCCGGTGGTGCCGCCGGTCGTCGACCAGTTCTGCCAGCCGATGTCCTGGACGTGGGCTCGGATCTGGATCGCGCCGTCGCAGCCGGCGCCGGCGACGGAGACCTTGAGGGCCTCGACGCGCAGGCTCTGGCCGCTGGTGCCGGCGGTCGCGCCGTCCTTCACGGCCGCCTGCCAGCCGATGTTCTGGACGTGGGCCTGGTAGGAGACGCTGGCCGAGGCGATCTTGAAGGTGCCCTTGGCCGTGCCGGAGTAGTTGCCCTTGAAGGTGACGGTCGCCGTGGCGGTGCCGGCGTTGGTGTTGTTGGAGTAGGAGACGGTGTAGTCGGTGCCCTGCTTGAGGGTCTTGCCGTTGAGGGTGACCGTCGGGGCCGGCGTCAGGGCCTTGCCGGTGTAGGCCTGGGACGCGATTTCCACGGTCGCCTTCGACGCGTCGGCGGCCTTAATCGAGAAGGTCGCCTTAGCGCTACCCTTGTAGTTGCCCTTGCCGGTCACCGTGGCGGTCGCTGTGCCGACGTTCACGTTGTTCGAGTAAGCAACGTCGTAGTCCACGCCCTCCGCGAGGGTCTTCTCGCCAACTTTGACGGTCGTTTGGGGAGTGATCGCCGAGCCGTTGTAGGTATTGCCACCCGCAACCGTCACCTGCGCGCCAGTAATGTCGACCTTTGTCGAAGGTGTCACCTGGATCAGATAGCTATAGGCGGGATCCTCAGCGTCACCAATATAGCCATTGAGCCTCGTGACTCCAACGGCCTCGGGAGTGAGCCCTATTGTCGCCATGTATCTGCCGTAGGCGCCCATCGAGACGGAAGACTCCTCTATAGAGGAGATCCACGCTACCGAAGCATCTTCGACAGACCAGGTTACTTTACTTGCAGCGGTGGTCTCAAAAGGCACCGACAAAGATTCGTCGTCGAGGGAGCAGCTGTAGTCGGCATCCCTGATCTGGAACTGATAGGTTAGCGTTCCGGAGTAATCGCCAAGGCCGCTTATCGTAATGGTGGCGAAGCCGCGGGAGATATTGCCTGAATAGGAGACCTGGTAGTCGACGCCCTCGGTCAAATCGTTCGCGACGATCGCCTTGGTGATGGGCGAGCCGGTCCAAGCCTCATCGCGGGTGTCGACCGTGAACATCTCTTCTGTAATAGGCTGAAGAAGGGTGTAGGTCGCCTCGACAAAGTTAGGGATGCTGTCCCCGGCGTACGTGTTCCCATCGGCAGAGCTTAGCCAATAGTCGCCAGGCAACGAAAGACGCTGGCCTTCCCCGTTTCCAGCGAACGAGAACCCCTCGCCTACCTTCAACTTCGAAAGCGAATCGCAGCCAGAGAAGGAAGAGTCCATAACCGAAACGTTGGAAGTGTCCAAGCCAGAAAGGTCGACCTCTATAAGAGACTTGCAGCCCCAGAACAGCCAAGAAAAATTAATCAGACTCGTAGTATCAAGGTCGGCGATTCTCGCCGAAGTGAGCGAGTCGCAGGATTCAAACATACCTCTCATGAATTTAAGGTTCGGGGTTTTCAAGCCGGAAAAATCAACTGAGGTCAGAGAATCGCAATTTGAGAACATACCGCTCGTATTAATAAGGTTAGAAGCATCAAGCCCCGTAAAGCTCACGGACGCAAGAGACTTGCAGTTATTAAACATGTCGCGAAAGTTCTCGGCGCTAGAAGTGTCAAGATCAGAAAAATCGAACGATCGAAGGCTAGTGCAGCCTGCGAACATGCTCGACATGTCCGTAACGCTGGAGGTATCCAATTCCGACATATCTATAGAACTCAGAGAAGAACAGGCGTTAAACAAGCCGCTCATGTTCGTAACGTTAGAGGTGTTTATACCACCCCATTTAACAGACGTAAGGGAAGGGCAGCTGGCAAATAGGCCGTGCATCGATGTAATGGTTGAAGTGTCGAGTCCAGTGAAATCGACAGCCTCAAGGGACGTACAGCAGAGGAACATGCTGTCTATGTCAGTGACACCTGAAAGATCAAGGCCAGTGAAGTCAACGCTCTTGAGGTTTGTCATACCGCTAAAAAGGCACGCGGACTCCTCCGGTCTAACCGTGCCTTGGAACTTTACGCTCGTCACCTTGGTGCAGTAATCATTCCACGGGATCTGAGGCAGCGTGCCGTAGTCATAGCCGCCCATCGCAGAAACAAGCAGGGTTCCCTCGGAATCGATTGACCACCAGCAGGTGCCGCACTCGGTCGGGCTGACGATATAGTAAGTCGACGCCGAAAGTGCCTGAACCGCGCCTTGGGCCTCTTCGATTCCCTCGGCGAGCGCAGGGGCGGGAACCATGCCCAGGACCAGCGCGGACGAGACAAGAACGCGAAGTGAAGTGCTCGCAATCCTGTTTCTCATTGCTCCTCCATCTCAAACAACTTGAATGAAAGCTTAAGCAATGATAACCCCCCCCCCGCGTCTCTATAGCAAGTCAGTTTCGGTAGGCGGGGCATTTGGACTTATCGCCGGTGCATGAGATGATTGAGCAGCACGAAATGGGAGGTTCTCTGTAGGTCGCGCGGCGGCGTGCAAGAAATCGCGGTCGTCTCGCCTACTCCAGCACCTGGACCTGGCAGCTGCGCAGGGTCGTGAGGGCGGCCTCGTGGGAGGCGGGGGTGACGCCGGCGCAGAGGGCGGGGTTGACGCTCATCGGGACCTCGGGCAGGAAGGCCTTGATGAGAAGGGCGTTGCTCGCCACGCAGATGTCGGTGCACAGGCCGCAGAGCTCGATGGACTCGATGCCGCCCTCGGCCGCGCGGGCGACCAGCCACTCGGCCATCTCGACCGAGCCGAAGGTCGGCTTGTCGAAGACCGGGGCGCCCAGCGCCTCCGCCACCTCGGCGATCGCGGGCGCGAGCTCCCAGCCCGGCGTGCCCGCCACGCAGTGCGGCACCGGCAGGTTTCTCCCCTCCTGGGTCTCGAGGTAGTTCTCGCCGTGGGTGTCTCGCGTGAAGACGACCTGGCCGTCGAAGTCGCGGGCCCGCTCGGCCACGGCCTCGACGATGGCCTGGGCCTCGGGCGTGCCCAGCGCGCCGTCCACGAAATCGTTTTGCATGTCGATAACCAGCAGGTACTTCTCGGCCATGAACGGCTCCTCTCTGTCGCGAACATCCCTTTATTATGCCCCCACAAGGAGAGAAACTACCTTGCCCCGGCCATAAGGCGCGGGCGAGATGTGGGATACTCGCAGGGTAACCGCGTATCTAAGGGGTATTTCATGATTCTCACCGATGCTTTGTGCAGGCGTTTCTTTAAGATCTACGATCCGCTGATCCAGTTCGCGGACAAGCACCTGGGGCTCAACGAGCTCGAGTTCGCGCCCGACGGCTTGCCGACGGACGACTCCCAGTACGAGGTCTCGTGCGAGCTGTGGAGCAACGCGCCGCAGGTCATCGACGCGTTCGTTAGGCAGAACCCGGCGCATCTCTCGACCCGCGACCTGCGCGTCGCCATCTCCTGGAAAGACGCGCTGTTCGCCGACATGGCCTACGAGGTCCAGCCCGACGGCACGGTCGAGTTCTTGTACGAGGACCTCATCTTGAGGCCCAAGGGCCTCACGCGCGAGATCGGCGGGATGCTCAACGCCGAGCGCGGCATGGCCAAGCTGGCGATTATTCCCCTCGAGGGCGAGCTCACCTACGCCGGGCAGGTCGGCGAGGTCAACATCTCGATGGGCCCCGGCATGAGGGCCAGCTACATCCAGTTCTTCAAGGAGACACGCGAGAAGGGCGGCCGCGTCGAGACGGCCGCTGATTTTCTCGCCCTCGTCCCCGAGGCCAAGAAGGCGGCGCTTGACCGCAAGACGCAGCGGTTCATCGAGGACACCGAGTACGACATGAACCCGCCGACCTCGTGGCCGGGCTTCCACCGCGGCGTCCTTGCCGACGTGCCCCAGGATCAGCGCGGCGCCCTCATCATGGAGGAGAACAGGCGGCTTTTTGCCGAGGCCGCGGGCGTTGAGGTCGCGGACTACGCGAGGGCGCGCCTTACGCGGGACTGCCGCAAGGGGCCGGCCACGAGCGATTTCGCGACGTTGGCGATGCTTGAGAAGAAGGACGTCCTTCTCGACATCGCCAAGAGGCTGGGGGTCAAGCGCACGAGCGGCCTCAACAAGGCCAAGCTGGCCGAGGCCTGCGTGGAGCGGCTGACGGAGCCCGAAGCCGACCTCGACGCCTTCCTGTACAACGTTGTACCTTCCGAGTTCCCGCTGGTCCGGCGCCTGGTGGAGGCCGGCGGGCGCATCGAGGCGCCCTTCGAGGGCCTCGATTCCCTGGACGGCTTCATGATGCCGATCCCGCTGCTTGTCTACTGGTTCGACGAGGGTGACCGCGCGACCTGTGTCATGCCCGACGCCGTTTGCGACGCCTTTATGGCCCGCGACCTCGATGGGATGTCCGCCCACTACGACGCCCTCGCGAAGCTCGAGCACGTCGTCGACCTTTTGACCGAGACGCGCGGCATGCTGGCCGTGGTCGAGGCCGCCGTCGAGTTCGCCCGCCTGTACCCGGGCGCCCTCGAGTCCGCCGAGCTGATCCGCTCCATCATCGCGTACGCCGCCGACGAGTTCTCGCCCTGCGAGGCATACCGCGAGGGCGAGGACGGCACGCTCTACCTCGTCGATTCCCCCATGCTTGACCAGGTGCAGAAGAGCGGCGTCGAGATGATGATGCAGGGCTCGATCTGCTTCGGCGAGCTGGGGCCGCTGCAGAACCTGCTGGACAAGCGGGTCGGCAAGGAGCCCTGGCCGCTGCCGCAGGAGCTTGTCGAGGCCAACAGCGTCGTCGACTGGGCCGAGAGCCTGCCGACCGGGCGCACGCTTTTGCAGTTCCTCAACGAGAACATCCCCGACGGCAAAAACGACCTGCTCTTCGCGGATAAGGTCTTCGAGGGCGTCGTCGTGGCGACCTGCAACGGCGTCCAGCCGGCCAAGATCATCGAATGGGTCGCCGAGCAGGGCGTCGGCTTCAGCGACATGCGCCACGAGAACAAGCTGGTTGGCTATGTCATGAACCTGTACAACGACCTGCCGCGCTGGGACAACAACGGCTGGCCGCCCGCGGCGCTGCACAGCACGCTGACGGGCCGCCCCGACTTTAGGAACGAGGACGGCTCGCGCAAGAAGGTGGGCCGCAACGACCCCTGCCCCTGCGGCAGCGGCAAGAAGTACAAGAAGTGCTGCGGTAGGTAGGCTCGCGGCGGCGTTTTTGCGGGGCCGCCGCGGCGGTTTTGCGGGGCCGCGGAACACGTAATAACGAAAAGCGGACGCACTATTGGGATTCAGTGAGTAGCCGGGTTTCTCGCCATTAAATGACCTGCGGTTTTGTTGGCGAGAAGGACCCGGCTACTTGCCAAGTCGCAATAGTGCGTCCGCTTTTCGAAAATAGGTGGTGAAAGGACGCGCGAAGGGCTAGGCGAGAAGGGCGCGGACGCGGGAAAGGACGTCGTCGAGGCGCTGGGCGCGGTGGCCCAAGAGGCGCACGCACACGTCGCCGGAGGCCAGGCGGGTGATTCCGCCCGAGATGGCCTCGCTGCCGGTCGCGGCGCCCACGGGCGAGCCGGCCGCGGCGCCGATGACGCCGGTCTCGTCGCGCAGGTAGTCGCGGGCGACGGTGAAAGCGGCCTCGCTCACCTGGCAGTTGATCAAGACGAGGTTGCCCAGGTGAGAAAAGCCCTCGTAGAGGCCGAGGTCCTCCATGGGCATGGTCGCCGGGTCGAAGAGGACGTTGTCGAGGTAGACGGGCCGTCCCGCCATGTCGACTCGCACGTGGTTGGTGAAGCTGCGGTAGCCAAAGCGCTCGCCGCGGGCGGCTCGGCCGCAGGAAAGAACCTCCTGGTAGACGAAGCGCGCGGTGGGTCCGGCGAGGGCGACCTCGGTGGTGGCCGAGAAGGCCGAGCCCGCGAAGGGGATCATCGGCTGGGGGCTGTAATCGAGGTAGGCGCCCTCGGCAACGGTGAGGCGCGTCGCGCGCGAGGCCGATTGGCCCTCCTCCATGCGGTGGATCTTCTCGAAGGCCTGGCTCGTCACGCGAAGGGCGGCGCCGCCGGCCACCTCGACGTCAATGCGCTGCAGGTCACCGGCCATGATGCCGGCGGAGGCCGACATCACCATGACCTCGGCGGCACGCGGGGACAGGCCGTCGGGGCCCGCGGCACCGGCCGCTCCCACGAGCCCCTCCACCGGCACCTCGAAGGGGTGCATCACGTGGAAGGGCATCGTCGCCGCGACGTCTGCCAGGACGGTCTTCTCGCCGCGTCGCTCGGCAATAAGGCGCAGCTCAGAGGCCCTGCCAAACTTGTTGTCGCCCGCAGCGTCCGTCACGAGAGGTCCTCGAGCAGGACGTTCTTCTTGATCCAGGCCACGACGTCGTCGACGCCCGTGCCCTCGCGGATGTCGGTGAAGACGAAGGGGCGCTCGCCGCGCATGCGGCGCGAGTCGCGATCCATCACCTCGAGCGAGGCGCCGACGTAGGGCGCGAGGTCGATCTTGTTAATAACGAGCAGGTCAGAGCGCATGATGCCGGGGCCGCCCTTGCGCGGGATCTTGTCGCCCTCGGACACGTCGATGACGAAGATCGTGGCGTCGGCCAGCTCGGGCGAGAAGGTCGCCGAGAGGTTGTCGCCGCCGGACTCGACGAACATGATCTGGATGTCGGGGTGGGCCTCGACCATGGCCTCGACGGCCTCGAGGTTCATGCTCGCGTCCTCGCGGATCGCGGTGTGGGGGCAGCCGCCCGTCTCGACGCCCACGATGCGGTCGGGCGGCAGGACGGAGTTGGCGCAGAGAAACTCGGCGTCCTCTTTGGTGTAGATGTCGTTGGTCACGACGCCCAGCGAATACTCGGCCGCCATCTTGCGGGTAAGGGCCTCTATCAGGGCCGTCTTGCCGGAGCCGACGGGGCCGGCAACGCCGATGCGCACATAAGACATTGAACTTCTCCTTTAGATGCGGGCCGCCCGCGCGAGGGGCGGCCGTTAGCTCATGTAGAGGCGCGAGTAGAGCGTCTCGTGCTCGATCGCGCGGGTGTCGAAGCCGGGCATCGAGAGGCCCAGGCGGCTCTCGGGCGCGGCGAGCGCCGTCTCGACCGCCGCGACCTGGGCCGCAGCCGAGGCGAACAGGATCTGCTGCCCCGCCGTCTGCGAGAGCGGCACGGTCTTCACGCAGTTCACGACCATGGCCGAGACCTGCGCGTACAGGTAGCGGCGCATGAGCTCGGCCAGGTCGATGCCCGCCGCGGCCGCAAAGACGCCGTAGGCCGCGTTGACCATGTGGGTGCCGCGGGCGGCGGCGGGGCCGACGTAGGCCGAGAAGAGCTCGGCGGCCGGGCCGTCGAGGAAGCCCGCGGCCGTCTTGCAGAAGCGGGCGGCCATGCGGCGGGAGGCCTCGCGGCACTCGGCCGGGACCTTGGCCGCGGCCATGAGGGCCTCCAGCTCCTCAATGCGCCGCAGGTCAGAGGCCTGGGCGGCCTCAAAGGCCAGGCGCATGCCGAGAAGCTCGGTGTAGGTCAGCGGGTAGCGGACCTGCTGGTCGACGTAGCGGGCGGCCGTCGCCTCGTCGTGGACGAGGCCGAGCTGGATGTAGGTCTCCAGGCCATAGCTGTGCGAGTACGCGCCGATGGGAAAGACGGAGTCGCAGATCTGGAGAAGCAGCAGCTCGCGGGCCGGGTCACTCGTGGTCATGGTGGTGGTGCGGGTGGTCGCCGTGGGCGTGCGGGTGGTCGCCGTGGGCGTGCGGGTGGTCGTGCTCCCCGTGCCCGTGCCCACCGTGCGGGTGCACATGCGCCGACGCGGAGACGCGCCGGGCCGGGTCCAAGACCCTCTCCCCCGCCGATACCTCAACGCCGTGCAGGCCGCAAAGCAGCCGCTCGACCGGCTCGGTGTACTCGCACAACAGCTGCAGCCCGCCCTCGCCCCAGAACAGCGGCGTGTGCGTGTTGCCGACCTCCCAGCCCACGCGGGCCAGCATGAACGCGTGGCCCGCGTCAACGTCGATGACCAGGCATTTCGTGGGCAGCAGGCGCACCGCGACGACGGTCTTCTCGCCGCCTTCGCCCTCCTCGACGCCCAGGACGTCGCCCTCGCTCAGCCCGCGCGACAGCACCCAGTCGCCCAGGCGCACACCGACCTCGCGCCCGCCCGCGCTTACCTTACGGTGCAGCTTCTTGAAGGCCTCGTGCCAGTCGACGTCCACGTAGTCGACCGTCGCGCCCGCGGCCACGACCGCGGCCCACTCCTCGTCGCCCAGGTTTCCCAGGACCTTCTCGCATAACATACGCGCGGCCCCTTAGAACAGGTTGTAGAGCTGCGCCAACGGCAGCTTCTTGGCGGGCTCGCAGGTCGCGACCTCGCCGTCGACGGTGACCTTGTAGGTCTCGGGGTCGACCTCGATGGCGGGCGTCGCGTCGTTCAGGCGCATGTCGGCCTTGGTGACGGTGCGGCAGCCGTGGACGGCCGCGCAGTGCTTCTGCAGGCCCAGCTGCTTGGGAACCTCGAGGTCAAGGGCCGCCTGCGAGACAAAGGTCAGGCAGCTCGTGGCGCGGGCCAGGCCGTCGGCCGCGAACATGTGGCGGTAGGTCACCGGCTCGGTCGTGGGGATCGAGGCGTTGGCGTCGCCCATCTTGGAGGCCACGATCATGCCGCCCTTGACGATGACGTCGGGGCGCGAGCCAAAGAAGGCCGGGTTCCACAGGACCAGGTCGGCGAACTTGCCCACCTCAACCGAGCCCACGTAATCGGCGATGCCGTGGGTGAGCGCCGGGTTGATCGTGTACTTGGCGACGTAGCGGCGGGCGCGGAAGTTGTCGTTGCCGTGGCCCTCGTCCTCGGGCAGGGGCCCACGCTGGTCGCGCATCTTGGAGGCCGTCTGCCAGGTGCGGGTGACGACCTCGCCCACGCGGCCCATGGCCTGCGAGTCGGAGCTCATCATCGAGAAGACGCCCATGTCCTGCAGGACGTCCTCGGCGGCGATCGTCTCGGGGCGGATGCGCGAGTCGGCGAAGGCCACGTCCTCGGGGATCGACTTGTCGAGGTGGTGGCAGACCATGAGCATGTCCATGTGCTCATCGAGGGTGTTCACCGTGA
>CAVAUD010000079.1:0-10327 GCA_963591565.1 bacterium
CCTGGTAGCCGATCATGTTGACCTGCGCGAAGCCGAAGTCCCACTGCGGGATCTCGGCGGCCGGGGTGCCGGCCACGCTGTAGGCGTTGAGCAGCTGGCCCGAGACGAGCGTCAGGCCGAGCACGATGCCCAGCATCGGGGTGCCGCCCATCTTCTTGGTGACCGACCAGCAGATGCCCACGGGGATGCCGGTGTGGAAGACGGCCTCGCCGATGAGCCACAGGAAGCTGTCGAGGCCGGCCCAGAACTGGCTCAGCTCGACCAGGGCCTGGGTGCCGTCGCCAAAGATGAAAATCGAGTCGATGCAGTTGCGGAAGCCCAGGATAAGGCCGCCGACGATGACCGCGGGGATGATCGGGGCGAAGACCTCGGCGATGACGGTCATCGCGCGCTGCAGCGGGTTTTGGTTCTGCTTTGCCGCGGCCTTAGCCGCGTCCTTGGTCACGCCCTCGATGCCGGCGATGTCGGTGAACTCCTGGTAGTAGGCCTTGACGTCGTTGCCGATGATGACTTGGAACTGGCCACCCTGGGTAAAGGTGCCCTTGGTCGTGGCCAGGGCCTCGATGCCCGCCACGTCGGCCTTCGAGTCGTCGTTGAGGACGAACCTCATGCGGGTGATGCAGTGGCTCACCGCGGCGATGTTCTCTTTGCCTCCCACCAACTCGAGAAGCTTGGTCGCGTCTTGCGCGTACTTGCCCATGCGTTCCTTCCTTTCCCTTGCTCATATTGTGCCTCACGCTCTTCCCGGTTGGGTGAGGCACTTATTTGAATAAGCCGAGTGACAGTATAGAAGCGACTTATGTGAATAAGTAACTTATTTGCATAGGTTCGATGAACGGTAGGGTTTTGCCGCCGAACGGATGGCCGCAGCGGCGCACGGGCCCTATAATTCAGGGAAGCAAACCTTTTACCGCACCCCCTCGAGCCAAGGAATTTCCGCAGATGAAGGCCATATGGCAGGGCATCTACCGCGCCCTGCGAGAAGACATCGTGAACGAGACCTACCCCTTCCAGTCGCTTCTCCCCTCGGAGTCGACCCTGGTGGCTCGCTTCTCCTGTTCGCACAACACGCTGAGAAAGGCCCTGGCGGCGCTGGCCGACGAGGGCCTGGTCCAGCCCATCCAGGGCAAGGGCGTGCGCGTGATTTTCCAGCCGCGCGAGCGCGCGTTGTTCGAGGTCGGCGGCATCGAGAGCTATGCCGAGACCATGGCGCGTCTCAAGATCAAGCAGGAAACGAGCGTCAAGACCTTCGAGCTTGTGGCGGCAGACGGGCGCCTGGCCCACTTCACCGGTTTTGCCGAGGGAGACGAGCTTTTGCACGTCGAGCGCGTGCGCTCCTTTGGCGGCGAGGCCGTCATCCGCGACGACAGCTATTTTCTCGCCAGCGTCGTGGACGGGCTCACGCCGCGGATCGCCGCGAAGTCCATCTACGACTACCTCGAGAACACCTTGGGCATCGGCATCGCGCAGAGCATGCGCGAGATCACAGTCGAGCCCGCCGAGCGGCGCGACTACGATCTGCTCGAGCTGCCCGAGGGCTGCTACCTGGCCATAATGTCCAACCGCGTCTTTAGTTACGACGGCGTGATGTTCGAGAGCACCCGCTCGCGCCACCGCCCGGATCTCTTCGTTTTCCACGACGTGGCCCGTCGCAAGCCGTCGCTGGCGTAGCCAAGCGGGCTCATCGGGTCCCGCGCGAATAGAAATTGCGATATTGGGTGGCTAAATCGCGACTTGACGACCTTAGGGCGAAATCCGCCGACAAAAGCCCAGTTGGCGTACGAACAAAACCGGGGTCTTCTCGCCAAATCCAAAATTGGCTTCCCAATATCGTCTTTTTTGGTTCCAGGGGACCGGAAACGTATAATCCTGGGGACTCAAACGCCTTCTGAACCGAGGAAAACAGGAGATCGCATGCCTTCTTCTAGCTATAAGTCCAAGCAGGTCATCGTCATGAGGCGCGACCTCAAGATGCGCAAGGGCAAGATCGCGGCCCAGGCCGGGCACGCCTGCGTCGAGGCCACGCTGATGGCCATCGCGCGCGAGGGGCGCGCCGAGCAGATCCGCGCGACCGAGGGCTGGGCCTATCTCGAGCACGGCGAGGACGACTGCTCGCCCTTGACCGACTGGTTCGACGCCGGCGTGGCTAAGATCTGCGTCTACGTCGACGGCGAGGAAGCCCTGCTCGACGTGGCCGAGAAGGGCCGCGCGGCGGGCTTCGCCGTCTCGCTCATCCGCGACGCCGGCCACACCGAGTTCCACGGCGAGCCCACCTTCACCTGCCTGGCCTTCGAGCCCTTGCCGGCCGAGAAGATCGACCCGATCACCGGCGGGCTGCCGCTGTACTAAGGTCGCCGGGACACCCAGCGGCCGAACCAGCGCGTTCTTCTCGCCTGGAACGTCTCCGTTTCGTTAAGCCAACGTAAAATACCCTCGCGCGGGTAGGTTTTTTCTAATTCCTACTTGCGTGAGGGTATTATAAGTGCCATCCTTCTTTCTATCGAGACGCCCGCCGCGTGCGGCACACCTCGTGACCAGTCAGCTGAATAGCAAGGAGGCACCATGCGTTACGCAAGCAAGATTGAGGCCCTTATCGGCTCCACCCCTCTCGTGGACCTTTCCGACCTCGCCAACGGCAACGCAACCGTTCTTGGCAAGTACGAGGCGACCAACCCCGGCGGGTCCATCAAGGACCGCATCGCCCGCGCCATCGTCGAAGAGGCCGAGAAGACCGGCCGCCTGGCCCCTGGCGGCACCATCATCGAACCTACCAGCGGAAACACCGGCGTCGGCCTGGCCATGGTCGCGGCAGAGCGCGGCTACAAGCTCATCTTGACCATGCCCGAGACCATGTCCATCGAGCGTCGCAAGCTGGCCGCCGCCTACGGCGCCGAGATCGTCCTCACCCCCGGCTCGGCCGGCATGAAGGGCGCCATCGCCAAGGCCGACGAGCTGCACGAGGCCACGCCCGGCTCCATCATCGCCGGCCAGTTCGTCAACCCCGCGAACCCCCTCGCCCACTACCAGACCACCGGCCCCGAGATCTGGGCCGACACCGAGGGCGAGGTCGACGTCATCGTCGCGGGCGTGGGCACCGGCGGCACCGTCTCGGGCACCGCGAAGTTCCTCAAGGAGAAGAAGCCCGGCGTGACGGCCGTGGCGGTCGAGCCCGCCGAGAGCCCCGTTTTGTCCGGCGGCCAGCCCGGCGCGCACAAGATCCAGGGCATCGGCGCCGGCTTCGTCCCCAAGAACTACGACGCCGAGGTCGTCGACGAGGTCCTGCCCGTCGCCTCGGCCGACGCTATCGCGACCAAGAAGCAGCTTTCCGAGAAGACCGGCCTGCTCGTGGGCATCTCCTCGGGCGCGGCCGTCAACGCCGCCCTGCAGCTGGCCGCCCGCCCCGAGTTCGCCGGCAAGACCATCGTCGCGATCTTGCCCGACACCGGCGAGCGTTACCTGTCCATGGACCTATAATTGGCTCGGCAGTAAACGCGGGCCAGGTAGAGCGGGTAGGTAGCCATGTTTGACACCCTCAAGGACGACATCACCAGCGTCATCGCGCGCGACCCTTCGGTCCACAGCGGCCGCGAGGTGCTGCTGTGGCACACAGGCATGCACGCCGTGTGGTCGTATCGCCGCGCGCACTGGCTGTGGGAGCACGGCATGCACGGCCTGGCGTCGCTTCTCGCCCGCCACACCCGGCGGCGCTTCGGGGTGGACATCCATCCGGCGGCCACCATCGGCCGGCGTTTCATGATCGACCACGGCATCGGCGTGGTCGTTGGCGAGACGGCCGTGATCGGCGACGACTGCCTCATCTACCAGGGCGTCACGCTGGGCATGACCGGCAAGCACGGCGGCAAGCGCCACCCCACCCTGGGCAACAACGTGATGGTGGGGGCCGGGACCATCGTCCTGGGCGACATCCACATCGGCGACAACGTCAAGGTGGCCGCGGGCTCGGTCGTGGTCCACGACGTGCCGGCCGACACGACCGTCGCCGGCAACCCGGCCCACGTCGTGCGCGAGAACCGCTGCCCCATGCTGCGCCTCGTCGAGATGGCCCCGCGCGGCAACGTCGACGAGAACGTCCGCTGGTCCTGCGCGCTTTAGCGGCGCGGCCGCGCGGCCCCGGTGCGCTGCGCGGGCGCTACGCCTTGGGCTCGCGGCGTTTGCCGGTGAGGTGGTCGACGTCGATCTTCCAGACGCTCACGCGCTCGACGGCCTCGGGCGAGAAGGTCACGGGGGCGCCGGGGGCCATGTGGGCCATGACGCGCGTGAGGCCGTGGATCTTCTCGTCTACGTCATTTACCTGGGAAATCGCGCCCGTGGCCATAATCGACTCGTAGGCCTGGGAGTAGGCGCAGGCGTACGTGCCCGAGATGACGTCGGCCGCGGCGTCGAGCTCCAGGGCCACGCGCGGGTCGGCGCGCCAGGCGTCGACCTTGCGGCCCTCGCCCGCGCAGTGCAGCCAGAAGGTCCAGGTAGGGGCCTCGGGCGAGCCGCCCATCTCGTAGCCAAAGCTCATCGGCACGATAAAGACGCCCTCCGCGTCGGCCTGGCCCAGGCGCACGACCTGGGCGCGGTCGATGATGGCGGCAAGGTCTGCCGCCGCGGTCACTTCTCGCTTGTGCAGGCGCATGGGCCTGTGCTGGTCTGCCATTGAAATCCTCCCAATGGCGAGGCGGGACGCGCCGCGCGGCAGTCCCGCGCCACGCATCGGTCCCGCGCCGCCCGTCTCGCTAAAGAATCGTCTCCATGCCGATCTTGTACGGCTTCATGCCCATGGCCTCGTAAAACGCCTGCGCGCCCGGGTTCAGGCTCCAGACGTTGAGCGTCACGTTGTAGAAACCCTGCTCGCGCGCGAACGCGATGACGTGCTGGTACAACGTTGTAGCTACGTGCTGGCCGCGGTGCTTCTCGTCCACGCAGATGTCGTCGATGTAGAGGGTCATGATGTCCTGGAAGTTGACCTGCGCGCGGAAGTCCTCCACGACGCAGAAGGCGTGGCCCACCACCTCATCGCCGTCGACGGCCACGAAGACCGGGCGCGCGTCGTCGGCAAAGATGGCGAGAAGCTCCTCGTCGCTGTACTTGCGCGTGCCGGACTTGAAGAGGTCCGGCCGGCCGGCCGCGTGCACCTCAAGAACCTGGCTCAGCAGCTCATGGACCCCCGCGACGTCGCCGGCGGCGGCCCTTCTCACTTCAATCGTCATCTACACATCAGCCCTTTCCTGAACAAACGCGACGAACTCGTCGAGCTCCTCGCGGGTCTTGAAGCGTCCCACGTAGGCGAAGTTGCCCAGGTCGTCGGACAGGCCGTCGGGCATGCGCTTGCCCGACATGATCTTCTCGCCGAACTTGGCCATGACCTCGTCGTGGGTGTGGACGTAACGATACGCGTCGCGGCGGCTTGCGTGGACGCAGTAGAAGTCGTCGCCGGCGGGCGCGTGGCGCAGCTCGTCGAAGCAGACCATGTCGGCCCACATCTGGTAGACGCTGCAGGAGTGCGCGTAGTTCATCATATCGGGCGAGTAGCCGCCGGTGGGGCGGGCGTTGACCTCGAGGCCCACGTAGTCGCCGGGGGCGCCCAGGCCGGGCTTGTCCTCGAGCAGGCGGAAGAACTCCAGGTGAACGAAGCGGCTCTTGAAGCCAAAGGACTTGATGGCCGCGCGGCCCAGCTTGGCCAGCGCCGGGTCGACGTCGGGGCGCGACCAGTAGGCGATGTCGAGCGCCTTGCCGTGGACGTCGGCCATCGACGAGGGGAACTCCTCCTGGTTCTCGAAGAGCGGCTCGCCCTTCGAGTCGACGATCGCGTCGTAGGAGCAGATCTGGCCGCCCACGAACTCCTCGATCACGTAGGGCACCGCAGACTCGGCCGCCGCCGCGAAGGCGCGGTCGACGTCGGCCGGCCCCTCGATCGCAAAGGCGCCGCCCGAGCCCACGCCCACCTCGGGCTTGGTGAAGGCCGGGTAGCCCACGGTGGCGAGAAACGCGTCGACCTCGGCGCGGTCCTCGACCTTGACCTGACGCGCCGTCGGGATGTTCGCGGCCTTGTAGCAGGGCTTCATTGCCGCCTTGCTCTGCCACGAGACGAGCTGGGCGGGGTGGACGCCGGTCGTGACGTTGAAGTCCTCGCGCAGACGGGCGTCGAGCGAGAGCCAGTACTCGTTGTTCGACTCGATCCAGTCGATCTTGCCGTGCTTGTACGAAAGGAACGCCACCGCGCGGAAGACCTGGTCGTAGTCCTCGAGGGTCGGCAACCAGTAGTACTCGGCGAGAATGTCCTTAAGCTGCGGCTCGAGCTGGTCGTAGGGCGTGTCGCCGACACCAAAGACTTGCGCCCCGTTGTTTTTCAGGCCCTCGCAGAAATAGCGGTATATCTGCGGAAACTGCGGAGAGATGAAGACGAAGTTCATGCTCTACTCGCCACCCTTCTTTGCGTCCTCGAGGACAATCGGCATAAAGTATTTAATCTGTTTCTTCCACCAGGGCCAGTCGTGGTTGACATCGGCGCCCCAGAAGTCGCACCAGGCGTTGATGCCCAGGCGCGCGAAGGAATCTGCCAGGATGCGCTGCGTGCGGATGCCCTCGTCCTCCCAGGCGCCCTGGCCCACGCACAGGACGAGCTGGCGCTTGTTGTACTCGGCGATCAGCGGGTGGCCGGCGGGCATGTTGGGGACGAAGTCGGTCGGCGAGTTGAGGTAGAGCTCGGGGCTCATCCAGTCGCCGAAGAAGTAATGCGCGTCGTAGACGCCGGAAAGCGCGATGCAGCCCTGGAAGAGGTCCGGGCGGCGCAGCGCGCAGATGACCGAGTGGGTCGCGCCCATCGAGCAGCCCATCGTGAGCGGGCGCAGCTTCGAGCCGCTGACCTCGTGCACGAAGGGAACCAGCTCGTCGAAGACGTAGCGGTAGTAGGCCTCGAGCAGGTGGGCGCGCTCGTCCTTGTCGCCGGCCTCGTCAGACCAGGTCTGTTTGTCGACGTTGCTCACGCAAAAGAGCTGGACCTGGCCGCTCTCGATGAACTCGGCCATGGTGTCTACCAGGCCAAAGTCCTCGAAGTTGGTGCACGGCGAGTCCTGCGTCGCAAAGGCGATAAGCGGCCAGCCCTTCTCGCCGTAGACCAGCATGTCCATGTAGCGGTCGAGGTTCTCGCTCCTAAAAGTCTTGAGCTCGCGCTTCATAAGCGGCCCCTTTCGTCGTTGGAATCCCACCCATCCTAGCGCAGTCCGGTTACGAATTGATTGCCCCTCGGCGGGCGGGCGAGCGGCGCGGCTTGTTACACTATGGACGTTAAACGGCAACTTTGGCGAAACGAGAAGACCATGCGAAACGGCTTCAACAACCAGACCTACATCGACCTGCAGGCGGCGCACATCCGCGAACGCGTGGGGCAGTTCGGCGGCAAGCTCTACCTGGAGTTTGGCGGCAAGCTCTTCGACGACTACCACGCGAGCCGCGTGCTGCCCGGCTTCGAGCCCGACTCGAAGTTCCGCATGCTCAAGAGCCTGGCGGCAGACGTCGAGGTCATCATCGCGATCAACGCGAACCACATCGAGAAGAACAAGGCGCGCGGCGACCTGGGCATCACCTATGACGAGGACGTTTTGCGCCTGGTCGATTTGTTCCGCGGCAACGGGATGGCCGTGGCGGCCGTCGTCGTCACGCAGTACGCGGGGCAGCCGGCGGCCGACGTGTTTCGCCGCCGCCTCGCTGACCTGGGGATCGTTTGCAAGCTGCACTACCCCATCGAGGGCTATCCCCACGACGTCGACCTCATCGTCTCGGACGAGGGCTACGGCAAGAACGAGTTCGTCGAGACCAGCCGCCCGCTGGTCGTGGTGACGGCGCCGGGCCCCGGCTCGGGCAAGCTGGCGACCTGCCTGTCGCAGATCTACCACGAGCACGGGCGCGGCGTGCAGGCGGGCTACGCGAAGTTCGAGACCTTCCCCGTGTGGAACCTGCCGCTCGCGCACCCGGTCAACATCGCGTACGAGGCCGCGACCGCCGACCTCGACGACGCCAACGTCATCGACCCCTTCCACCTGGAGGCTTACGGCAAGACGACGGTCAACTACAACCGCGACGTCGAGGCGTTCCCCGTCGTGCGCGCGCTGATGGAGAAGATCATGGGCGAGAGCCCCTACCAGAGCCCGACCGACATGGGCGTCAACATGGTTGGCTTTGCCATCGAGGACGACGAGGCCTGCCGCGAGGCGAGCAAGATGGAGATCGTGCGGCGCTACTTTACCGCCTGTGAGCAGGTCAAACGCACGGGCGACGGTCAGGAGCAGGTGGGGCGCCTGAAGTCCATCATGCAGAAGGCGGGCGTGGACAAGAACTTCTCGCCGGCAAGGTCTGCGGCGCTGACGCGCGAGCAGGTGACCGGGGCGCCGGCCGGGGCCATGATCTTGGCCGACGGGCGCGTGGTGACGGGCAAGACGAGCGGCCGCTTGGGCTGCGCGAGCTCGCTTTTGATGAACGCGCTCAAGGCCGTGGCCGGTGTCGACCTGGAGCTCGAGGTCATAAGCGACGAGGCCATCGAGCCGATCAGCCACCTCAAGACCCACTACCTGGGCAGCAAGAACCACCGCCTGCACACCGACGAGACCCTGATCGCGCTGTCGATCACCTCGGGGAACAGCGAGGTCGCGGCGCGGGTGCTGGCCGGCCTCGACGAGCTGCGCGGCTGCGACGCGTTCTTCTCGGTCATCATCTCGCCCACCGACGAGCAGGTCCTGCGCCGCCTTGGGATCAACGTTTGCTGCGAGCCCAAATACGAGCGATCCGGCGCCTGCCACCAGTAATTCCCCCGCGTGCCGCGGCCCCAATCCGGGTCCGCGGCACACCTATTTTCGAAAAGCGGATGCAAGGTCTTCGCTAGATGGGTATACAAGGTCTACGCGTTATCGATACCTGCGCATATTCCCGCTATCCATGCCTAGTTACTTTCTTTCTCCCGATAGCGCGTCCGCTTTTCGACCATTGATGGAGCGTTGCCTTTTAGTAGGCAAGCCAGTAGGGAGTTGCGATGGAAGCGACCTTCTGTGGGATGACCGCATTCAACTATCACCGTATCCCACCTCAGGTTCTGGCGATATACCCGCCGCTGCCCGACACGGTCGATGATCCCAACCACCTCAAGATGGCGAATTCCCCTATGGGACAGCTTCTTGGCAGGCCGCTGCACCGCTTGGTCAACTGCAAGAACCAGCGACATCGAGCAAATCTTTACGCGACCCACGTCATCAAAAATGACCTGCCCTTTGGCTCGTTCCAAGACACCCTGCACGGCTTTCGCGTCACCTCGCCAGAAGCCACCCTCCTTACTATGGCCGGCGAAATGTCCCGTGTTCATTTGTTGATGGCCCTCTACGAGATGGTCGGCGGATTCTCCGTCTTCAAGCCCGACGCCCTTGTTGAGCAGCACCTCGTCGAGCTGTTTGGCCATAGGCGAGCTCAAAGCTTCGGAGGATGGCGGCGCGTCATCGACACTTCGGGCGTCGCAACCAGCCTATGGATGCGCCCACCTCTTTTGGATCTTTGCGAGCTCAGGCGCTTTAGCGACGAGGCATCGGGGTTCCATGGGGTCAAGAACCTGCGTTGGTGCGCAGCGAACGCAACAGGTATTTGCGCCTCACCCCTTGAAGCGCAGGCATCCATATTGCTGTCGCTTTCTCGAGCATCCGGCGGAGAAGGAATCGCCCTCGAAAACAACCGGCGAATTCAGCTCAGCCCCGCAGCGAGGAGCATATATCCTCACGACTGTTGCTACGCCGACATCTTCATTGAAGGCAATGGCGACTGCGCGGGCGTTATCGTGGAATGCCAGGGGAAAGCGGTTCACGCGGGAGATGCGGCGTGGAGCTCTGACTCTGATCGGGCAACTGCGCTGGCATGTATGGGATACGAGGTCGTTCTTCTGACAAATGCCCAGCTCAGAGACGCACGGTCATTCGACGCTGTGGCGGACGTGATTGCGCGAAAGTCCGGGTTGAAGCGCCCGCCAAAGACCATGCGCCAGCTGGAAGCCCAATCCAAGCTTCGCGACGAGCTTTTCATCCCCTGGGAAACCCTGGGGGACTAGACCTCTTTGGCGCCCCAGAGCGAAGGTATTTTCGAAAAGCGGACGCAAAAAGCCGAAAGCTCAAGTAGCCGCCCGTTTCAAAAGCCTCCCAACTGGGGTTTTGTCGGTCAAAATCGGGTTACTACTCGGCAAACCAGCAAATAGCGTCCGCTTTTCGACTTTAGGTGTGAGCGGAGTCGCCTAAAGCGGAGTCGAGGAAAGCCCGGGCGGCGGTGGAGAGAAGGCCGGGGCGGTAGACGG
>CAVAUD010000080.1:0-9854 GCA_963591565.1 bacterium
GCGACCTTGGTGAAGGCCACCTCGAGAACCAGGCGCTGGTTGACGGCGGTGCGCATCTGGTTGGACGCGTCGCCCAAAACGGTAAGCACGTGCGACAGGCGGTCCGGCGAGCCAAAGGCCGCGGCCTCCTCGCGAAGTCGCTGCAGCTCATCGGCCGTGGCGGCCACCGCGTTGGCGCCCGGAGCCGCCGCCAGCACGTACAGGTCGCGCACGTGCGAGGCCAGCTCGCGCGTGAACTGCAAGAGGTCGCAGCCGGTGCCCACCAGGCGCTCTACCTCGGCAAACAGCGCCGCGATATCGCGGTTGGCAAGCGCTGCGCCCACGTTGCCCAACACGGACCCCGAGACCTCGCCCAAAAAATCCTGCGCGCACTCTATAGAGATGTTGCCGCCGCCAAAGACGCTCAGCTGCTCGAGCGAGGTCAAGGCGTCGCGCATGCCGCCGCGGGCGTGGCGCACCACGAGCTCCAGGGCCTCGCGGTCGTAGGTGAAGCCCTCCTGCTCGCAGACGTGAGCCAGGTGCTCGAGCATCTCGTCGTTGCCGATGCTGTGGAAGTCGAAGCGCTGGACGCGCGACAAGATGGTGGCCAGGATCTTTTGCGGGTCGGTCGTGCACATGATGAAGACCACGTGCTCGGGCGGCTCCTCGAGGGTCTTGAGCAGGGCATTGAACGCCGCCGGGGTCAGCATGTGGACCTCGTCGATGATATAAACCTTGCAACGGCCCATCGTGGGCGCGTAGTTCACGCGGGACAGGATCTCCTCGCGCACGTTGTCGACGCCCGTGCGCGACGCGGCGTCGAGCTCGGCGACGTCGGGGTGCTCGCCGGCCGCGATCAGGCGGCACTGCTCGCACGAGCCGTCGGGCAGCTGGCCCGCGCCCTTCTCGCACATGAGGGCCTTCGCCAGCAGGCGGGCCATGGTCGTCTTGCCTGTGCCGCGGGGACCGCAGAACAGGTAGGCATGGCTGGTGCGGTTCTCGCAGACGGCCCGCTTGAGGGTCTCGACCACGTGTTTTTGGCCAACTACCTGCTCAAACGTCTGCGGGCGATACTTTGTGTAAAGGGATTCCATCGAGCCTCCGCGCGCTTTTGGTTAATGGGTTATCAGTATACCCGCTCGCGCCGGCACGTCCCCGGCGGGTTTGAAAGCGCCTGCGACGGCCCGAAAGCCCTCCGGAGGCGCCTCTTCGCGCGCTTGAGCGACTTTTTCCATTTTAAATTCGAGTTCGCCGAGTAGCTCGACCTTCCCCAGCCACGTTTGCCCAGTTGGAAAGCGTGCGGCAGGCGAGGCTACTTGGGGTTTTCGAATTTAAAATGGAAAAAGTCGCCCGGCCTCTCGCAAGGGGCCGGGCGACTGCCGAGTCAAGGCGATTTGCCGCAGGGGCGCTACTTCTTAGCGGGCTCCACGACGAGGGTGTCCTCGTAATCGGCGCCGTAGGTGCTAAGCAGGGTCTTCTCGTAATCGGAGTGGAAGAACTTCTTGCCGCCCAGGGTGTAGAGCTCGTCGTTCACCCAGGTCAGAAGCTCGGAGTTGCCCTTGGCCACGGCCGGCGCGATGGTGTCGGCGTCGCCCAGGCTGTCGATACCCACGACGTACTCATCGGTGCCGGAAGCCTGCGCGAAGGCGATGACCTCGGTGTTGTCGTTGGCCCAGACGGCGTCCTTGTTGTTCTCGAAGGCGGTCTTGGCGGCGGCGTAGGTGTCGTACTTCTCGAGCTTGACGTCCGGGTAGTGCTTGGTGAGGTAGGTCTCGGCCGTGGTGCCGGAGATCACGATGACGGTGCGGCCGGAGATGTCGTCGATGTTGGTGAGCACGTTGTCCTTGTGGGAAACGACGCCCAGGGCGACGTTCATGTAGGCCTCGGCGAAGTCGACCTTCTCGGCGCGCTCCTCGGTCACGGTGAAGTTGGCGAGAATGACGTCGACCTTGTTGGTCTCGAGGTACTCGACGCGGTTGGCGGCCTCGGTGGAGACGAACTCGACGTCGACGCCCAGGTCGGTGCCGATCTGGCGGGCAAGCTCGACGTCATAGCCCTGGTACTCGCCGTTCTCGTCGACGTAGCCAAACGGGCTCTTGTCCGAGAAGACGCCGATCACGATCTTACCGGAGCTCTTGATCTCGTCGAGCGTGCGGTAGCCGGCCGTGCTGGTGGTGCTGCTGGACCCCGAGCTGGAGCCACCGTCGGTGGTGGCGCTGATGCTGCAGCCGCCCAGCACGAGCGAGCCCATGAGGGCCGCGGTGGTAGCGGCGGTAGCGAGGAAGGTCCTACGATCAATGCTGGTTGCCATTATTTCTCTCCTTGTGCTTAGGCCCTTGTTTCGTGGGCTCCTTCAATGGCAGAGCCAGTAAAGCACTTAATTCCTAGTAAATCAATAGGAATTAATGTTACAAGTAGAATTCCTGCCCCAACAACTGTGGCGAGAAGACCTTCTACCTGCGGCTTTATGCCTCGTGCGAGCGCACGGCGTCGAACTCGAAGGTGTTTAGGAACTTCTGCGCACGCTCGGTTTGGGGGTGCGCGAAGAAACGCTCGGGGATGTCTTGCTCCACGATGCCGCCGCCGTCGAAGAACAGGACGCGGTCGGCCACGGCGCGGGCGAACTGCATCTCGTGCGTGACGATGACCATGGTCTTGCCCTCTTTGGCAAGGTCGAGAATGACGTCTAGGACCTCGCGGACCATCTCGGGGTCAAGGGCGGCCGTGACCTCGTCGAGCAGCAGGACCTCGGGCTCCATGGCAAGGGCGCGGGCGATGGCCACGCGCTGCTTCTGTCCGCCAGAGAGCATGCGGGGGTAGCTGTCGGCCTTGTCGGCCAGGCCCACGCGCTCGAGCAGGGCGCGGGCCGTGGCCTGGGCCTCCTCGCGCGGCACGCCCTTGGCCTTCATCGGCGCCAGGGTGATGTTGTCGAGCACCTTCATGTGCGGGAACAGGTCGTAGCTCTGGAACACCATGCCGACCTTCTGGCGCAGGGCCACCAGGTCGCGCTTGTCTCCGTTGACGTCGGCGCCGGCCACGCGCACGCTTCCGCCCTGGATGGGCTCAAGGGCGTTCAGGCAGCGCAAAAACGTCGACTTGCCGCAGCCCGAGGGGCCGATGATCACGATGACCTCGCCGCGATTGACGGTGAGCGAGATGTCCTTCAAGACGACCTTCTCGCCATAGGCTTTGCGCAGGTGCTCGACCTGGAGAAGGGGCTGGGTAGCGTTGTCGTTGGCCATGAGTTAGTTCCACTTCTTTTGCAGGTAGCCGGCGAGAAGACTGATGGGCCAGCACACGATAAAGTACAGGAGCATGATGGTTCCGTAGATGCCGAAGACGGCGTTTGGCGAGGTCATGCGGTTGGCCTCGATGATCTGCTGACCGACCTTCATCATCTCGATGATGCCGATCATGAGCAAGATCGACGTGGTTTTGATCATGCGGGTGATCAAGTTGATGGCCGCGGGCACAAGGCGGCGAACCGCCTGCGGGATGACGACGTAGGTGTAGACCTGCGCGCGCGTGAGGCCCAGGGCCTCGGCGCTCTCGTACTGGTGGCGCGGGGTGCTCGCCAAGGCGCCGCGCACGAGGTCGCCCATCTCGCCGGTTCCCCAGAAGGTGAAGACGATGATGGCCGAGAACTCCGCGGAGAGGTTCACGCCCAGCACGCGCGTCGCGCCAAAGAAGACGATATAGAGCAGGGCGAGCTGCGGCATGATGCGAACGACCTCGAGGTAGAGGCGGCTGATGAAGCGCGCCACCGGGTTCTTCCACATCATGAAGACGCCAAAGAGCGTGCCCAGAACCAGCGAGAGCACGATGGCGATGCCGCTGATCTGGACGGCGATCCAGAGGCCTTGCAGCAGGCGCAGGGCGTTGGTGCCCTTGAAGAGAACATCAATTCCCAAAGCTTCCATAGCGCAGCCTCCTCTCGATGATGCTGCCGGCGACGCTCACCGGAATAAGAATGACCAGGTAGAAGGCCACAAGCATGAACAGACACTCGGTCGTGCGGTAATAGAGGCCCATCAGGTCCTTGGTCACGAACATCAGGTCCATGAGCGAGATGGCCGAGAAGACGCTCGTCTCCTTGAGAAGGAAGATCACGTTGGCGACAAACGAGGGGAAGCTCAGCGTGACGGCCTGCGGCAAGATGACGTAGCGGATGGCCTGCATGCGGGTGAGGCCCAAGGCCAGCGACGACTCGCGTTGGATGACGTCGACCGACTCGAAGCCCGCGCGGAAGGACTCGGCCATGTAGGCGCCGCCGTGAAGCGCGAGGCCCAGCGCGCCGCAGACCGTGGGCGTGATGGACAGGCCAAAGCGCGGCAGGCCAAAGTAGAAGAAGAACAGCTGGATAAGCAGCGGCGTGTTGCGAAAGACCTCCACGTAGACCTGGCAGATCTGGCGCACCACCGGCACGCGCAGGTGGACGAGAACGGCCACGACCAGGCCGATCGCCACCGCCCCGATGATGCCTGCCCAGCCGATACCCAGCGTGAGCAGCGCTGCTTCTTTGTAAAGCGGAAGGTACTCCGCCATCGATTCGAAGTCCAAAACAAAAACCCTCTCGGTTGAAACCCTCCGCGACACTATAAACCTAGCGTGGCGGTAGGAATTCAACCGAGAGGGTCTTGTAACAGAGACGAAAGGCGCGCAGGTGGCGGGCCCGGGCGGCTACTCGGCGGCCTCCTCGGGATCGTCGGCCCCGGCGGCCTCGCGCTCCGCGGCCGCGCGGGCCGACTCGGCGACAAGGTCCTCGTCGATCTCGCCGGGGGCCGTCGCAGGCGTCGCGGCCTGGTCGGGGTGGGCGGCCACGTACTCGTCCCAGGTGTTCTCGAGCAGCGCGTCGACGGCCGCGCCCTCGACGGTCTCGCGCTCGAGCAGCACCTCGGCCATGGTGTCCATCTGGGTGCGGCGCGACCCCAGAACCTCGCGGGCGCGCTCGTGGGCCTCGCGCATGATGCGCTCGACCTCGTCGTCGATCCGCTTGGCCGTCTCGGCCGAGTAGTCGTTCTTCTGCGCGTAGTCGCGGCCGAGGAAGACCTCGTGCTGAGCCTCGCCAAAGACCTGCGTGCCCAGCTCGTCGCTCATGCCGTAGCGGGTGACCATGGTGCGGGCCAGCTTGGTCGCGCGCTCGAGGTCGTTGCTCGCGCCGGTCGTGATGTCGTCGCAGAAGAGCTCCTCGGCGGTGCGGCCGCCCAAAAGCACGGCGATCTGGTCGAGCATGCCCTCGCGGGTCTCCAAGAAGTGGTCCTCCTCGGGGATCTGCATGGTGTAGCCCAGCGCCTGGCCGCGGCTCACGATAGAGATCTTGTGCACCGGGTCGGAGTTCTCCAGGATGTGGCCCACCAGGGCGTGGCCGCTCTCGTGGTAGGCGATGACCTGGCGCTCCTTCTCGGTCATGACGCGGCTCTTGCGCTGCGGGCCGGCCATCACGCGCTCCATGGCCTCCTCGACCTCGTCGCTGCCGATCTTGGGCAGGCGACGGCGGGCGGCGAGAAGGGCCGACTCGTTCATGAGGTTCGCCAGGTCGGCACCCGTGAAGCCCGGGGTGATCTTGGCAATGCGCTGCAGGTCAACAGTGCTGTCCAGCGGCTTGTTCTGCGCGTGGACGGCCAGGATCTTCTCGCGTCCGGCCACATCGGGACGGTCCACGGTGACGCGACGGTCAAAGCGGCCGGGGCGCAGCAGGGCCGGGTCGAGGATGTCCGGGCGGTTGGTCGCGGCGATCAGGATGACGGCCGAGTTGTCCTCGAAGCCGTCCATCTCGACCAGAAGCTGGTTCAAGGTCTGCTCGCGCTCGTCGTGGCCACCGCCCACGCCGGCGCCGCGCTGACGGCCCACGGCGTCGATCTCGTCGATGAAGACGATGCAGGGGGCCGCGGACTTGGCCTGCTTGAACAGGTCGCGCACGCGAGAGGCGCCCACGCCGACGAACATCTCGACGAAGTCAGAGCCGGAAATCGAGAAGAACGGCACGCCGGCCTCGCCGGCCACGGCCTTGGCGAGAAGGGTCTTGCCGGTGCCCGGAGGGCCCACCAGCAAAACGCCGCGCGGGATCTTGGCGCCCATGCTGCGGTAGCGCTCGGGCTCGCTCAGGAAGTCGCGGACCTCCTCGAGCTCCTCGACCGCCTCGTCGATACCCGCGACGTCGGCGAACTTGACCTTGGGGCGCTCCTCGGCCGTGGTCATGGCCTTGGTCTTGCCAAACTGCATGGCCTTGCCGTTTTGGTCGGTCACGCGGCGCATGTAGTAGACGACCAGGGCAATAACGACCAGCGTAGGCACCACAGAGATAAGGATCGTCTCCCAAATCTCGTTGGAGGAGGTGTCGATCTTGTAGGTCACCTGGGGGTTGTCGGCCATGAGCTCGGCCAGGCTGTCGGTGCCGATGTAGACGCTCTTGTAGGTGCGGGTCTCCTTGCCCGAGTCGACCGTGTACTGGCCGGTCACGCTGGCGTCGGAGGTCTTATAGGTGACGCTCTCGACGCGGCCGTCCTTGAGCGCGGTCACGAACTCGTTGGTCGCAAGGGTGTCTACCTGGCCGTTTCCGGAAAAGGGGTTGCCGCCAAACGAGAAGATCAGGTACGCGACGATGAGAAGGACGATGACCAGCGTGGCCACATAGCTGCGCGGCGAGGGGCCGTCTCCGTTGGGGTCCGGCAGAAAACTTCCTCCAAACGGGTCCTTATCCGAGCCCAACAGGCGTTTCTCGGACGGCTTGCTACGGTTAGAGGAAGAATTGTCGCCGGGCCTCGGCGGACGACCGTCGGCGTCGCGGGCCTCGCGGTCGTCGCGAGTGTCCTTGTCGTCGTTGTTGCTAAGGGACAAAACGATGCTCCTTTGTTACTTGGTGTAGACCTCGGGCTTGAGCACCCCGATGTAAGGCAGGTTGCGGTAGCGCTCGGCGTAGTCGAGGCCGTAACCCACGATGAAGGAATCGGGCACGTGCGCGCCCACGTAATCGGGCTCGACGGCCGGGCGGTGCTCGGCGACGTCCTTGACCAGGAAGGCGGCGACCTTGATGGACTTGGGCTTGCGGGCGCCCAGCATCTTGATGAGGTAGGACAAGGTGATGCCGGAGTCCAGGATGTCCTCGACGATCAAAACGTCGCGGCCCTCGATCTTGGCGTCGAGGTCCTTAAGGATGCGCACGACACCCGAGCTCTTGACGCCGTCGCCGTAGCTCGAGACGGCCATGAAGTCGACGGAAAGCGGGCACTCGATGGCGCGCATGACGTCTGCCATGAAGATGATCGCGCCCTTGAGCACGGTCACGAGCAGCGGGTTTTTGCCCTCGTAGTCGCGGGTGATCTCGGCGCCCATCCTAGACACGATGTCCTGGATGTCCTGCTGAGACAAAACGACCTCTTGAATGTCGGGGTGAAGGCCCTCCATGTGTATCCCCTTCCTGGGATGATTGCGAGCTTGCGCGTGTGGGCTTGTATTATCGCCCCAAAGCGGGACGCAGGCTCAATTCTAACAGCTGACTTGTTGCAGGCTCGCAACGGACGCGCTCGTCGGCCCTAATTCCCGCAACCCACACGATGGGGCCGGTGGGGCCTTGGCGAAGGATCGGGACCTGGTCTTTGTCGGCCGCCGGCACGCGGGCCTCGCCGAGAAGGTCGGCGAGCTTCTTGGACTGGCCATGCATCCCCAAGGGACACAAAACGTCGCCGGCCCGCGCGCTGTCGACCCACAGCCGGCCGCCCAAACTAGGGTCGATACCTGCGGATTGGGCGTCGAGAAGAACCGAGGTGCCCTCCCATTCCAGCCCGTGGGCGCGCGCCTGGGCGGCCGGGTTGGTGCCGGGCTCGGCGGGCAGCAGGCGGGCGGCGAGGACGCGGCCGTCGGGCAGGGCGACCTCGCCGGGGACCTCGAGCCACGTCGCGATCTGGGCGGGCGCGGCCGTGCGGGCGCGCAGGACGAGAAGACCGTGCGTCACGCGGGCGTCGAGGCCCATCGGGATGGTGGCCGAGCCCTCCTGCGCGGCAACGATCCGCAGGACAGCGGCCACGTGGCGGGCCTCCAGGCGCACGTCGGGGACCAGCCCCAGGATGGCCGCGCGCACGACGCGGCGAGCGATGGCGACCTCGCAGGCGGCCAGGCGGGCGGCGTCGAGGGCGAGAAGGCCGGGGTCTTCTCGGCGCACCAGGTCGCGCAGGGTGCGGGCGGCCACGGCGGTGAGGTAGGCGTCCTCCTCCGACAAGATGTCGCAGGTCGTGGCGATGCTCGCCGTCACGCGCGGGTTCTTGGCCTCGACGACGGGCATGACCTGGTGGCGAACGAAGGCGCGCAGGTAGTGGGTGTCGAGGTTGGTGGCGTCTTCTCGCCACACGATGCCGCGCATGCGCAGGAAGTCGCACAGCTCGTCGTGGGTGCGGTCGAGCAGCGGCCGCACGATGCGGTTGCGTCGGCGCGGGATGGAGCTCAAGCCCGCGGTGCCGGTGCCGCGGATGGCGTTCATGAAGAAGGTCTCGGCGCGGTCGTCGGCGGTGTGGGCGGTCAGGATGCGGGCGGCCTGGCGCGGGGTGCCGAAGTCTGCCGAGAGGCGGTTGGCCAGGGCGGCGGCCTCGGCGTAACGGGCCTCTCTACCTGCGTTTTCTACGTTGCCGTCGCCGCGCTTGGCAAGGGCCGCCACGTCGACGCGGCGCACGGTGCAGGGAATGCCGTAGCGGGCGGCCAGGTCGCGGACGAACTCCTCGTCCTCGGCGGCGTCCATGCCGCGCAGGCCGTGGTTGATGTGCAGGACGTGCAGGCGCTCGCGGGCGATCCGCGCAGGCCCGCGGCCGTCGTCGATATCAAGATTTGAAGTAGCTGCCAGCACCAGCAGGGCCGTCGAGTCCGCCCCGCCCGAGACCATCAGCACAACCGGCGCGCGCAGCTGGTCGTCCTGGCGCGCGCTCGGGCGCTCGAAGCGATTTGCGGACGTTGCGTAACGGCGAGAAACACTCGGCATTGCTGCCCTCCCACGTGTAATCTAGTTCACTGCTTGAGTTTATGACATTCCCGGCGCGGGCGGCGAGGCGACTGTCCGCCCCAGATTGCGAGCCTGCATGACACCCCAGATCCACCTGCACATCCTTGCCAGCGGCTCGAAGGGAAACGCCGCCGTGGTCGAGGGGCCGGGCGGCAGCGTCCTTATCGACTGCGGCATCTCGCGCAAGCAGCTGATGGAGCGCGCCGACGAGCTGGGCGTCGACATGGACCGCGTGGTGGCCGTGCTTCTCACGCACGAGCACGCCGACCACGTGAAGGGGCTCTCGGTCTTTTGCAACCGCTTCGACGGCGAGCTGTACGCGACCGCGGGGACGGCGGGCGCCCGCAAATACCTGTGCGAGCTGCCGTTTTGCCTGGTAGACCACTCGGACGTCATCGAGGTCGCGGGCATGCGCGTCCAGTGCTTCCCCACCTCGCACGACGTCTGCGACCCCATGGGCTTTTGCTTCACGACCGCCGATGACGCGGTGGGCTACTGCACCGACACCGGCTGCCTCACCGCCGAGGCCTACGCGGCCCTGCGCGGCGCGCGCATCCTGGCGCTGGAGTCCAACCACGACCCCAAGATGCTGGCGAGCGGCCCTTACCCCGCCTATCTAAAAGAGCGCGTTGCAAGCGAGAAGGGCCACCTCTCCAACGAGCAGGCGGCCGCCGCGCTGCGCGTTTTGGTGACCGAGGACACCGAGACCGTCGTGGCGATGCACCTCTCGGCCGAGAACAACCGGCCGAGCGTCTGCGTGCGCACGCTTGCCGAGGCCTTGGGCGCCGAGCCGGCAAACGACGCGTTTACCGAGGCGCGCACGCCCGACGGGTTTCTCACCATCTGCGCCGCCGCGCAGGACTGGCCGATGACGGTCTGGTAGCGGGGC
>CAVAUD010000081.1:0-9651 GCA_963591565.1 bacterium
CGAATTCACTGTCTTGTCACCTGTAAAGTCACGTGCCATACTGTCAACTGTCTTGACAACGGGGCCGGCGAGGGGCCGGCGCGGCAGGAGGGGAACGCAATGGTGACAGACGAGATGCGCGCCGAGGTCGAGCGCCTTAAACGTGAGCAGGACGCGGTGATCCTCGCGCACTACTACGTGACGCCCGACGCCCAGGACCTGGCCGACTACATCGGCGACTCCTTCTTCCTCTCCAAGAAGGCCGCGACCCTCGACTGCAAGACGCTGGTCTTCTGCGGCGTCCACTTCATGGCCGAGTCGGCCAAGCTCCTGTCCCCGGACAAGACCGTCCTCATGCCCGAGCCCTCGGCCGACTGCCCCATGGCCCACATGGTCCAGAAGGCGACCATCGACCGCGCCCGCGAAGAGTACGGCGACGACCTGGCCGTCGCCTGCTACGTCAACTCGACGGCTCAAATGAAGGCCTGGTCAGACGTTTGCGTTACCTCCTCGAACGCCGTCAAGATCGTCCGAGCCCTGCCTCAGAAGAACGTCCTCTTCATCCCCGACATGAACCTCGGCCACTACGTGAAGCTCCAGGTACCCGAGAAGAACGTCATCCTCAACGACGGCTTCTGCCCTACCCACGAGGCCATCGAGCTCGCCGAGGTCCAGGCCGCCCGCGCCGCCCACCCCGGCGCCCAGGTCCTCGCCCACCCCGAGTGCGGCGACTGGGTCCTGCAAGAGGCCGACTTCGTGGGCTCCACCTCGCAGATCATCGACGCGGCCCAGGCCAGCGACGCGACCGACTTCATCATCGCCACGGTCCACGGCGTCGTCCACGAGCTCGAGCACAAGACCGCCGGCTCGGGCAAGCGCTTCTGGTTCCCCGAGACCCTGCCCATCTGCCCCAACATGAACCGCGTCACGGCCGAGAAGGTCCTCGCCTGTCTGCGCGACCGCTCCGGTGAGGTGGGCCTGCCTGCCCAGGACGTCATCGAGGGCTCGACCCGTGCCCTCGACCTCATGCTCGAGTACGCCAAGTAGGGAGGTGCGCGAAGTGGCTGTGAAGACGATCGACGCCGACGTCGTGATCGTGGGCTGCGGCGTGGCGGGCCTCTACTGCGCCCTCAACCTGCCCCGCGCCCTCAACGTGGTGCTTCTCGCCAAGACCTCGGTCGAGGAGTGCGACTCGATGCTCGCCCAGGGCGGCATCTGCGTCCTGCACGACCCCGACGACTACGAGGCCTTCTTCGAGGACACCCTGCGCGCCGGCCACTACGAGAACCGCCTCGAGTCCGTCGACATGATGATCCGCCAAAGCCGGCCGATCATCGAGGACCTGGTCAAGCGCGGTGTCCGCTTCGCGCACACGGCCAGCGGCGAGCTCGACTACACCCGCGAGGGCGCCCACTCCCGTCCCCGCATCGTCTACCACGAGGACATCACCGGCGAGGAGATCACGACGCACCTGCTGGCCTGCGTGCGCGAGCTGCCCCACGCCCGCGTGCTGGAGAACACCTGCATGACCGACCTGCTCGAGGGCTTCGACGAGGCGGGCACCCGTGTCTGCCGCGGTATCGTGGCCGAGGACGCGGCCGGCGCCCACATCCACATCCATGCCGACGCCACGGTCCTGGCCACCGGCGGCGTGGGCGGCCTCTACCGCCACTCGACCAACTATCCCTGCCTCACCGGCGACGGCTGTCGTGTGGCGGCCGAGCACGGCGTTCTTCTCGAGCACATGGACTACGTGCAGATCCACCCCACGACCCTGTGGACCGAGAAGCCCGGCCGCAGCTTCCTGATCAGCGAGTCGGCCCGCGGCGAGGGCGCGATTCTCCTTAACGCCGCAGGTCAGCGCTTCTGCGACGAGCTCCAGCCGCGCGACGTCGTCTCGGGCAACATCCTGGCCCAGATGGCCGCCGACGGCTGCGACCACGTGTGGCTCAGCTTCGAGAAGGTCGCGCGCGAGGAGCTGGACAACCACTTCACGCACATCTGCGAGCAGTGCCGCCAAGAGGGTTACGATATCTACCGCGAGCCGATTCCCGTCGTGCCTGCCCAGCACTACTTCATGGGCGGCATCCACGTGGACAGCGACTCGCAGACCACGTTGCCGCACCTCTTCGCCGCCGGCGAGACGAGCTGCAACGGGGTTCACGGCCGCAACCGCCTGGCGTCGAACAGCCTGCTGGAGGGCCTGGTCTTCGCCCAGCGCGCGGCCGACAAGATCATGCGCGACCGCTTTGCCGGCGACGCGGCGGCCCACCTCGCGGCCGCGGCCGGGGCGCGAAGCCGCTTCGTGGCCGGCTCGCGCGACGTGACCGACGTGGCGCTGCTGTGCGGCGCCGACAAATAGGACGAGAAGGACAGGTCGAGAAGGGACCCACCATGGCAGACCCGATGCTCCAGGCAAGGATGGACGCCGCGATCCGCGCGGCGCTCGAGGAGGACATGCCCTACGGCGACCTCAGCACCATGGCCGTCATGCCCGATGCCCGCCGCGGCCGCGTGCAGCTCATCGCCAAGCAGGACGGCGTGATCGCCGGCCTGGGCGTCTTTGCGCGCGCCTTCCAGCTTATTGACGAGAAGACCGAGGTCAACGCCCTGGTCGCGGACGGCGACGAGGTCGCGCCCGGTCAGCTGGTCGCCACCGTCGAGGGCGACGTGCGCGTGCTGCTTGAGGGCGAGCGCGTGGCCCTCAACTTCCTGCAGCGCATGAGCGGCGTCGCGACCTACACCCGCCGCGTCGCCCGCCTCTTCGAGGGGACCAAGACCCGCCTGGTCTGCACCCGCAAAACCACCCCTGGCCTGCGCATCTTTGAGCGCGAGGCCGTGCGCCTGGGCGGCGCCACGCTGCACCGCGCGGGCCTCTCGGACGCCGTGATGCTCAAGGACAACCACATCGACGCGGCCGGCGGGGTCGCTGCCGCGGTCGCGGCGGCGCGCGCGACGGCCCCCTTCACGGCCAAGGTCGAGGTCGAGTGTGAGACCCTCGACATGGTGCGCGAGGCCGTCGCGGCCGGCGCCGACATCATCATGCTCGACAACATGGACCACGACACGATGGCCGCCGCGATCGCCGAGATCGACGGCCGCGCGACCGTCGAGGCCAGCGGCAACGTCTGCGCGGAGAACGCCGCCGAATACGTCGACCTGGGCGTCGACATCGTGAGCTGCGGCGCTCTGACGCACTCGGCCGGGATCTTGGACCTGTCCCTCAAGCACCTCGAGGTCTTCGAGTGAGCGCGGCGGGAACGGGCGCCGCGGGGGCGGGCGCCTCGCGCGACAAGCCGCGCGACAAGCCGGGCGACAAGCGCCGCGAGGCCATTCTCGGCCTTCTGACCTCGGCCGATGCCCCCACCTCGGGCACCGCGTTGGCCCAGGCCGCGGGCGTGTCTCGCCAGGTCGTGGTCCAGGACATCGCGCTGCTTCGCGGCCAGGGCTGGCCGATCAACTCGACCAACCGCGGCTACGTGCTGGAGCGCGCCGCGACCCGCCCGAGCCGCCTGTTCAAGTGCTACCACACCGTCGAGCAGACCCCCGACGAGCTCAACCTCATCGTTGATTTGGGCGGGCACGTGCAAGACGTCCTGGTCAACCACCGCGTCTACGGCCGCCTCTCGTGCGAGCTGGGCGTCGCCAGCCGCCGCGACGTGCGCGCCTACATGGAGCAGATCGAGTCGGGCAAGTCGAGCCCCCTCATGCTGATCACCAGCGGCTACCACTTCCACCACGTGACCGCCGAGTCCGAGGAGGTCCTGGACGAGATTGCCTCCGCCTTGGCCGATGCCGGTTTTCTCGCCGAGAAAAGCGCGTTTGAGCTGGAGACCTTTGGGGAATAGGTTGGACGGCTCTTTGGCGAATGGGGTAGACTCAAGTTCGCTGAACGTTTGAACGTTTGAAATCGGAGACACCCCATGAGCGACGTCAAGCCGTCCATTCCTCGCACGCCCGCGCAGGTCACGCTGCGCATCGTCTCGGTCGTGATGGCGCTGTTGGGCGCCGTCGTGGTCCTGGGCTCGGTGCTGGTGTTTTGGAATCGCGACGCGCTGGGCCTGGCCAAAGAGTCGATGTGGACCGTCTTCACCTACGGCGGTCTGATCCTGGCGGGCGCGGCGCTTTTGCTGCTCACGGCTTGGCTGGGCCTCAAGGCGGCCGACGACTCGTCGCGCATCGGCCCCTACCGCGGCCTTTGCTACGCGGTGGGCCTCGTCACGCTGGTCGCAATCGTGTGGGGCTGGGGTATGGGCATGTTTGTGCTGTTCAACCCGGTTGTCCTGTCGAGCACGGTGACCTATGTGCTGGTGTGCTCGACCCTGGCCGACAAGGTCGCCGCCGAGCACGAGGCCGGCGTCACCGGCGAGGTCTTCATGCGCACCGGCCACCAGCGCACCGTTCACCTGCTGAGCGAGGTCATCGTCATGAAAGGCGTGTTGACGGCGCTTTTGGTCTTTGGCGTCGCGATCGCGTATTACCTGGCCGAGAACGGCGGTGGCTCCTCCTTGGCTAACCTTGGCCTTGACGCGGGCAACATCCGCAACTTCCTCGTGTCGAACGGGGTCACGGCCGCGATCGATTTGGGCGCGGGCGCGCTGGGAATCTACGGGTCCAACCGCCCCAACAAGATCTTGCCGTTCCTGGTCATCAACTCGGTCGCGTTTTGGCTGGACATCGTGGGCCTGGCCGCGGGAATCGTGCTGCACGAGTCGCTGGACGCCGTGAGCGTGCAGGGGCTTCTCGACATGCTCTACGTGGGCGCGTGCGCGTGGCTGTCGCTCAAGGTATACAAGCAGCCGACGAGGTAGGGGCCTCGCCGGCTGGGTTTCGCTGGGGTTTGGTACAACGTTGTAGTACGCGGGCGGCCGCGGGGGCGAGAAGGTCCCCGCGGCCGCCTGTTTCTGACCGCTCCGCTGCGGTCTTCTCGCCGTCTACTTCACGTCCATGGCGCGCATGGCGTTGAGGATCGCGATGATCGCGACGCCCACGTCTCCAAAGACGGCCAGCCACATGTTGGCGATGCCAAGGGCCGCCAGGACCAGGATCAACAGCTTGACTGCCAGGGCAAACACGATGTTTTGCCACACGATGCGCATGGTGCGGCGGGCCAGCTGGATGGCGCGCGCGATGTTGGAGGGCTTGTCGTCCATGAGCACGACGTCGGCCGCCTCGATCGCGGCGTCGGAGCCCATCGCGCCCATGGCGATGCCCACGTCGGCGCGGGTGAGGACGGGCGCGTCGTTGATGCCGTCGCCAACGAAGGCCAGCTTGTGCTTGTCGTCGCAGGCGGCGAGAAGCTCCTCGACCCGGGCGACCTTGTCGGAGGGCAGAAGCTGGGCGTGGTAGCCGTCGAGGCCCAGGCGGCCGGCCACGTCGGCGGCCACCTCCTCGCGGTCGCCGGTGAGCATGACGCAGCGGCGCACACCAACGGAGTGCAGGTCGCGGATGGTTTTCTCGGCGTCGTCCTTCACCGTGTCGGCGATGACGACGTGGCCAGCGTAGGCGCCGTCGACGGCGACGTGCAGGATGGTCCCCACAACGTCGCAGGTAGGGGCGTCGATGCCGTGGGCGGCCATGAGCTTGGCGTTGCCGACGAGGACCTCGCGGCCGTCGACCGTGGCGGCGACGCCGTGGCCGGCCTCCTCCGCGGCGTCCGTGACGCGCGCGGGGTCGAGGCGGCAGCCCCGGGCCTCGGCGGCCTTGCGGACGGAGACGGCGATGGGGTGGTCGGAGAAGGACTCGGCGTGCGCCGCGAGGTCGAGGAGGTTCTTCTCGCCGGCGTCGGCCGGGGTGCCCGGGGCCGCCGCGGCCAGGTCGTCAGTCTCTGCCGCGCCCGCCGGATGCGTTGCCACGACCTCGAAGGTGCCGTTGGTGAGGGTGCCCGTCTTGTCGAAGACGACGGTGTCGACCTCCGAGAGGGCCTCGAGGTAGTTCGACCCCTTTACAAGGACGCCCAGCTTAGAGGCGCCGCCGATGCCGCCAAAGAACGACAGGGGCACGCTGATCACCAGGGCGCACGGGCACGACACGACGAGGAAGGTCAGGCCGCGCAGGATCCAGGTCGACCAGGTGCCGGTGACCAGGCCGCCCACGATGGCAAGCGCCGCGGCCGAGAGGGTGACCGCCGGGGTGTAGACGCGGGCGAAGCGGGTGATGAAGTTCTCGGTCTTGGCCTTCTTCTCGCTGGCGTTCTCCACCAGCTCGAGGATACGGCTGACGGTCGACTCGCCAAAGGGCTTGGTCGTGCGGACCTTGATGAGGCCGGTCATGTTGATGCAGCCCGAGACGACGTCGTCGCCGGCCTCGGCGCGGCGGGGGAGGGCCTCGCCGGTCAAGGCCGCGGTGTCGAGCTGCGTGGCGCCCTCGAGGATGACGCCGTCGATGGGCACGCGCTCGCCGGGCTTGACGACGATCACGGTGCCCACGGCCACGTCATCGGGGCTCACCTGGGTAAGGCCGCCATCGTCCGCCTCGACGTTGGCGTAGTCGGGCGCGATGTCCATCATGGCGGCGATGGACTTGCGGCTCTTGCCCACGGCGTAGGCCTGGAAGAGCTCGCCGACCTGGTAGAAGAGCATGACGGCCGCGCCCTCGGCCATGTGGGGCTCGGTGTTGGGGAAGGCGATCAGGGCGAAGGCGCCGATGGTGGCCACCGCCATGAGGAAGCTCTCGTCGAAGGCCTGGCCTCGGCGGATGTTGTTCCAAGCCTTCTCCAGCACGTCGTGGCCGGCGATCAGGAAGGGCACGAGGAACAAGACGAAGCTCGCGTAGATGTCGTTGGCCTCGCCAAAGACGGCGGTCAGGGCGCCGAGGTCGTTCGCGGCGAGGACCACGGCGAAGATGACCAGGGCCAAAAGGATGCGGCGGCCCTTGTGCTCGAGGGTCTCCTTCTTGCGGCGCTTCTTCTTTTTCTTTGGGTCGGGCTTCTTGGCGGTCGCCATCTTCTCTCCTTAAGATGAACGTGTGAGCACGCGCTCATATATGCTGCTGAGAAATGCCCGCCGGGTGCGCGGCGGGCGGATGCGCAGGTGCGGGGCCTGGCGCGAGGCGCGGATCGTTAGCGGATGATCTCGCAGTCGGGCTCGGCCTCGGCGGTGAACTCGATGACGCGCTCGAGGACCTCCTCGAACTCATCGTCGGCCGCCTCGAGGGTGAGCTTTTGGGTCATGAAGTTGACCGAGACGCTCTCGACGCCCTCGAGCTGGGAGAGCTCGTCCTGCAGCTCACGGGCGCAGTTGGCGCAGTCGATCTCATCGAGCTTGAATTGCTTTTTCATGGCTAAACCTTCCTTCCAAAGGTTGCTAAAGGCGCGCGGGCGTTACTCGCAGATATGGATCATGCCCTGGTTGAGCATGGTGTAGACGTGGTCGTCGGCCAGGGAGTAGACAACGTTTCTGCCGTCGCGCTCGAACTTGACGAGGTGGGCCTGCTTCAAGGTGCGCAGCTGGTGGCTGACGGCCGATTGCGTACTGCCGGTCTCCTCGGCGATGTCGGCGACGCACAGCTCACGGCCCATGAGCGCGAAAAGAATCTTGATGCGCGTGGTGTCGCTGAAGACCTTGAAGAGGTCGGCCAGGTCGTAGAGCAGCTCCTCGTCGGGCAGCTCCTCGGGGGCTTTGCCAACCGGAATCGGGCCTTTGGGCTCCTCGCTCATGTGCCGGCGCTCCTCTCGCGTTGCTCGGCAGTGTATTGCCTGTCCACCTGATTATATGAGCATCCGTTCATACGTCAACCATGAAATTCAAGGGCTCCAGTGCTTGCCGTGCAACAAAACTTCGACATTGCGGCAAATTCGAGGTTTCTCAGCACGCGCCTCTTTTCGATAGTGGTCAATGACCTGCGGTTTTGTGGTCGCTCTAAGTTCTTAGCAAGCTCACCATTCTCCGTAGGGCCATGAATCTGCCGCAATGTCGAAGTTTTGTTGCAAGTCGATGCCGTCAAGGCGCTCATCGAAGGCGAAAATTCCGCCGCGATTGGATATTGGGGTGCCTATAAGGCGCATAAGGCGGACATGAAGCTGCGCCCTGTCCGCTTGGCGCTCTATTGTGTCGATGCGCTTGAGGCGCCGACGCATCGGGGTGCCGAGCGATTCGGCCAGCATGGCCCCGATCTGGCGCCCGAGCAGCTCGGCCCGCTCGCAGGTGGAAAGCGACAGTTTGGTCGCAGAGATCACGGGAATGCCGACGGCCTGGATATCGGCTACGCGGGCCTTGTCCTTCTCGACTTGGTCAGGTTCGCTGTGGTAACCGCTGTCGTATTCGACGTCGAGCATGTCCTCCCAGTAGATGTCGGGCATGAAGACATCGCGCGCCGTCAGGTGCCGCAGCGCCGGGTCGACGCTTACCTCGACATTTAGCACGGGTTTTGGATAACCTCGGCCACCGCGACGTGGCTGCAGGTATTGCTCAAGAGCGATGATTGACTCGCGTGGCGAATAAGCGTTGTCGACAATCCATTGCGCCGCGATGCGGGCCTGCTTTGCGCCCATCATTGCACCGGCGTTCTGGATGTGAGCCGTCAGAGAATCGGCGCTCATTACAGGATCAACGAGATAATCGCAGGTAGTCGAGCCGACCCCGGGAAGACGGTGGGCGTATCGGCCGCAGAGCTCCATGCCCAGTAACACGAGCTCCTCGAAGTCGAGCTCGCGCGCCTTCTGAATGAAATACTGCTCGAAGGACGGGACAAGAATGTTGCCGGGAAGCTGCATGAGAGATCCGGCCGGAAACTCCCGCGGGAACAAGGAGAACTCGAACTCGCAAGAGCGGCCCCTGCGCTCGGGCGAGGTGACCGCGATTTGCAGCGGGTCCTCTGGGGTGATTGCGAATAAGTGCGCAATGGGCCCGAAGTTAAACCGCCGCAGGTCGCGGAGACTGCTGGCGCACGAGCCGGGGGAGAGCGAACTCAAGTCGCAGCGCTGGGCATAGAGAGAGCCGGCGCGGATCGCGCCCATGGCTTTGTCGAGGCTCTTGCCGGCCAGCAGCACATACTTCCCGTCCATGCCCACCCCTTCCCGTTGCTCGTGAGGGCGAAGTATGAACCGCTAGCCGCACGGACGTGCGGGGAATTCGGCGGCAGAGCGTATACAACCCCTGAGCGCAACCGGTGGATTTCTATGGAGGAGATGGTTGTGCAATAAAAGTTCGACTTTGCGACAAAAAACTTGATCGTTGGGCGATTGAAGGGCTTCAATTCCCGTAACAGAGGTCCGCAGGCTTCAAATGAAGTTCAATGACAGCCAAATTTGCCGCAAAGTCGAAGTTTTGTTGCACAGGCCAAGCAGCGTACGCCTCTCGCGCCCATAAAAAAGCACCCCGGAGGGTGCTTGGGAGTGCATTATGCGGTGAAGCGGGGCCTTGCCGGTCTACGCGAACTCGATCTCGCCGGTCTCGGCGTTCATGCCGTTGACGATGGCCAGGGACTCGACCTGGTAGCCGCGCTCGCGCAGCTGCTTGCCGCCGGGCTGGAAGCCCTTCTCGATCGCGATGCCGATGCCCTCGACCACGACGCCGGCCTCCTCGCAGATCTCCAACAGGCCGTTAAGCGCGCAACCCATGGCCAGGAAGTCGTCGATCACGATGACGTGCTCGCCGCGCTCGAGGAAGCGCTTGGCGACGATGACCTCGTAGACGCGGCCCTTCGTGTAGCTGCGAATCTGCGTGCGGTACT
>CAVAUD010000082.1:0-9639 GCA_963591565.1 bacterium
TCGCCGGCGACGCGACGGTCCAGAAGGCCGTCAAGGAGTCCGCGCACATGATCCTGTACGCGATGACCCAGTCCAACCTGATCAACCGCTACAACAGCACCACCAAGATGGAGAAGCAGATGACCTGGTGGCGCGGCTCGTACCTCGGCGCCGCCGCGGCCTTCGGCGTGCTTGCCGTGGGCGCCGCCGCCTCCGCGGTCGTGACCTCGCGCAAGAGCGAGAAGAAGGAGGCATAAGAGATGTCGTCCACTACCGTTAAGAAGGGCGTCGGCCTCTACCTCGACGTCATTGCCGTCGTGTGCGCCGTCGTCGGCATCGTCGCGATGTTCGTGAGCGGCAACATGGGCGAGGGCTACGAGTTCTCGGGCCTGGGGATGTGCGCCTGCCTGGCCGTCGTCGCCATCGCGCTGGTCTGCGTCGCCGTCTACACCGACGTCAAGCGCGCCGAGAAGGGCCAGGGAGCCGGTCTTGTCGGCCTCTTTGCCCTGGCCGTGGCCATCTTCCTCATGGTCTACTGCGGCGTCCAGGTCGTCGCGTCGCGCGCCCTGTCCATCTCGGGCCTGTTCTCGTGGAACTCGATGGACACCACGGGCTGGCAGATGTTCTACGCCGCGGCCACCTCGGCCGGCGGGTTCGTCCTTGGCGCCGTGCTGCTGACCGTCGGGTGCTTCCTGCCTGCGGCTAAGAAGGCGTAGGGGAGAAGACCCCTCCGGCGCCGGCTGGTGGGCCGCCGGGCCGCCGGGGCCGCCCGACTCCCGTCCCGGGCGGCCCCGGTCGCCGGCTGGCTTGCCAACGTATCTGATATCCCAGCTTCCCCCGGCTGAGATGCAAGAGCCTTGCTTCCGTGAGCGACTCACGGGGCAAGGCTCTTCTCGTTTGACGAGGATAAATGGGGCGTATCTGGTATGATTCTCCGTTCACCGCCAAAAACAGGCCGTAGACGAAGGTGAGCGGTCGTCTCAATTTGGGTTGAACTAATATACCAGCAGTGAGATTGCAGCGAACTTCTCTGTAGAAAGGAACGCGCATGGCGAAAAATACCGACAAGAAGGTTGAGGAGGGCGCGGGCGCGGGCTCGGCGACCGGCCTTAACCAGGCCAAGCTCTACCAGCTCGTGCTGTTCCCGTTCAACAACGGCGCGACCAACGTGTACTACGTCCTGCTCATGAACTACATCGCCTACTACGCCAACGGCGTGTTGGGCCTGGTGCTGGCGTTCGCGACCACCATGGTCACCGTGACGCGCGCGCTGGACGCCTTCATCGACCCGATCGTGGGCATGATGATCGACCGCACCGAGACCAAGTTCGGCAAGTTCCGCCCGTTCATGGTGCTGGGCAACGTCGTGATGATCGTCTCGTCCCTCTTGCTCTTCTACGGCACCCGCCTGATCCCGGCCGACGCGACCGCCGTCAAGTACGTGCTCTACACCGTCTTCTATATCCTGCTGATGGTGGGCTACTCGATCCAGACGTCGTGCACGCGCTCGGGCCAGACCTGCTTGACCAACGACCCCAAGCAGCGCCCGACCTTCACGCTGTTCAACACCATTGCGTCTTTGGTGGGCATGGGCGTCACCATGGCCGTCGCCTCGATCGTGGGCGGCAACGTGGGCTTTGGCACCGAGGCCTTCTTCAACTTCCTGATCCCGCTGGTCATCATCTTGTCCGCGGCGCTGACCGCGCTGGCCGTCATTGGCATCGCCGGCAAGGACAAGAAGGAGTACTGGGGCCTGGGCGGCACCGAGGACGCCGAGGAGAACAAGCTCTCCATCAAGGACTACGTTGAGATCTTCAAGGCCAACAAGGAGCTGCAGCGCCTCATGGTCGCCGCCTCGGGCACCAAGTTCGCCTTCGCCGTGGCGACCAACACCTCCGTCGGCATCCTTCTCTACAGCTGCATGATGCACAACTACAACGGCCTCTACCTGCCGATGTACGTGATGGGTTATGTCTTCTCGGCGCCGTTCTTCATCGGCGGCCTCAAGATGAGCCAGAAGCACGGGCAGAAGAAGACGCTCGTGACCTTTACCTCGCTGGCTCTGGTGCTCTACCTGGGCGTCGTTGTTCTGCTGGCCCTGTGGGACCCCAACAACGCGGCGATGAACCTGTCGATCTTCTCGACCGAGGGCGGCTTCCACCTGACGCTCAACGCCTACACCGTGATCTTCATCGTGCTCTACGGCCTGGGCTACGGCGCGTACTACTCGACCGCCGACATGGCCATCCCGATGATCGCGGACTGCTCGGACTACGAGATGTTCCGCTCGGGCAACTACGCGCCCGGCGTCATCGGCACGCTGTTCTCGTTTGTCGATAAGCTGGTGAGCTCGCTTTCGACGACGGTCGTGGGCATCGCGCTTCTCGCCGTGGGCCTGAACCAGCTGCCCGACACCACGACTCCGTACGCTGCCGGCATGAACTGGCTGACCATCGTCTTGTTCTGCGTGATCCCGATGATCGCCTGGGTTCTGACCCTGGTCGCCATGAAGGGCTACACCCTGACCGGCGAGCGCATGAAGGAGATCCAGGCCGTCAACGCCTGCCGCAAGGACGCGATCGCCGAGGGCATGAGCGTCGAGGCGGCCCTGGGCGCCTACACCACCATCGACCAGGTCCCCGCGAAGTACCGCGAGTAGCTGCGCGACTGCCACGCCTTCCCTTCCCGAGAAGCCGCGGCCCCTCACGGGGCCGCGGCTTTTCTTCGTTGCGGGGCCCTTCTCGGCAACGAACTTCGCCGAATCAACCTCTTAATTCAAAAGGGGCGAGTAGCGAGGTCTCTTGCCTCCTCGTCAACTGGGCAAACGTCGCCAGAATCGGCGCGGTCACTTGCTGATTCAAATTAAGAGGTTGATTCGAAAGAGTTTGTTTCTCGCGAGGCGGGAAGAAGGGGGAGCGCGACGCCGCGGAGCGTCGCGATGGCCGCCGAGAAGGCCCCGGGCCCCGTGTTTCGCGACCGTTTCGGGTTTCCCTCCCGTTTCGGCGAGATAACCGTCGAGGCACCCCCGGGTCACGATTGTTACCCCCTGCAACCATCGTGTTTCGCCGCTCACCGCCGTAACACAACCGCTCACAGTCGTTGCTTATAAAACATCCAGGCACTAAATCAAGGAAAGGAAGGCTTGGATGACAGCAACTCGGGCAACCCAAACCCTGAGCCGCCGCTCGTTCGTGGGGCTCATGGGCCTCGCGGCCTCGGCGAGCGCCATGGCCGGCTGCAGCGGCAGCGCCGTCGCTCAGGTGACCCAGCCCGCCACCACCGATGCGGCCGATACCTCGGCAGACGGCGTCGACGGCGTCTTTGGCGACACGATCAAGGTCGGCATCCTCCACTCGCTCTCGGGCACCATGGCCATCTCCGAGACCTCGGTCCGCGACGCCGAGGTCCTGGCCATCGACCAGATCAACGCGGCCGGCGGCGTCCTGGGCAAGAAGCTCGTCGCCGTCGTCGAGGACGGCGCCTCGAGCAACGCGACCTTCTCTGAGAAGGCCACCAAGCTCCTCGACTCCGACGGCGTCGCCTGCGTCTTTGGCTGCTGGACCTCGGCCTCGCGCAAGGCGGTCCTGCCCGTCTTCGAGTCCAAGAACGGCCTGCTCTGGTACCCCGTCCAGTACGAGGGCATGGAGTCGTCGAAGAACATCTTCTACGTCGGCGCCGCCCCCAACCAGCAGATCGTCCCGGCCGTCGACTACCTGGCCGAGAACTACGGCCCGCGCATCTTCCTCGTGGGCTCCGACTACGTCTTCCCCCGCACCGCCAACTCCGTCATCAAGGCGCAGGCCGCGGCCAAGGGCTACGAGATCGTCGGCGAGACCTACACCCCCATGGGCCACACCGATTACGCCACGATCATCAACAAGATCCGCGCGGCCAAGCCCGACTTCGTCTTCAACACCTTGAACGGCGACTCCAACGTCAGCTTCTTCAAGCAGCTCAAGGACTCCGGCATCACCTGCGACGACGTCATGACCTGCTCGGTCTCCATCGCCGAGGAGGAGGTCGCCGGCATCGGCGCCTCCTACGTCGAGGGCCACCTCGTGAGCTGGAACTACTACCAGTCCACCGACACGCCCGAAAACGAGAAGTTCGTCAAGGCCTACAAGGCCGCCTACGGAGACACCCGCGTGACCGACGACCCCATCGAGGCCGGCTACGACGCCGTCTACCTGTGGAAAGCCGCCGTCGAGGCGGCCGGCTCGACCAACGTCGACAAGGTCCGCGCGGCGGCCGGCGGCATCACCTTCGAGGCCCCCGAGGGCACGATGACGATCGACGGCGACAACCAGCACATGTACAAGCCGGTCCGCATCGGCCGCATCAACGCCGACGGCCTGATCGACGAGATCTGGTCCACGGGAGACCCCGTCAAGCCCGACCCGTACCTGAAGACATACGACTGGGCCGCTGGCCTCAGCGATTAGGAGGTGTGACGTGGAAACCATCCTTATGCAGGTGTTCAACGGCATCAGCCTGAGCTCCATCCTGCTTCTGGCCGCCATCGGCCTGGCCATCACCTTCGGCCTCATGGGCGTCATCAACATGGCCCACGGCGAGTTCATGATGATCGGCGCCTACACCGCCTACGTCGTCCAGAACCTCTTCAAGTCCGCCGCGCCCGACGCGCTGGGCGCCTACGTGCCGGTGGCCATCGTCGCGAGCTTCGTCGTGGCGGCGGCGCTGGGCCTGCTGCTCGAGAAGCTCGTCATCTGCCACCTCTACGGCCGCACCGAGGACTCCCTGCTGGTCACCTGGGGCGTGAGCCTCATCCTCCAGCAGGCCGCCCGCAACCTCTTTGGCTCGGCCAACGTCGGCGTCGAGGTCCCGGCCTACATGCAGGGCTCGCTCCAGATCGGCGGCGTCTACCTGCCGTACACGCGCATCTGGATCCTGGTCATCGCGCTGGTCGCGCTGGGCGCCGTCTACGTCTTGATGTTCAAGACCCGCTGGGGCCGCAACATCCGCGCCGTCATGCAGAACCGAGAGATGGCGAGCGCCCTTGGCGTCAACACCCGCCGCATCGACGGCGTGACCTTCGCCTTTGGCTGCGGCCTGGCGGGCCTTGCCGGCTGCACCCTCACCTGGATCGGCCTTATCGGCTCCACCCTGGGCCAGAACTACATCGTCAACGCCTTCATGACCGTCGTCGTGGGCGGCGTGGGCTCGATCTTCGGCAGCGTCTTTGGCGCCGGCTTCATCGGCATCGGCCAGTCCGCCTTCGAGTTCATGACCGACGCCTCCATCGGCCAGGTCCTGATCTTCGTCTGCATCGTCATCCTGCTTCAGTTCAAGCCCAAGGGCCTCTTCGAGACCCACAACCGCTCGCTCGAGGATTAAGGGGGTGTTCCGCTAAATGTCCGAGAAGAAATCCTACAAGTGGGTCGTGGCCGCAGTCGTCTTCGTCCTTCTCGCCGCCGCCCCCTTTGTCCTGCCGATGTTTCGCGTGAGCCTCATCGCCAAGTACATGTGCTTCGCCATCGTGGCCCTGGGCCTCGACATGATCTGGGGCTACACGGGCATCATGAGCCTGGGCCACGGCGTCTACTTTGGCCTGGGCGCCTACGTCATGGCCATGTACCTCAAGCTCGAGGCCTCGGCCGGAGCCCTTCCCGACTTCATGACCTGGGCCGGGTTCGACAGCCTGCCCTTCTGGTGGGCGCCTTTCACCAACCCCGCCTTCGCCTTCGTGATGGTCATCGTGGTGCCGGTGGCCGTGGCCGTCGTGATCGGTCTTCTCACCTTCTTGAACCGCATCAAGGGCGTCTACTTCACGATCCTGTCGCAGGCGCTGGCCATGATCTTGTCCGTTTTGCTCATCGGCTGCCAGCAGTACACCGGCGGCTCCAACGGCCTCACCGACTTCGACACCCTGCTCGGCTTCTCGCTCGACGCGAGCTCGACCAAGCTCGTGCTCTACTACGTGACGCTCGTCGTGCTCGTCGCCCTGTTCTGCCTGTGCACCTTCCTCGTCGGCCGCCGCGTGGGCAAGATCCTCATCGCCATCCGCGACTCCGAGAACCGCGTGCGCTTCACCGGCTACAACACCGCGTTCTTCAAGGTGTTCGTCTACGCGCTCTCCGCCGCCATCGCGGGCATCGCCGGCGCCCTCTACGTGAGCCAGGTCGGCATCATCACCCCGTCCGACGTGGCCGTCTCGCCCTCCATCGAGATGCTCATCTGGGTCGCCATCGGCGGCAAGGGCACGCTCGCCGGCCCGATCCTGGGCGCCCTTCTCGTCAACGGCGTCAAGACCTTCGCGTCCGAGAGCTTCCCGGACCTGTGGAGCTACGGCCTGGGCCTCGTCTGCGTCCTGGTCATCCTGTTCCTGCCCGGCGGCCTGATGTCGATCAAGGACGTGCCCGCGCGCTTCCGTGCCTGGCGAGCCGCCAAGACCGGCGCCGCCGTACCCTGCGAGCTTTCCGAAGAAGGAGGTCAGGCTTAAATGTTTGAGTCCGTCAAATCCGCGGTGAGCGGGGCCGCCAACGCCGCTGGGGCCGCCAACGCCGCCGCTCCCGCCGCCGACGCCGCCGAGAAGCCCGCGCTTCTCTCCATCGAGGACGTCTCGATCAACTTCGGCGACTTCAAGGCCATCAAGGGCGTCTCGACCTCCGTCGGCGAGAACGAGATCCGCTTCTTCATCGGCCCCAACGGCGCCGGCAAGACCACGATGCTCGACGCCATCTGCGGCAAGAACAAGGTCTCGAGCGGCCGCATCGTCTACAAGGGCGAGTACGACCTCACCAAGATGCGCGAGTACAAGATCGCCAACCTCGGCATCGGCCGCAAGTTCCAGGCCCCCTCGGTCTTCAACGGCATCACGATCTTGGAGAACATGGAGCTGGCCGCCGCGGGCAAGCACACGCTGTACTCCACGACCTTCAAGAAGCTCTCGGCCGACACCGAGGACCACATCCGCTACGTGCTGGACTTCATCGGCCTGGACAGCAAGAAGTTCGAGTACCCCACGCGCCTTTCCCACGGAGAGAAGCAGTGGCTCGAGATCGGCATGCTTCTGGCCGAGAAGCCCGACCTGCTGCTGCTCGACGAGCCCGTCGCCGGCATGAGCCGCCGCGAGACCGAGCACACCGCCGAGCTTCTCCACAAGGTCAAGGACGAGTGCTCCGTCGTGGTCGTCGAGCACGACATGCAGTTCGCGAAGGACGTCTCGGACAAGGTCACCGTTTTCCACGAGGGGCAGATCTTGGACGAGGGCACGATGGACCAGGTGTCGAGCAACCAGCAGGTTATCGACGTTTACCTGGGTCGCGGAGGTGAGGCATAGATGGCCGAGAAGGTGCTTGAGGTCGCCGGCCTTTGGTCGGGCTACGGCGAGGGCATGGTGTTGCAGGGCGTCGACCTGGCCGCCGAGCGCGGGCGCGTCACCTGCCTGGTGGGCCGCAACGGCGCGGGCAAGACGACGACGTTGAAGACCGTGATGGGTTTGCTGCCTGCGGCTCAGGGCAGCGTGAAGGTCGCTGGCGCCGACGTGACCGCGCTGCCGCCGTACGCCCGCGCGCAGGCCGGGATCGGCTACGTGCCGCAGGGCCGCGAGATCTTCCCGCAGCTCACGGTGCGTGAGAACCTGCAGCTGGGCCTCGAGGCCCACGGCGGCAAGGACGAGCTCGACGAGTCGATCTTCGAGACGTTCCCCATCCTGAAGGAGTTCCTCGACCGCAAGGGCGGCGACCTCTCGGGCGGCCAGCAGCAACAGCTGGCGATCGCCCGCGCGATGATGGGCCGCCCGAAGGTCCTGGTCCTGGACGAGCCCACCGAGGGCATCCAGCCCAACGTCATCGACCAGATCGGCGACGTCCTGCGCGCGATCTCGAAGGACATCGCGGTCTTCATCGTCGAGCAGTACCTGGAGTTCGTCCTGGGCATCGCCGACGACTGCTACGTGCTTGAGAAGGGCCGCGTCATCATGCACGGCGCCCCGGCCGAGCTCGACCAGGCCAAACTGCAGGAGACGATGTCGCTGTAGGGCCGGTTCGCGGGCGGTTTTGGGGCCCGCGGAATCAAAAAATGCGATATTGGGAACCCGGATTCGGGTTTTCCCGGAAGCCCAGGTCGGCGATGATCGCCGACCTGGGCTTTTGTTGCGGCGAAGTTGGGGTATTCCCGTAAGTCCGCGAACTGGCCACCCAATATCGACTTTTTCGTCGCGCGCGAGGTGCCCGCAGGGTTTCGCGAGGTGCCCGCAGGGCTAATCCGGGTCCTCCGGGGCCCCGCCGAGCCCTTCCTGCCGTATGTTTTGGCCGTGTTTCAGTGTGTTACGGGAGATGTCCGGCCGCGTTAAGGGTCGGTGACCCCGGGGGTTTGTGCCGTAGGATAGCTGCAGCAAACCCAACGAAGGGAGAGGTATGCGCCTTAACGACAAGGACCAGGAGAAGCTCATGCTGCACCTGGCCGGACAGCTCGCGCACGAGCGCCGCGACCGCGGCCTGAAGCTCAACTACCCCGAGGCCGTGGCCCTCATCAGCTCGGACCTTTTGGAGCTGGCCCGCGACGGCCACGACGTGAGCGAGCTCATGACCCTGGGCCGCCAGATCCTGTGCGCAGACGACGTCATGGACGGCGTCCCCGCCATGGTCAAGGAAGTCCAGGTAGAGGCCACTTTCCCGGACGGCACCAAGCTCGTCACCGTCCACGACCCCATCCAGTAGGGAGGACCTGCGATGATTCCTGGTGAGGTGATCTGCGCCGCCGGCACGATCGAGCTCAACGCCGGCCGCAAGACCCTGGACATGCCCGTCACCAACCTCGGCGACCGCCCGGTGCAGGTGGGCAGCCACTTCCACTTCTTCGAGGTCAACCGCTGCCTCTCCTTCGACCGCGCGGCCGCCTTTGGGTATCGCCTGGACGTGCCCAGCGGCAACTCCGTGCGCTTCGAGCCGGGCGAGGAGAAGGTCGTCCGCCTCGTTGAGCTGGGCGGCAACAAGACCGTCTATGGCCTGAACGACCTCACGCGCGACGTCTGCGCGCCGCGCACCGCGGCCGCGAGCCTCGAGCGCGCCCGTCGCCGCGGCTTCGACGAGTACGTCGAGGGCGTGGCCGCAGGCTTCGAGCCCGGTTGGGACGACGGCGCGGCCGACGCGGCCCCGGCCCCCGGTGCGGCCCCGGCCCCCGGCGCGGCCCCGGCGACCAACGACGCAGCTAAGGAGGCCTAAGCGATGGCAATCGAGATTTCCCGCGAGAAGTACGCGGCGATGTACGGCCCCACCACCGGCGACAAGGTGCGCCTGGCCGACACGAGCCTCGTCATCGAGGTCGAGCGCGACCTCACCACCTACGGCGACGAGGCCAAGTTCGGCGGCGGCAAGACCCTGCGCGACGGCATGGGCCAAAACGTGCGCTCTACCAGCGCGGACGGTGTTCTCGACCTCGTGATCACCAACGCCTTGATCCTCGACTACACCGGCATCTACAAGGCCGACATCGGCATCAAGGGCGGCTACATCGTGGGCATCGGCCACGCCGGCAACCCCGACACGATGGACAACGTCACCCCCGGCATGACCGTGGGCGCGGGCACCGAGGCCCTGGCCGGCGAGGGCCTGATCGTGACGGCCGGCGGCATCGACACCCACATCCACTTCATCTGCCCGCAGCAGATCGACTGCGCGCTCTACTCCGGCGTGACCA
>CAVAUD010000083.1:0-9502 GCA_963591565.1 bacterium
TGCGCTGCCGTTGCGCAAGGAGTTAATTTACGCTCATGCCCCGGGCCGCGCAAGGGCGGGAAAGCGATTCACGATTCCTCCACAACTCGCGCCCCGCCGCCCCGCGCGGGCTTCTCGCCTATGGCTGTAACTACTAGGGCTGGATGAGGTCGAAGTAGCCGCGCTTGGGGAAGTGGGCCGAGTCGGGGAACAGGGCCTCGGCGCAGGCGATGAAGTAGTCGTCGGTCATGGCCGAGATGAAATCGACCACGGTTTGGTTTGGGTCGTCCTCCCACTCGTAGTCTTGGCCGTAGAAGGAAAGGCGGCGCTGGGTAGGCAGGATGTGGTTCGCGAAGATGGCGGAGTTCTCGTCTCCCCTCTTTAGGGCCTCGAGCTCATGTATATAGAGGGACTCGAAGAGCTCGGCCACTTCGTTGGAGAAATCGCCGTTGACCTCGGCCGAGCCGTAGATCTTGGCATAGTTCTCGCGCTTGGCGCGGGCAAGCTCCAAAAATCCCGCCTCGCTCATCTCTATATGGTCCTTGCCCACGCTGTTCTCGACGACATCGGCGACGAAGGCAGAGAGTGCCCAGGCGTTGTAGCCGCCGCCCATGCCGTCGTCAAAGGATTCCTCGTCGAGAAGACCCGCCCGGATGGCATCCTGGCGGTCTTTGCCCACGTAGGCAATGATGTCCGAGATGCGCACGACGCAGCCCTCGAGCGTCATGGGGCGAAGACGGCCAATGGCGTTGTCGCCGTTTTCCCAGCACGAGGCCACCACGCGGTCAAAGGTGTCGAACTCGGCCAGGCCGCTCGTCTCGAAGGACTGCTGCTCGAACTCGCCGTTGTGGCACAAGACGCCGTCCAAGGTCTGCAGCGACACGTTGCGGCCGCCCAGGACGTCGATCACGCGCACCGACTGCACGTTGTGGAAGAACCAGCGGCCGGTACGAGCATGGTAGACGTCGTTCAAGAAGTGCTCGCCGGCGTGCCCAAAGGGCGTGTGGCCGATGTCGTGGCCCAAGGCGATGGCCTCGATGAGATCGGTGTTGAGGCCCAGGGCGCGGCCGATGTCTCGAGCGACGCGCGCCACGAGCTGCACATGAAGGCCGCGGCGGCACAGCCCGTCGTTTGCCCTAAAAGAAAAGACCTGCGTCTTGCCGGCCAGACGGTTGTAGGCGGGCAGATGCAAGATCTTCTCGGCATCACGAAGGAAAGAGGGGCGCATGACGGTGTCGCGGTCGCGCTCGGCCGGCGCGCGGCGGATCGACGAGGCGTCAGCGCAGGCGTAAGGGCTGAGCTTGCGGCTCTCGACGTTGTGTTTGACCAGCTCCTGGGCCCGCGGGCTCAGGGTGCCCGTGAGCTGGGGCGCCAGTTTGTTGTAGGCGATGGTGGTCATGCCTTCTCCTTCATCGCGGCGAGAAGCCTCTTGGCGATCTGCGCGTGGCCCTTGGTCCCCGGGTGGTCTGACCCGTCGATCAAAAGGCCCAGCAAGTCATGGCTATCTAGCAATTGTGCCCCATCCACCAGACGAAAATTCCCATGGCGAGAAGAACACGCCCGAATCATGTCCTCGACCTGGTCAAAGCAGCTGCGCGGATGGTCGGGCCAGACGTTTTGCGTGTGGGGCATGGGCGTGACGACCCAGGTGGGGACGGTGGGCCAGGCGCTCGCGACCTCGTAGAGGAAGGTTTGGATCTCGGCCTGGACGCGCAGGGCCTGGCAGGGCTCGAAGCGGTAGTTGACGCCCAGCTCGACCACGATCTTGGCCGGAGCCACGGCGTCCTTCAGCCCCACGAGGCTGCCCGGTTGAAAGACCTGGCCGCCAACACCCTGGTTGACCAGCTCGAGCTTGAGGCGCTGGGCCACAAGCGACGGCCAGGCGAGGCCCGGGTCGAGCGAGATGAACCCCTGCGAGATCGAGTCGCCCAGGACGAGAAGGGCGCCTTTTGGCGCGACGGGCCGGATATAGGTGCCGTCGCCGCATACGCTGCGCACCGTGCAGCCCCGCAGGCAGGGCAGCCAGATCTTGACCGTGTGGGCCTGGGCCTCGACGGCGAAGAGCCGCTGCATCCCCAGGTCGGCCGCGCCCTGGGCGTTATCGAGGACAAAGCGCGCGACGTCCGTCTCGTCCGGCTCGCGGACCTTGAGGTGGGCGCCGTCGACCTCGGCCGAGACGCCGTCGTAGAGCAGGCGCTCGCGGCCCTCGTAGCGCTGGGCGTCCCTGATCACCGAGGCCGAGCCGCGCGGAAGGCGATCGAAGGAGACCTCGAGGTCGACCCAGGAGCTGTCGGTCTCGAAGGCGAGGCACACGCCAGCGGTGCAAAGGGCCATCTGGTGATAGAGGCCCGGATGCCACGCACGGCAGCTGCCGAGGGCCTTGAGCTGCTCTTCCGTGAAACGAAGGGGCCTAACCCAGCCGTCCTTCTCGGCTTGGGCGCACACGGCGCCTTGGAGAAGGTCGCGGGCCGCTGCGGTGACGCTAGCGGCCATTCTCGATTCCAAACACGCCCTCGAGCACGCGCAGGACGCCCTGCTCGCGACAGGGCGCGCACACCATGTCTGCCGCGGCCTTGACCTCGGGCGACGCGTTGCCCATCGCCACGCCACAGCCGGCAAGGGCCAGCATCTCGCGGTCGTTGTCGGCATCGCCGAAGGCGATCACGTCGGCCGCGTCGATGCCAAAGTGGCCGAGAAGGACCTGGGCACCCGTGGCCTTGGAGACACCGGGCAAGACCAGGTCGAAGAAGCCCCAGCCGTCGTCGACGCCGGAGTCCACGACGCGGACGTCGTCGCCCAAGGCCTCTTGCATGGCGGCCATCGACTCGCGCTGCTGCTCGGCGGGCATGCGCGACCAGTACATCATGACGTCGGTCGCGGCCGGGCCGCAAGCCAGGCTGTCGACGAAGCGCACCCGGTGGGAGTACATGGCCAGGCTCTGGGCGAACTCGGGGTCCGCGGAGGTCTCGAAGTAGGCGCCGTCGGCACAGACGGCGGCCAAGGGGATCTGCGGGTAGGCCTCGTGCGCGGCCATGACGCGGGCCACGGCGTCGGCCGACAAGGTCGAGAGCGAGAGAAGCTCTCCGCCCGTCTCGACGTAGGCCCCGTTGGACGTGACCAGCGAGATCTGGGGCGCAAGGTCTGCGAAGATGTCCTTCACCTGGAAGCTTTGGTTGCTTGTGGCCACGGCAAAGCGGCAGCCTGCCTGCTGCATCTTGGCAAAGACGCGCGAGAAGCGCTCGCGGCTGAACTCCTCGCCGCCGAGGTCAAGAAAAGTCCCGTCCTCGTCCACGAGGACCAGGCGGGGCGGGTTGCTGGGCGAAAACACTGACTTACTCTCCCTCGCGCACGGGCTCGTAGAACTCGTGCATGTCATCGAGGCGCAAGACCATGACCTGGCCAAAGCCAAAGCCGCCCGCCGCCCCGCAGTCGATATCGTACCTGTCGGCCACGCCTCCCGTGGCGTCGCTTGCGCCCACGCGCACCATCTGCGCGAGGCCCTCGTCGTTTCTGCAAGGGCGGTCGAGAAGGGCCGTCATGCGCTCGAGGTAGGGCGTGGGCGTGTGGCCGGCGACCACGATGGGGCCGTTGCCGGCGGTGTCTACCAGGCCGCTCTTCTCGGCACCCCAAAAATCCTCGCGGATCCAGAGAAGGTCCTCGGGGTCCTGGGCGTCGATCAGGGCCTGGAACGAGACGTCGTTCCAGATGTCGGTCAAGAAGGTGTGGGCAGGGTCGAGGCCGGCGTGAGTGAAGACGAAGGAGCGCTCCCCCACCGTCGCCCAGGCGGCGCGCGGCAGGTCAGAGACCCAGTCGACCAGCTCATCGGCCTCGTCGCCGGCGGCGGCAAGGCCGTCGGAGGTGGTCTGGCCGCCGTTCATGCCCCAGTTGAAGGCGTCGAGCTGGCTCTCGGGGTCCTTTAAGCAGGCCATCATGAGGTCCTCGTGGTTGCCCTTGAGGGCGCAGACGTTGGGCAGGCCGCGGACGATGCGCATGACCTCGATGGGGTCGGGCCCGCGGTCGATCATGTCGCCCAGGCAGAAGAAGACGTCGTCTTGGCTAGGGCTCACCGCGTCCAGGACGCGGGCAAGGGTCGCCGCATGACCGTGAACATCAGAGAAAACATAGGTGGCCATGCGAAGAAGCCCTCCTTTAGCGCCACGCGTTGCCTAATTCCAATGCATAAGGTTACTACCCGCCCGCATAAAACGACACGACCGAGCGATGAGCGGTAGCAAACCCGCAATGCAAACGGTCGTGTCGGCGCGAACTCAAGGGTTATCGGTAGCTTTTACCAGGTAAACGGCCCGTCCTCGGCGGCAAAGCTTCCCTCGAAGTTGATGTTTTGGGTGAGCTCGACGGCCGCGTCGCGGTCAAGCTCGCAGTTTACCAGGGCGTCGATCGTGGGAAGGGCACGCATCTGGGCGGCCGCGAAGAGGTCCTCGAAAGACGTCGTGGCGACCTCGTGGGTAAAGGGGTTCTCCCACGGCTTGTGGTCTCGGTTGTCGAAGTCCGACGTGCCCTCGCGGCGGTCGCGATGCGACATCGCGGCGTACAGGGAGTAGGGGCTGCCCGTGGCCAGTCGCTCGACGGTGCCGACGAGCTGGCGTTTCTTGGGGCCCGCGCTGTAGAAGGCGCGCTGGACGAGACGAAACTCGCGCACGGCGGTCGAGAAGGTGCGCGGGTCGATGGCGCGGCCGTAGGTCCAAAGCGAGACGTAGAAGTAAAGCTTGTCGATGGCGGACAAGACCTCGGCGGAGGCCTTGAGGCACTCCTCGTAGGGGCGGTACTGGGCGACGGTCATGCCCGTGCGCGAGTAGAGGACGGCCTCGTCGAAGTCGCGCTCGATCTCGGCGTGGACCTTCTGCGAGGCGCTCTTGTCCAGGCCCTCGACGCCGGCCTCGGTCAGGCCGTACTGCCAGTAATAGACGAAGGGGTGCACCGTGGAGTCGAGCAGCCAGTGGCACGAGAAGCCCGCGACGTAGGCGCGCGCGATCTGGGCCTCGCGGCCCTCGAGGCGGTCGGCCGCCTCGCGCATGGCGAGCATGAGGCGAGCGGGACGGGCGTCGTGCATGACGTTGCCGAGCGGCTTCCACTTGCCCATCAGGGGGTCGACGACGAGATAGAACAGGGGGTCCGGCCCCTGGTTGCCCAGAAGAAACGCGTCCTTCTCGGCCAAACGTTTAAACGACAGGAGGTCAGAGACGTCCTCGCAAACGCTCCTGCCAAAAAAGTCATGGGTTAGAACCGCGGGCATAGCGACCTCTTTTCGTTGGTTACAGGCACTCATTCTAAGCGAGCCGACGACCGTATGCGGCGCGCAATGACGCGTCAGCCCAGTTTTACCCAATCATTACGAGCCCCGCGCATAAAATGGGAAACATTGACGGTAGGATTTTGTATCGCTGTATGTTTTAGCAACCATCGCGTCAACCACACCAAAGAGGGGAACCATGGCAAAACAGAAACTTACCCGCGCCGAGAAGAGCTGGATCATGTACGACGTGGGAAACTCGGCCCTCGTCTTGCTCGCGTCGAGCGTCATCCCCATCTACTTCAGCTCGCTGTCTCCCGACGGCGGCGCGGTGGTGGCCTGGAGCTACGCCGAGACGATCGCGTCTTTGATCATCGCCCTGCTCATGCCTATCCTCGGCTCGATCGCCGACATGCAGGGCATGAAGAAGAAGTTCATCATCGGCTGCGTGGGCACGGGCGTCGTGGCCACGGTGGCCCTGGGCTTCCCCAAGAGCGCGATGGCGTTTCTCGTCATCTATGTCATCAGCTCGGTGGCCTTGAACTCCTCGATGGTCTTCTATGACGCGCTGCTGATCGACGCGACGACCGACGAGCGCATGGACGAGGTCTCGAGCCAGGGCTACGCCTGGGGCTACATCGGCAGCTGCGTGCCGTTCATCGCGTGCCTGCTGATCGTGCTCAACTACGAGGCGCTGGGCATGACCCTTCAGGGCGCCATGCAGATCGCCTTCATCATCACCGCGGCCTGGTGGCTGGTCTTCACCGTCCCGATGCTCAAGGACGTCGAGCAGAAGCACTTCAAGCCGCGCGAGAAGCACGCCTTTGGCAACGCGATCCGCGGCATCGGCGACACGCTCAAGGAGATCTGGGCCAACAAGTCCATCAAGTACTACATGATCGCCTACTTCTTCTATATCGACGGCGTGCACACCATCATCAAGCTCTCCACGAGCTACGGCACCGACCTGGGAATCTCCTCGACGCAGCTGGTGCTGGCGCTGCTCGTCACCCAGTTCGTGGCGTTCCCCTCGGCCATCATCTACGGCCGCCTTTCTTCCAAGTACGGCACCCGCAAGATGCTGCTGATCGCCATCGCGGCCTACTTTGGCATCACGCTGTTCGCCGCGATCCTTTTGCGCACCGCGACCGAGTTCTGGATCCTGGCCATCCTGGTCGGCATGTTCCAGGGCGGCATCCAGGCGCTTTCGCGCTCTGAGTTCGGCAAGCTGTGCCCCAAGGACCGCGCCAACGAGTACTTTGGCTTCTTCGACATCTTTGGCAAGTACGCGGCCATTCTCGGCACGTTCATGGTGGGCACCTTCACCGCGCTCACCGGCAACTCGAGCCTGGGCGTGCTTTCCATCGCGATCCTGTTCGTCATCGGCTTCCTGATCATGCTCAAGGTCCCGGACCGCAAGGACGCGTAAGGCGCGACGACGCGCGAGCCACACAAGCAAGCAACTCGGGGGTCCCGGATTCGTCCGGGGCCCCTTTTTTATGGCGAGAGGGGCGATTTGGGACGTTGCGATGGATCGCGAAATCAAGAAGGTCGGCAATCACCGCGCACAACAAAAAGCTCCGGGCCGAAACCCGGAGCTTGACAATTCATGGTGGAGAATAGGGGGTTCGAACCCCTGACCTCGTGACTGCCAGTCACGCGCTCTCCCAACTGAGCTAATTCCCCAAAATATATGGTGGGCGATGCTGGATTCGAACCAGCGACCCCTTCCGTGTGAAGGAAGTGCTCTACCCCTGAGCCAATCGCCCGCGCGGTTTTCTACTATACCAAAGCATTTCGCGTTTGGGAACCAGAAATTTGAAAACCAGCGAAGTTTTTTGGCTCATAAGCCCACCAGGAGCCCAAACTAAGCCGCTGACCTGCGCCTTAGTGCTTGGCGAGAAGCTCGCCGAGGATGTCCATGCCCTCGTCGATCTGCTCCTTGGTGATGCTCAGCGGGGGCAGGAAGCGCAGGATCGAGTCGCCGATGTGGTTCAGGACGATACCGGCGGCCAGGCCCTCCTCCATCAGCTCGTTGGCCACGGGCACGTCGAGCTGGGCGCCGCGCATGAGGCCGTGGCCACGGACCTCGGTGACGTGCGGCAGGGCCTCCAGGCGGTGGCGCAGGTGCTTGCCCGCGGCGATGACGTGCTCGCCGGTCTGCTCGTCGGCGAAGGCCTTGAGGGTCGCGCGGCAGGCGGCCGCGGCCAGGGCGTTGCCGCCGAAGGTCGAGCCGTGGTCGCCGGGGTGCAGAAGGTCGGCCACCTCGGCGCGGGCGGCGACGGCACCCATCGGGAAGCCGCCGGCGATGCCCTTGGCCATGCTCACGACGTCGGGCTCGATGCCGGAGCGCTGGTAGGCAAACGGCGAGCCGCAGCGGAACATGCCCGTCTGGACCTCGTCGATGACGAGCAGGATGTTGTTCTTGGTGCACAGGTCGCGGACCTCGCGCATGTAGTCGTAGGTCGCGGGCCACACGCCGCCCTCGCCCTGGATGCACTCGAGCATGACGGCGCAGACGGCGCCGGACTCGGGCTTCTCGACCGCGGCGGTCAGGGCCTCGATGTCGTTAAGCGGGACCGAGACGAAGCCGGCGGGCAGCGGGTTGAAGCTCGCGTGGAACTTGTCCTGGCCGGTCGCGGCCAAAGTCGCCAACGTGCGGCCGTGGAAGCTCTGACGGGCGGACACGATGGTGGAGGCGCCGCCGAGCTTGACCTCGCCCCAACGACGCGCGCACTTGATGGCGCCCTCGTTGGACTCGGCGCCGGAGTTGGAGAAGAACGTGCGCCAGGTGGTGCCGGTCGAGCCCACGACGTGGCCGGACTCGTCGGTCACGGTGGAGAGGAGCTCGGAGATGCCCTCGGCCGCCTCGTTGCGGTTCTCGACGTAGAAGTAGTTGCCGACCTGCCAGAGCTTCTCGGCCTGGTCCTTGATGGCGGCGACCACGGCGGGGTGGCAGTGGCCCAGAGAGGCGCAGCCGATGCCGCCGAGGAAGTCGATGTAGGTCTTGCCGTAGTTGTCGGTCACGGTGGCGCCGCTCGCGCTCACGAGCTGGACGGGCAGGCGGCCGTAGGTGTGCATGAGGTAGGTGTTGTCGCCCTCAAGGACGTCGGCGGGGACGGTTTGGAAGTCAGACATTGAGAAATCCCTTCGAAGCTGGGGTTTATCCGCTGCGGCCCATGGTAGACCACGGCCGCGGGCACAAGCGGCCGCGCGCGGAAGAATTAATCTTGCGTAAAGAGGGTGCCGCAGCCGGCGTCGGTGAAGATCTCGAGCAGCAGCGAGTGCGGGTACTTGCCGTTAAGGATCACAACCTCAGAGACGCCGGAGTCCAGGGCCTCGGCGACCGAGCGGATCTTGGGGATCATGCCGCCGTCAAGCGCGCCGGAGTCGAGAAGCTCGTGGGTCTCGGTGCGGGTCATCTGGGCGATCAGGCTGTCGGGGTCGTTGACGTCCTCGAGCAGGCCGTCGACGTCGGTCAGGTAGATGAGCTTGTCGGCGCCCATGGCCTCGGCGATCTTGCCGGCGGCGACGTCGGCGTTGATGTTGAAGAAGCCGTCGGGGCCGCAGCCGATCGAGGCGACCACGGGGATGTAGCCGTCGTCCAGGATGGTGTCGATGAGGTTCGTGTCGACCTCGCGGATGCGGCCGACGCGGCCCAGTTCGGGATCGACGACCTCGGACTTCAAGGTCTTGCCGTCGGCGCCCGAGATGCCCACGGCGTTGTGGCCGTACTCGTTCAGGGCCCAGACCAGCTCCTGGTTGACCTTGCCCACGAGCACCTCGCGCACGGCCTCCATGGTGTCCTCGTCGGTCACGCGCAGGCCGTCCTTGAACTTCACGGGGATGTTCAGGCGGGTGAGCATCGCGTTGATCGCCTTGCCGCCGCCGTGGACGAGCACGATGCGCACGCCCATGAGCTTGAGCATCTCGATGTCGGCGACGACCTGGGCGCAGAGGTCCTTGTCCTCCATCGCGCTTCCGCCGTACTTGATGACGAAGGTCTTGCCGTTCATCTGGTTTATCCAGGGCAGGGCCTCGATCAGGGTCTCGGCCTTCACAGCGGCGGCGTCGCGCTGCTGACGATCGCGTTTCTTCATGGGTGCGCCTTTCTTGTTTGCGCCGGTATGCAGGTGGCGAGAAGACCGCGGGGGCTTCTCGCCGTTTGATGGGCTGTTTGGGTGTGGGGCGGATGCGGGGCCGCGTGGGCCGCGGGTCGGGCCGTCTACGTGCGGTAATCGCCGTTGATGGTCACGTAGTCGTGCGTGAGGT
>CAVAUD010000084.1:0-9479 GCA_963591565.1 bacterium
GGATGGGGCCAGGGCTGCACGTGCGTTCTCCTATACTGGTGCAGATTGCCAAAATGGCACCGTGAGTGGGGAATACCGAATCCGATAAAGGAGAGATGCATATGCAGCTAGATCAGACTCGCGAAGGGACGAGCCGTCTGGCCGGCGTGCTTAGGCGCGGCGCCAAGGTGGGCGTGGTCTGCCTCATGGCGCTCTCGCTTTCGGGCGTGTGCCCGGTCGCCGCCTACGCGAGCGAGGCCGGTATCCTGGAGGGCTGGGGCGAGGCCGCCGAAAACGCGACCAGTGCCGACTATCAGCCCTACACCACCCTCGATTCCGCCGAGGTCGCCGCGCTCTCAGACGATGAGGACAGCGCGAGCACCGACCTGCCCGCCACGTACGACCTGCGCGACCAGGGCATCGTTACGCCCGTGAAGTACCAGAACCCCTGGGGCACCTGCTGGGGCTTCTCGATCATCGCCGCGTCCGAGGCCTCCATCCTCGCCGAGGCCGGCACCACCTATGCCGAGTCGCTGCTCGACCTCTCCGAGCTGCAGCTTGCAAGCTCCGTCTTTCGCAACGGCGGCGCGCCAGAGACGCTGGTCGGCGCCCTGCAGGCCGGAGAGGGTTACCACAACGCGAGCGCCAACCTTAACCACGGTCTTGACGTCGGCGGTCTTCTGACCTATGGCGCTAACGTCTTTGCCTCGGGCATCGGGCCCGTCCTCGAGACGGTCGCCACGTACCGCAACACCGGCGTGTACATCAACAGCTCCACGACGCATGCCGACGACCCGGTCTACACGGTTATGGTCACTCGCAAGGTGACCGATGAGACCGGTGCCACCAGCACCACGCAGAGCCTCGAGAACCTCACGCAGTCTCAGATCGATAAGCTGGACGATGACGATACGGTCGTTACCTACCAGAAGAAGTACTACGCCGGTAATTACTACGACGCGAGCGGTAAGCAGGTCTATACCGATTGGACCATCGCGTCGCAGTACGGCGAGTCGCTCGACGACGATGACCTCTCGTGGTGGAACAGCGCGATGCTCAACCTCGAGAACGGCAACGAGCTGCCCGACACGCGCAATCTCGATTCGGATGGCAAGTTCGTAAGCGTGAACTGGGACGCCGTCAAGGCCATCAAGAACGAGCTGTACGACAGCGACGGCAAGGACGGCGACGAGGACTTTAGCCGTGCCGTCTCCATCTGCTTTGCCGCCGACACCTCCAAGGGCAGCGACGAGGGGAGCGAGGCCAAGTACATCAGCACTGAGTGGGCCCACTATGCCAACGACAACGCCGACATGAACCATGCGGTGACCATCGTGGGCTGGGACGACACCTATTCCAAGGAGAACTTCGCCGCGGGCTTCGCCGACGCCGCCGCGCACACCCCCGCGGGCGACGGCGCCTGGCTTGTCAAGAACAGCTGGGGCTCCGAGACCGGCGACTCCGTTGACTCCCAGAACTTCCCCAGCGCGTGGGGTATCGAGGACGAGAACGGCAACCACACCGGCTACTTCTGGATCTCCTACTACGACACCACGCTGTGCATGGCCGAGTCCTACGACTTTGACATCAACTCCTACAGCGACAACGCCGAGTACCTGATCGACCAGTACGATTACCTCGCTGCGGACAACGCCGTCGTGAACGGCTCCGACACCCCGCTCTACTCCGCCAACGTCTTCCAGGCAAAGTCCGACATGGACGTGCGCACCCTATCCTGCGCGACCTACAAGCCCGACACCACCGTTACCTACCGCGTCTACCTGCTTGACTCCAAGGACGCCAAGCCGGGCGATCCCGAGCACAGCACGCTGGCCTACACGGGTAGCGACGAGTACGAGTTTGGCGGATACCATCGCACCACGCTCGACCAGAGCATGTGGATCCCGATGCGCGAGGGTCAGTACTACGCCGTGGTGACCTCGCAGCAGGCGGCCGACGGCCTGTACTACCAGGGCGTTGCCGTCAACGAGGTCGGCGAGCTGAGCGACGAGGAGCTCGAGCGCTACGGCAAGGAGTTCTACCGCGACCTGGAGAACTACTACCGCGATCTCTATTCGGGCAGCCTCAAGAAGTACTACGCGACCGACGAGGGCAAGAAGGAGCTCGAGGAGAGGGGGCTTACTCCCGAAGAGGCGCTTCCGATCGACCTTAAGCAGAACCTTGAGGACGACGGGGTCTACGAAACCATCGAGACCCGCGTGGAGGCGTCCAAGAAGCTTCGCCAGCAGGTTTACTTTGAGGCCAAAGTAAACGCGGGCGAGAGCCTGACCGGCAGCTCGTCTGCGCAGAGCGACGAGGACGGCGCGCTTGCTGCAGACATCGAGTGGGCCGACTGGACCGACGTGGTGGCCGCGGTGAAGAAGAAATACCAGGATGCCGGCGCCAACACGCCTGCCGTCGACAACGCGCCGATCAAGGCGTTCTCTGAGGTTGACGACTTTGCCGAGGTCAGCGAGCTGACGGCTTTGAAGAAGGCCACCAGTGCGGCCAAGGAGCTTCTTGATTCCGTGGTCGTGAGTGCCGACGGCACCGATGTCTCTTGCGATAAGAAGTGGATGACGCAGGCCGACTACGACGCCCTGAAGACTGCCGTCGCCGAGGCCGAGCAGATGCTCGCCACCGCCGGTGACGACTACGAGACCGTCCTGCACCTGGGCACCGCCGGCAGCGACGAGGTGAACGCGCAGATCGAGGTTCTTGGCAGGTATTCGGCGCAGGGCGGCACCAAGAAGGGCTCGGTCGAGCCTTCGGGCGATGCGGATGGCTCCGGCTCCGAAGATCCTTCCGGCGAGCCCAGCCACAAGGGCGACCTGCCTAAGACCGGCGACGCCGTCGCCTACGCGCCGGTTGCGCTGGTGTGCGTGGCCGGCGTGGCCGGCGCGGGCGCCTACCTGGTGCGCCGCCGCTGCAACAACTAACGCGCGGCTTGCGCCCACCGGCGCGAGAGCTTAAGGGATAGGGCATCGGCCACGTGAGCTGCCTCCCGTTTCTTGGACACAAGAAACGGGAGGCATTCCATTGCACGACGACCCTTTTTTGCGTGGGTTTGGGCGGTCTGGCGCCCCTGTTGGAGGGCTTGGGCACCCGGCTGGCGCGCCCGCCTGACGTATCCCATTTTAAAAACGGGATTGCCAAGTAGCCGGATACTTCTCGCCTGCGTTTGCCCAGTTGGCGAGTGCGCGCGAGGCAAGGCTACTCGGCGAAGCCGATTTTAAAGTGGGATACGTCGGCCGGGGCTTCGCGGGTGGGTGAGCCCGGACGAATTTGGCGCCTTGGTCGGCCCCCTTAGGCGCCCTGCTCCTCGGCGAGCTCCTCGCGGGCAAGGCGCTCGTCCTCGGCGTCGAGGCGCTGCTGCTCCTCTCGGCCAAAAATCGCGCGGAAGATGCCGCGGGCCAGGGGGCCCGCGATGATGAGCTGCAGCGGCAGGGCCATGATGAAGTTGCGGCAGTAGGTCATGATGTAGTCGGGCAGGATCTGGGTGGTGAAGCCGTAGCCGTGCCACACGCCCAGGATGCTCGCGAGCGCCACCTGGCAGACGACGGTGAAGACCTGGATGGCCAAGATGACGTAGATCTGCCGGTCGCCGGGGCGCACCACCTGGAAGGCGAAGTGCTTCGCGGCCGGGCTCGAGATGAAGTAGGCGCACAGGAAGATGAGGACGTACTCGAGCCACATGCTCTGCAGCGCGATGAGGAAGGTGCGGTTGGTGAAGGTCCCGGTTGCCAGCACCGTGTTGTAGAGGGTCATGAAGTAGACCATGATCCATGCCGTGATGGCGGTGAAGATGACGGACTCGAGCTTGGTCTGGGGCATGCGCTTGTGCTGCATTGTGGGCGGCTCCTTTCGGCGTTTTGGCCGGTAGATGCCCCTATAAACACAAAAATGCCGCCCCTTCGTCCGACAGTGAAAGGGCGACATTTAATGTCTTTCGGGGCGCGTATGGATGGGCGGCTCGCGCGCGCCGCGCGATACCGGTCGAAAGTATAACGCCGGGGTATGGGGCGCCTGGGGCAATCTCCACAAAGTTCGCGAGTTTGTGTGGGCGGTGCTGGTCGGCTGGCCGGGGGCGCGGTTCAATGGTAGAGTAACCCCTGGTTAACTTTAGAAACGGTGGTCGCGACGCCTGTAAAGACGGGAGACGCCTAAGAGTGGGACTTGAGTTTGTGGATGCCGGCTTTGCCTATCCGGGCAGGTCAGGCGATGGTTTTGAGGCTCCGGTGGTCGAGGGGCTGAATTTTAGCGTGGGCGCCGGCGAGGTCGTCTTGCTGTGCGGCGGCTCGGGCTGCGGCAAGTCGACGGCCCTTAAGATGGCAAACGGCCTGGTGCCGCACCACGAGCGCGGTTGCATGTACGGAGAAGTGCGCCTGGACGGCGTGGCGCTGGGCGAGTTGGCGATGCACAAGATCGCCGGCCGCGTGGCGAGCGTGTTCCAGAACCCCAAGACGCAGATGTTCAACGCCGAGGTGCGAAGCGAGCTGGCCTTTTGCGGCGAGAACCTCGGTCGCGAGGCCGGGGCGGTTCGCGAGGCCGTGGCGCAGGCCGCGGCCGACTTCGAGGTCGAGGGGTTTCTCGGCAAGAGGGTCTTTGAGCTCTCGGGCGGGGAGGCCCAGCGGGTGTGCTGCGCCGCGGCAGAGGCCTCGGGCGCGGACGTTCTGGTGCTGGACGAGCCGTCGAGCAACCTGGACGTGTGGAGCATCGACGCGCTGCGCCGCTACATCGCGCGGTGGAAGGCCGAGGGCAAGGCGGTCCTGATCGCCGAGCACCGCGTCTACTACCTGCGCGAACTTGTCGACAAGGTGCTGTTCATCGAGGATGGGCGCGTGGCGTGCACATGGACGGGCGACGAGTTTCGGGCCTTGGGGGCGGCGGAGACGGACGCGCTGGGGCTGCGGCGGGTTTGGCCGGAGGAATGCGAGGTCGCAGGCGGCGGGGCCGCGGAGGGCGCCGGGCCCGCGTCGGCGGGGGCCGGGGCCGCGACGACCGATGACGGCGGCCCGCTGATCCCCGGGACGGCGCGGGTGCGCGGCCTGACCTGCGACTACGGTCGCGGCAAGGCGGCGTGGCGGGCGCTGGACGTGCCCGAGCTCGAGCTGCCGCTCGGCGTGCCGATTGCGGTCGTGGGCAAGAACGGCGCGGGCAAGTCGACCCTCATGCGAAGCCTCGCCGGAATCGCGAAGGGCGTCCGGGGCACGGTCGAGCTGCCGTGGGCGGGCCCGCTTGACGCGGCCGGGCGCACGGCGCGCTGCGCGCTGGTCATGCAGGACGTCACGCGCCAGCTCTTTTGCTCGAGCGTTGCCGACGAGGTCCGTCTCGGCGACGTCTGCTCGATCGGGGAGGCGCGCGAGGCCCTGGCCCACCTGGACCTTCTCGACTACGCGGACGCCCACCCGCTGACGCTTTCCGGTGGGCAGAAGCAGCGCCTGTGCGTCGCGTCCGCGATCGCGGCGGGCCGCGACATCGTGCTTTTCGACGAGCCCACAAGCGGCCTTGACCTGGCCCACATGCATCAGGTGGCGGCGCTGGTCCGCGAGGTCGCGGCGGCCGGGCGGCTGGTCCTGGTCGTGAGCCACGACTACGAGTTCGTCTGCGCCTGCTGCGGGCACGCCTTGGAGCTCGAGGGCGGACGCGTCGCCGGCAGCTGGGGCCTGGACGGGCCGGCGGGGGCTTCTCGCCTCCGTGATTTCTTTTGGAGCGACCTTGAGGAGGACGCATCATGACAGAGTTTGAGTTTCCGCTGCTTGTTGGCGTGACCGACATGACGGCGGCCGAGTTCTACCGTGCGCTTGCGCCCGGGCTGGGCGAGCATGCCTATGACCTGGGCCCGCTTTGGGAGGGCGCCGTGGAGCGCTTCGCCCCCATCTGCCCGCGCCTTGAGCTTGTCGGCGAGAAGGGCGCGCAGACCTACGTCATCCATGACGTACCGGTCTACGTGGGCAAAGACGCGCTGGCGGCGCCTGGCGCCGAGGCGGCCCGTGCCCGGTGGGCAGCCGTGCGCGAGGTCATCGAGGTGGGCTGCGCGGCCGATCTTGCCGCCCTGGGGCTCTACAAGGCGAAGGGTCTTCTCGCCGACGGCTCGTTTGGCCCCCGTGTGGCGATGAGCTGCGCGAACGCTGCGCCCGCCGGCATTCGAGACCTTTCCGGCCGCGTCGTTGTGGCCCGCGAGTTCGAGCGCTTCATCTACTACACCTACGCCTGCTTCATCGAGGCCGTCCCTGTGTCCGGCGAGAAGCCCGTTGAGACCTTCGAGGACTTTGCGGCGTTTCTCGGTCGCGACGTCTACGCGATCGAGCTTGAGCGCGAGGGCGGCTCGGCGCTTGGCCTGATCTGGCCCGACTGGATCTGCCACAACCCTGACGCCCATCTTGAGCTGGGCGTTCTTTACGCCGGCGCCGGCGAGCGCTACGAGGCCTTTAGCGGTTTTGCCGCGGGCGAGCGCTGCGTCGTGCGCCTTTTGGCCACCGGCTGCGAAGACATCGAGCTCGAGGTCACCTTGCCCGCCGAGCCCCCGCGCGATTTTTCCGAGATGTTCTATAACAAGCAACTTGAGAAAGGCAACCCCGACCATGTCTAAAGTCACCGTTTCCGGACAGCAGAAGGCCAGCGGCCTGTCCGTCTCTGACCTCGTCACCGTTGGCATTTACGCGGCGCTCTACTTTTTGGTGACCGCTGTCGTGACCTTCGCGTGCAGCATCTTGATTCCCGTGGTGGGCAACCTGTTGCTTCCCGCCGGTGTTGCCCTGGTCGCGGGTTCCATTTACTACCTGCTGATCGCCAAGGTGCCGCGCTTTGGCGCCGTCACGGCCGTCGGCCTGGTCATGGGCGCGTTCTTCTTCTTTAGCGGCCACTTTGTCCTGTCTTTCGCGACCTGCGTCGTGTGCGGAGTGGGCGCCGACCTCATCGCTCGCGCTGGCGCCTACGCGGACCGCAAGCTGAACCTCTTGGCCTACGTCGTTTTCTCGTTTGGCGTCACCGGGCCGATCCTTCCGCTGTGGCTCATGCGCGACCAGTACGTCGCGGCGCTGGTGGCGCGCGGGAAGGACTCCGCCTACATCGACAAGGTCTTCGCGGGCGTGAACAGCACGATGGCCGTGGTCGTTGTGGTTGCCGTCGTTGTGTGCGCGATCGTGGGCGGCATCTTTGGCCGCAACCTGGTCGAGCGCCACTTCAAGAAGGCGAACCTGGCGTAAATGGGCAGGTTGGAAGCCGAGAAGGACGGTTGGGGCCAGACGGGCCTGGACCCGCGCGCCAAGCTGTTCCTGCTGCTGATGACTAACATTTTTATGTTCCTGCACAGCCGCGCGGCGTGCGAGGCCGCCCTTGTCGCCTTGATTTCCGTGTGCTGCCTGTCGAGCGGTCATCTGCGCGCGGCGGTGCGCTGGCTGGCTATCTACCTGGGGCTGTTTGTGGTTGACCACGTCGTGACGCCCTGGCTGGAGCCCTCGGGCGCGCTTGCCGTGGTGGCAGGCTTCGTCACGAGCTTTAGGTTCATGACGCCGTGCATGATGGCGGGTTCCTTCGCGTTCACGACCACGCGCCCGAGCGAGCTCGTGGCCGCGATGCGCCGGATGCGCGTGCCGGAGCGCTGGACCATCCCCGTGGTCGTTGTCATGCGGTATTTCCCCACGTTGCGACGGCAGTACCGCGACATCGCCGACGCGATGAGCCTGCGCGGGATCGCAGTGACGCCTGCCGCGATGCTGCGGCATCCCGGCTCCACGGTCGAGCACGTCCTGGTCCCGATGCTGGCCTCGGCCACGATGACCTCGGACGACCTGGCGGTCGCGGCCATCACGAAGGGCATCGAGAACCCCGGCCCCCACACCACGGCCACCGTCATCGGCTTTCGCGCCCCTGACGCGGGCGTCCTTCTCGCTGGCCTCGCCATTCTTGCCGCCCAGTTGGTGCTTTAGGCGAGAGGCTCAAAGAAAAGCGCCCGTCGGCTGATGAGCCGGCGGGCGCTGGTTGTGCGGGTGCGCGGTGATGCTACTTCACGCCGTACTGGGCGTAGTACTCGTCGATGGCGGCCTTGAGCTCGGGGGTGATGAGGGTGCCCTCGAGGGCCTCGACGACCTCGGCCATGCTCACGATGCTCGCCACGGGGAAGCCGTACTTCTCCTGGATCTCCTGCTGGGCGGTCACGACGCCGCCCTTGCCGACCTCCATGCGGTTGAGGCTCACGATGAGGCCCTTGACCTCGACGTTTGCGGCGGCCATGACCTTGGGGTAGGTCTCGTCGATGGACTTGCCCGAGGTCGTCACGTCCTCGACCATGACGACGCGGTCGCCGTCGGCCAGGGGGTAGCCCAAAAGGTTGCCCTTGTCGGCGCCGTGGTCCTTGGCCTCCTTGCGGTCGCAGCAGTACTTGACCTCCTTGCCGTACAGCTCGTGGTAGGCGATGGCGGTCACGACGGCCAGGGGGATGCCCTTGTAGGCCGGCCCAAAGAGGACGTCGAAGTCGTCGCCGAAGTTGTCGTGGATGGCCTGCGCGTAGTACTCGCCCAGCTTCTTGAGCTGGTAGCCGGTCACATAGGCGCCTGCGTTCATGAAAAACGGGGACTTGCGGCCGCTCTTCAAGGTGAACTCGCCGAACTTCAAGACGTTGGACTCAACCATGAAGTCGATGAATTCGCGTTTGTAGTCTTCCATGCGTTTCTCCCTGCCGTACGCGGTCTTGTGCTGCATCGATTCTAGCCCCCGGTGCCTGTTTGGGGTACTGTTGTTGGGTCAAATTATTGCAAAGGAGGCTCTAGGCCCATGGAACGTAACACGATTGCAAGCCTGTTCGCCGACGCCGATGCCCTTGGCGGCGCCACGGTGACCGTCGCCGGTTGGGTCCGCTCGATCCGCGACATGAAGAACTTCGGCTTCGTCACCTTGAACGACGGCAGCTGCTTCAAGGACCTGCAGGTCGTCGTCAACCGAGAGAAGCTCGGCGACGAGGTCTACGACGGCGTCATTGCCCAGTCGGTGGGTGCGGCTCTGTCTTTTACCGGCGTGCTTGAGCTCACGCCCGCCCGTCCGCAGCCCTTTGAGCTGCAGGCCGCCGAGATCGTGGTCGAGGGCGCCTCTGCCCCGGACTACCCGATGCAGAAGAAGCGCCAGACCCGTGAGTTCTTGCGCACCCAGCAGCACCTGCGCAGCCGCACCAATCTCTTCCGCGCGGTCTTTCGCGTGCGCAGCGTGGCGGCCTTCGCGATCCACAGCTTCTTCCAGGAGCGCGGCTTCGTCTATGTCAACACGCCGATCATCACCACCTCCGACGCCGAGGGCGCGGGCGAGATGTTCCGTGTGACCACGCTTGACCTCGACAACCTGCCCCGCACCGACAAGGGCGAGATCGACTGGAGCCAGGACTTCTTTGGCCACGCGGCCAACCTCACCGTGTCTGGCCAGCTCCAGGCCGAGAACTTCGCGCTGAGCTTCGGCGACGTCTACACCTTCGGCCCGACTTTCCGCGCCGAGAACTCCAACACGCGCCG
>CAVAUD010000085.1:0-9445 GCA_963591565.1 bacterium
TCGTCCTTGATGACGGAGTCGCCCACGGCCAGCACACGGAAGCCCAGGTCGGGCATCGGCTTGGGATCGGCATTGAGCTCGAGCTGCTCGTTGGCCTTGTCGACCTCGTCTGCGATCTTCGCGCCCGCACGGCGGATGCGCTCCTCGCCGAGGTCGCAAATCGTTTTATATGTTTCACCACAAGACTCGGGATACTGCACCATCACAAAACGCCTGCGTCCACCATCTTCGCTATTTTTCTCAATTACCGCTTCGGCCGTCGTTGCTGATCCGGAGAAGAAGTCGAAGACCAATTCATCTTCGTCGACAACTAGCGAAACTATCCTCTTTATTAGCGCGACAGGCTTTGGCGTTGAAAAGCTCTTGTCACCATTGAGCAATTTCTTGAGCTGACTCGTTGCGGTCCTATTGCTGCCTACTTCCTTGTTAAACCAAATGGTTTCCGGGGGTACAGTCGCGTTCTCATCGGCGTATATCCTGTAATAAGGGATCCACCCGCTATCAGAGTGCGTCCACTCGAGTCTATCTCTCTCGCTATCTACTTTGTCTTTACTCCATCGCCAACGACCATCAGTGCCATCGGTTCGCAATGGAAAAGCATCCGTTCCGTCAGGGGCCTCGATTCCGAAATAAAGGCTCGGCCTATCGCTGCGAGAATCTGCAACCCCCATGGCGCGCAGGGGTTTCAAATAATACCTACGGCCATCTTCGGCAATCTTGTTGTAGTGGTCGGGAACTTCGTCAACCGGCAGGGCGTTGACTTTGAACGAATCCAGCTGCTTTGCATAGACAAGAATGTGATCGTGTTTTTCTGAAAACAGCCTTGAATCCATTTTCGGACTATCGGTTTTCTCCCATATAACATCAGTTATGAAATTATAGCCGCCAAAAATGCCATCACATATTAGTCTGAGGTTGCCACATTCCACATCGCTGATGCTGATGAAGATCGCGCCGTCAGCCGCGAGCAAATCGCGGGCCAGCAGCAGCCTGGGATACATCATCGAGCACCAGTCGGAGTGGAAGCGGCCGTTGGACTCGAGGTTGGCGACCAGGCGCCCGCCCGTCTCGTCGAAGTCGCCGCTCTGGGCCTCGTACTCCTCGCGGGTCTGGGAGAAGTCGTCGTCGTAGACAAAGTCGTGGCCCGTGTTGTAGGGCGGGTCGATGTAGATGAGCTTGACCTTGCCGGCGTAGGTCTCGCGCATGATCTTGAGGGCCTCGAGGTTGTCGCCCTCGATGTAGAGGTTCTGGGTGGTGTCCCAGTCCTTGGACTTCTCGGGCTGCGGGCGCATGACCTTGCGCGTGGGGCGGCGCGCCTCGAGCTTGGACTCGCGCTTGCCGGGCCAGGTGAACTGGTAGCGCTCGCGGGCGCCCTCAACCACGGGGGCATCGGCGAGGTTCTCGCGCAGGGCATCGAAGTCGATGGCGCGCACGAGGTTGCCGTCGGCGTCGGTGGCCTCGGTCACCGCATTGGGGAACAGCGCCGCGATCTTCTCGACGTTCTCCTGCGTAAGGTCCGGCGTGCCGGGGGTGATCTTCTCCATGGTTGGCCTTTCTGTGGGCATCGCCTTAATGGGTCCAGGCGACCTAATTCAGTGCAATAATGACTTCAGAGCCTCTTCGATGGCCGACTTGAGAAGGAGCAAAGCTGGGTTCCCGAATGGGAGTAGGCGCAATGCTTAGAATTCCCTTGCTCCTGGGGTCGGCCTCCGAAGGGGCCTCATTTCTTTTGTAGAGCTCGACAGCCAAGAGGAACGCCTCTTTCGACTTGTCGCAGAGGCGTTGGACCGTGAGCTCGTCATCCTTGTCCATCATCAACTCCCGTTCTCGAGCCGGGCGAGCTCGGCTTTCTTATTCTTGAGCTGCGCGAAGAGGTCGTTTCTCCGCGCGAGCTGGCGTTCTTTGCGCATCTTTGCATCGAGGGTCGAAACCTCGGCGCGCAGGGCACGGATCTTCTCCCTGCGGTCGATGCGCGCCAGGACGTCCGTGCCGTCGACGTCGCCGAAGGCGGCCTGGGCGAGCATCGAGTCCCAGGCTTCGTCCATGGTGTCGCCGGCGAGCGCGAGCGATTGCAGGCTGTCCGACACAATCATGCGGCCGCTCTCGGACATGAATACGCGCCCGCTTTTGGCGTCCGCCACCACAAAGCGGTTGGGGTTAGCCGCCATAACGGCGCGGACAACCGAGACAGGGGCCTCATCGCCCTTGGGTTCCAGGCGCACGACCAGTATCTCGTGCACGCGGTCGCCGTCGGCGAGGTAGCAGGTGGAAGGCTTCACCGAGTTCGCCAGGACGATCTTCTCGACGCCGTCGACAAAGTCACGGCGCAGCGCGGCGCCCATCTGCATATTGCGGTAGAAGCCCTCTTTTGGGAGCGTTCGTTCGACCTCGGTGGTGCTCGGCAGCCCTAGCATCTGGGCCTCACCACCAGGAAGCACACGAGCTCGAAGTCGTCGAGTCCCTCGATCTCGTCCTCGAGGAAGCCCGTCGTCCCGGCGCCGAAGAAGCTGTCGACGTCGCTTTCGGCCTTCACGTCCACGATGGAGGCCACGGCGTCGCGCAGGAGCTTGGCCTCGCGGCGCATGTCGCGGCCGTTTTTGGTCTCGCGGTTGTAGGCGCGGCAGAGCCCCATGTCGGGCTCGCCCTTGCCGCGGCAGAGCAGGCGCATGTCGTCCAGCACCGCCTTGGGCTCCAGGTGGCTGTGCGTGATGCTGCCGTCGGCGGCCACGCGCAGCACGTAGAACGGGTGCAGGTGGTTGCTGCCGTCGCGGTCGACCTTGCTGTTCACGTTGCGCAACACGAAGATCACGCCCGGCTCGTCGCCCTCCACCACGGCGTTGATGCCGCTGGGCAGGCGGTCGATGGCGGGGTTGTCGCGGTAGTAGCCCACCAGGTCCATGCGGAACTCGTTGAGGCCGAGGTCGGTGATGGAGACGCCGCCGTTGACGTCCTCGAGGTCCACGACCTCGTCGCGCATCTGCTCGAGCTGGGCGCGGCGGTACTCCAGGTCGCCCGTCTCGCCGGCGTTGATGTAGTCGTCGTCGCCGGTGGAGGTCATCACGGTGATGCGCATGCGCTCCTCGACGCGGGCCTTGAGCTTGATGTACTCGTCGAGCTCAACGTCGGGCCAGTAGTTCACCAGCTGTATGCAGGCGTTCTTCGATCCGATGCGGTCCACGCGGCCGAAGCGCTGCACGATGCGCACCGGGTTCCAGTGGATGTCGTAGTTCACCAGGTAGTCGCAGTCCTGCAGGTTCTGGCCCTCGGAGATGCAGTCGGTGGCGATCACGATGTCCACGTCCTTGCCGGCCAGCCGCGGGGCCACCACGTCGCGCTCCTTGGACACTGGGCTGAAGCAGGCCAGCACCTCCTGCATCTGGGACGGCACGGCCGCGATGGTGCAGGCGCAGCCGTTGCCGGTGACCTTGGCGCACTCGAGGCCCAGCTCGCGCTTGGCGAAGTCCGAGACCTGCTCGTAGAGGTAGTCGGCCGTGTCCGAGAACGCGGTGAACACGAGCACCTTGCGGTTGCCCGGGTTGATGGGGCTCTGCGCCTTGCTCCGGATCTGTTCGCAGAGCTCGATGAGCTTGGCGTCATGGGCCGGGTCGACGTCTTCGACCATGGCGATGAGGATCTTGATGACGTCAACGTCGGCCTCGATGTCGCGCTCCCAGCGCATCCAGTCCATGTCCTCGAGCATGATCTTTGTGGCGCCGCCCACCTCGAGCGCGCCCTCGTCGTCCGGGTCGAGGTCAAGGCCGCCGGGCAGCGCGCCGTCCTCGACGCTCGCGCCCGCGGCGAGGCCCTGCCGGTACCTATCGATGGTGCCCAGCGCGGCGTTCATGGCGCCCAGCACGCGCCCGAGCGTCAGGCGGAAGGAGTGCACGGAGCTCTCCAGGCGCTTGAGCAGGTTCGTCGTCATGAGGCGGCGCGCGCCCGTCTCGCGGCCGCCCAGCGTGAGGTTGCCCCCGCCGCCCATGTCGACGTACTTGGCGAGCCTGCTCGGCTGCACGTAGGCGCTCGGCATGTAGACGGCCAGCACCAGCGAGTCCAGCTCCTCGTAGATCTCGTGGTAGTTGATGGCGTCGGGCAGGGTCGAGAGCTTGGGCCGGCGCGAGTCGGGGGCGAGGCGCCTCGGGAAGGGCCCGATGGCGCTCATGTCGTAGTAGCGCTGGATGTGCTTGCGGCTGCGCGCGACCGTCACCTGGTCCAGGACCTCGAAGAAGTCGTAGTCGAGCATGTTCGTGAGGGCCTTGGTGGTGCGCTGCTCGGCCGGCAGGTTCGACCAGCGCGCGTAGACGCCCTGCGCGTTGCGGAAGACCGTCTCGATGTCGTTTTGCAGGCTGAGCTTTCTCGACCACTCCTCCGGGTCGCCCCAGTAGGCCAGGGCAAGCTGGTTGCGCAGGTCGCGGAAGCGGTTGTTCACCGGCGTGGCGGAGAGCATGAGGACCTTGGTCTTGACGCCCTGCTTGATGACCTTCTCCATGAGGAGCTGGTAGCGGTTCATCTTGTCCTCGGTGGCCGAGTCGCCGCCGTTGCGGAAGTTGTGGCTCTCGTCGATGACCACGAGGTCGTAGCCGCCCCAGTTGATGCGGTCGAGCGGGATGCCCGTCTCCGAGGTGCCGCGCGTGCGCGAGAGGTCGGTGTGGAACAGCACGTCGTAGCGCAGGCGGTCGGCGGCGATGGGGTTGTTCACCAGGTTCGAGTTGTAGGTGATCCAGTTGTCCTTGAGCTTCTTGGGGCAGAGCACCAGGACGTTGCGGTTACGCGACTCGTAGTACTTGATCACGGCGAGCGCCGTGAAGGTCTTGCCCAGGCCCACCGAGTCGGCCAGGATGCAGCCGTTGTAGGTCTCGAGCTTGTTGATGATGGAGAGCGCCGCGTCCCTCTGGAAGTCGTAGAGCTTGCCCCAGATGGCGCTCTCGCGAAAGCCCGTGCCCTCGTTGGGCAGCACGTCCTCCGAGACGTCGTCGAGGAACTCGCTGAAGATGCGGTAGAGCGCCATGTAGTAGATGAGCTCGGGGGCGTTCTCCTGGTACATGGCCGTGATGCCGTCGATGACGGCGTCGGTCACGTCGTGGAGCTCGGGCGAGTTCCAAGCGGCGTCGAAGTCCGAGAGCAGAGCGCGCGACTGCACGGTATCGCAGCGAATAGTGGTATCGGCCCGCGCGGCGGAAGGGTCACACCCCAGCTTGCGGGTGGTGAACTCGTCGAAGGGGACGTAGGCGACGTCGTCGTCCGCCTTCGAGACCACGAGCTTCGAGGAGAGACCACCTTCCCCCTCACAGGACTTGAACGCGGCCTTCCTGCGTATCCAGTCGGCACACTCGGAGGCCACGGCCTTCTGGGTCAGCTCGTTTCGCAGGCGGATCTCGAAGTCGGTGCCGCACAGGCCCTGCTCGCGGGAGAGGCGGGGGATGTAGAACTCGCGCTTCTCTCGCGCGGGGCGCTGCTGGGTGAAGGCCTGCGACGTGTAGATGAAGCGGAACTCGTCGAGGCCCTCGAGCTGATCTTTGAGTTCCTGGTAGGCGTACATGGAAAAGACAGCGGCGGCCACGCAGACGCGGTCGCCGACCTGCACGGTATTTACGAGCTCGTCCTTAAGGATACGCGTGCGATTGTCAAAGAAGTCAGTCTGCATCAGGCACCCTTCTTCGCGAGCTCTTCGATCATGCAGTTGCGCACGAAGGCAGAAAAGCTCATGCCCCGAAGGTCCGCCCCTACAATAGAAAGCGCTTTACATTCGACAGCCGCCAATTATAAGGCAGCGCTGCGACATTAAAGGACGCTGCGTGGTCATGCATAACCATTCGAGCCGTTACGAGACCCAACGGTAAGGCCACGTCAATCGGCCGTCCGGCGCCGCCGTTTGCATCCGCCTGCCCCCTGGAGCACTGGCGTGTGATCGACCATTTCGGCACGGGAGCTGTCCCCGAGTGCCGCGTTTGGCGCGTGCGTTACCTCGAAGACCGCAAGCCCACCCCCGAGAAGCGCCGACACACAGTGGCGACGCGACTACGGCTACAACGGCTAAGAAACAGGTCCCCGATGGTGTGAACCGTGAGCCAACGTCTATCTACCGACAACAAAGGCAAGGTGGCTGGAGGTTTTGGCGCAGTGTCGATTTAACTGGTAATCAAACCCTCTGCGCCGACCCGGAGCTCAGGCAGAGTTTTGGCGCAGTGTCGATTTAACAGGTAGTCAAACGCGTGATAGCATGCCACGACGGGTCGATAATCAATTTCTCACCCAAAGACCAAGGAACATATGCGAGTTATAATAAAGACAAGCTTAAGGTCATAGATGACGCGGTGGAGAGAATCATCGCGTCCAAAAAAAGAGAGGGCAAACGGAAGCCGAGTACATCGGCACGGTCGAATGGGAGGCGGATGCCGCAATTGAGCGTTTTGTCGTTGGTTAACGAGAGGTTCGAGGCAGAGAGAACAAGCGATGACGATCAGCAGCAGTGCTACGACGAGATAATCGCCTCCTTGACCGAAGAGCAGAAAGCTGTATTCCTGCGGGAATGCGACATAGCCGAAATGCTCGAGCGAGAGCACGGGGTTCTCAATGTCACGCCCGAGATGTACGAGAAGGCCTTCGCCGAAGCCGGCATCGAGAGCGAGTGACTAAACGAGGCGCGACCTAGATCTTGACAACGCGGTTTTGGAGCAGTGTCGACCTGACTGGTAATCAAACGTCAAGCGCGAGTTCACCTATACCATCGATGGTGATGCTCATGCGGTAACCGCAAGTTTTTAGATGGCAAGAAGGGGAGGCCACCATGGAAGAAAACAAGAACCTCGCGAACGGCGCCGAGCCTCTGAGCGACCCCAAGCTTAATGACGCTACCGGGGGAGATTCCGAGTACTACACCACCACGTATTACTGCCCCCATTGCGGAGGCGTCGCTCAGATCAACACGCACTACACCGGCTTTAGCTACAAGTGCACGTCGTGTGGTCGCCGCCTTAAGTCAACTGAGTGCGAGAGGAATGTCCTTACGCACACAATTAAGGGAGACGCTCACACCGTAAGCGGAGATTTCTAGGCGATAAGTTTCATAAGATTCGTGCGGGCCCGCCGGAAGCGATGCTTCCGACGGGCTTTTTTATGCGCGTTCGCGCTCGTTTTGAGCGCTCGCAAGGCCTGTTTATGGTTTTGCGCAGTGTCGATTTAGACTGGCATTCAAACAGGACGGGCGCGTTAATGTGTTGTAGTATTACCTGTATTACATTAGGTAAGGAGGTGCTTAATGGCTACCGCAGTCACTTCGATGAGGATTCCAACCGAGTTGAACGAGCGTTACAGCCGACTTGCGAAGGAGACTGGCAGGTCGAGGAGCTTTTACGTTAACGAAGCCCTGCGCGAGGCCATCGACCGCTTCGAATACGAGTACGGGATTCTCAAGGACATCGAGGACTACCGTGCGGGTCATCTGAAGACCTATAGCCTCGATGAGGTCGGTGAGATGCTTGGCTTGGACGATTGAGGTCTCCGAAAAGGCGTTTAGGGCTCTTCGAAAGATGGACAAGCAGGCGGCGCGGAGAATTAGGAACGAGCTTTTGGAAATCGCGAAGCTCGAAGACCCGAGGAGCAGGGGAAAGGCTCTTACGGGCAACCTTGCGGGGGTCTGGCGCTATCGAGTCGGAGATTATCGAATTCTGTGCGACATAGAGGACGGCAGGCTCGTCGTGGTCGTTATCGATGTGGCGCACAGGCGTGAGGTTTATAAGCGCTGGTAAAAAGCAAACCGTGAAGAACCTCAGGGAGGACTAAACGGAGCGCACCAAAGCGGCCCTAAAGGCCACCAGCGAGCGCGTGGGAATGACACAACAGGAGCATGTAGACGCCGCGCGAGAGCGAGAGCCTGTTTTGGCGCAGTGTCGATTTAGCTGGCATCAAACTAGAGCATAGTTGAATCACCCTTTTCCTTTTCGGAGCAGTTTGATTACCAGTTAAATCGACACTGCGCCAAAACGGGGGGTGTCTGGCTAATGAGAATCTATCGTTTGATTACCAGTTAAATCGACACTGCGCCAAAACAGGGGACGGAGCCGACGCAGGCGTTCCGCGGTTTGATTACCAGTTAAATCGACACTGCGCCAAAACGGCGCTTAAGCGAGGCCTGGATCTCCTGGAGTTTGATTACCAGTTAAATCGACACTGCGCCAAAACGCGTGTCCAATTGTAGCCCGAGGCCCTCCAGTTTGATTACCAGTTAAATCGACACTGCGCCAAAACGGTATAGGTTTGAACCCCGGCTCAAATCGGTTTGATTACCAGTTAAATCGACACTGCGCCAAAACTCTGCTGCACGACATAGCCGACCCGGGGAAGTTTGATTACCAGTTAAATCGACACTGCGCCAAAACGGTATAGGTTCGTTAAGCGGGTCAAATTGAGTTTGATTACCAGTTAAATCGACACTGCGCCAAAACCGTGGCTTCCCCGGCCTGCGCGGCATCGGGTTTGATTACCAGTTAAATCGACACTGCGCCAAAACCGCAAGCCGGCGCTCCTGGTAGACCACGGGTTTGATTACCAGTTAAATCGACACTGCGCCAAAACAGATCAAGTCTGAGAACACCGTCACCTATAGTTTGATTACCAGTTAAATCGACACTGCGCCAAAACCGTCCCTTGGACGTGTCGCCGCACTGATAGGTTTGATTACCAGTTAAATCGACACTGCGCCAAAACTCTGAACACTAAGGCCGCTCAGAGCAATAAGTTTGATTACCAGTTAAATCGACACTGCGCCAAAACCGAGGCCCCCGTCGTAGGTGGCCAGCAGCTGTTTGATTACCAGTTAAATCGACACTGCGCCAAAACTATCGGATACCCTAACAAACGGATAGGTAGTTTGATTACCAGTTAAATCGACACTGCGCCAAAACGGATCGTCACGCCCTCCGGCCAGGAGCGCCGTTTGATTACCAGTTAAATCGACACTGCGCCAAAACTCGACGCAAGCGGCGAACCCGTGCTCAATGTTTGATTACCAGTTAAATCGACACTGCGCCAAAACTTGCACCGCGTATAGATTATCGGCGTTTGGTTTGATTACCAGTTAAATCGACACTGCGCCAAAACTAATTACCAAAAGGAACGACAACAAGAAGGGTTTGATTACCAGATAAACGGGTGCCAAAAGGCTACATACGCCTATACAAGACACTATAAGGCATTACCGCAGGTAGAATACTGTTTTTAAGCCTCAAACAAGACTTTGCGCGACTTCAAAAGACGAACCGCGCAGGTTCCTTTGTACCGGAATTTGTACCATCGCAGAACGCGAAGCGCCGCAGACACGGGTGCCGAGAAGCGATATCTGGCGGAGAAGAAGCATCAAGAAGCGAACTATCTCACAGGGGCGGGCACCGAGGAGTTTCCAACACCGCGCCGTTGAAAACCCGTGCAACGGCAACCCAAACCAAAAGAT
>CAVAUD010000086.1:0-9306 GCA_963591565.1 bacterium
CTACTCCGCGACCTTCACCAGGTCGCAGGGGCAGATGTCCTTGGCGGCCACGATCATGCGGGCCACCTCCTCGGGCGACTCCTCGCCGCCGCGCTCGAGCCACAGGTTGATGATGGTCGTCACGTGGCTGGTCGTGAGCGCGCGGGCGTACTCGTAGCTAAACTTGTCGCACTGGATCGAGCCGCCGGTGAGTCGCATGCTCTGGTCAAGAAGCCCGTTGATGATGTTGTTGAGCTTGGCCGCGAACTCCGGGTCGCCGCCCTTGCCCGCGATGGCGGCGACGAACTCGAAGTCGGCGCGCACGAGCTTGAGGCACTTGAGCAGCACGGGGTAGGGGAACATGTCGATCGCGCTGTGGACGTTCTCTGCGTAGTCCTCGGTGATGAGGATGCTCTTCATCTGGTCGATCAGCTCGTCCTCGAGCGTCTGCAGAAGGTCGAACTTGTCGATGTAGTGCAGGTAGAAGGTGCCGCGGTTAATCTCTGCGTGGCGCGTGATGTCGCTGACCGTGAGGGCGTCGAAGCCCTTGGTCACGATAAGCCCGGTCAAGGCGTGCTTGATGCGAGCACGGGTCTGGGTGTTGCGAATCTGCTGAGAACCGGCGACCTTAGTCATTTCACACGCCTCTTTACCTGGGGTTTTGTCCTTAAATCAACAGGTTGTTGATTTTTGATTAGTGTCATTTTCACACTCAAGGGTAGAATCGTCAACGTAAATAGTCAACACGTTGTTCATTTAAGCACTTAAGCAACAACGACGGCGAGAAGAACCCGGGTTTCTCGCCACAGACTCCCCAAACATGAAAGGCAAGCAAAAGCCATGTCCTATATCGAAGTGGTCCACGAGACCAAGCGCTACGTCAGCGGCTCGACCGAGATCCTGGCCAACAACGACGTCAACTTCACCTGCGAGAAGGGCGAGCTCGTCGTCATCCTGGGTTCCTCGGGCGCCGGCAAGTCCACGCTGCTCAACATCCTGGGCGGCATGGACACGGCCAGCGAGGGCCAGGTCATCATCGACGGCAACGACATCGCCTCCTACAACTCCCACCAGCTCACCGACTACCGCCGCACCGACGTGGGCTTCGTCTTCCAGTTCTACAACCTGGTGAGCAACCTCACGGCCAAGGAGAACGTCGAGCTGGCCTCGCAGATCGTCTCGAACGCGGCCGACCCCGAGCGTGTCCTGGCGGCCGTTGGCCTGGCGGACCGCATGGCCAACTTCCCGGCCCAGCTCTCGGGCGGCGAGCAGCAGCGCGTCGCGATCGCGCGCGCCGTCGCCAAGAACCCCAAGATCCTTCTGTGCGACGAGCCCACGGGCGCCCTCGACTACCGCACGGGCAAGCAGGTCCTGGGCATCCTCGAGGACATGTGCCGCAAGCAGGGCGCGACGGTCATCATCGTCACGCACAACGCCGCGATCGCGCCGATCGCAGACCGAGTGATCCGCATGCACGACGCGCGCGTCTCGTCCATCGACCTGAACCCGGCGCCGACGCCCATCGCGAACATCGAGTGGTAGGGGCGAGACACCATGGCGAGAAAACAGCGAAAGACGGCCCTGTGGAAGGACGTGCGCCGCTCCATCGCGCACTCCAAGGGGCGCTTCATCTCTATCGTTTTGCTTATGGCGCTGGGCTCGTTTGCCCTGGTGGGCCTGTTTGTCGCGGGTCCCGATATGCGCGCGACCGGCACGGCGTACTTCAACGAGTACCAGCTGGCCGACCTCACCGTCGTGAGCGACTACGGCCTTGACGCCGACGACGTGGCCGCGATCGACAAGACGAGCGGCACGACGGCTGTCGAGTACGGCTACTTCAAGGACGTGACCGTGGACGGCTCGACCGACGCGCTGCGCATCATGAGCGTGCCCGACCAGGTCTCGCAGCTCGAGCTGGTGGACGGCCGCATGCCCACCGCGACCGGCGAGATCGCGGTCGACACCAACGTGGGCGAGCAGTACGCGATCGGCTCGACCATCACGGTAAGCGAGAAGGCCAACGTGCTCAACGACAAGACCTGCCTGCGCGACACGACCTACACCGTGGTGGGCCACGTCCACACGCCCGAGATCATCTCGATCGTGAACATGGGCCAGTCCACGGCGGGCACGGGCTCGCTCAAGGGCTACGGCGCCGTGGTGGCAGGCGAGTTCGACTCCGACGTCTACATGACGGCCCGCCTGACCTTTGACGACACGGCCGAGAAGGACCCCTACTCCAACGAGTACCGCGACCTGGTGGCCGCCCACAAGGCCGAGGTGGAGGAGAACACCTCTGGGCGCGCCGCGGGGCGCCTGGCAACCGTGAGGGCCGACGCCCAGGCCTCGATCGACGAGGGCCAGGCCGAGGTCGACGACGCGAAGCAGCAGCTGGCGGACGCCAAGGCCACGCTCGACGACGCGGCGACCCAGATCGCCGACGCGCACCAGACGATCGCCGACTCCGAGGCCACGCTGGCGGACGCCCAGCAGCAGCTGGAGGACGGCCAGGAGACGCTCGACTCCACGTGGGGGCAGCTCGCCGCGGCGAAGCTGCAGCTCGACGAGGCGGCCGACACGCTGGCGAGCAGCCGGCAGAAGCTGGCCGACGGCCGCCAAGCGCTTGACGAGGGCGCCGACGCCCTGGCCGCCGCGCGTTCCCAGTACAACGAGAAGGCCCAGGAGCTGGCCGAGGTTCAGGCGGCGCTTGCCGAGGCCAAGGCGACCCTCGACGCCAACCAGGCCGCCTATGACGAGGGGACCGCGAAGCTCGAGGCGTCTCGCGCAGCCTACGAGGGCGCGAAGGCCCAGCTCGAGACCCTGCAGGGGCAGCTTACCCAGGTCGAGCAGGCCATCGCGCTCTACGAGGCGGCCGTCGCCGCCGACCCGACGAACGTCGAGGCCCAGAAGGCGCTGGCCCAGTACAAGGGCATGAAGGCCCAGCTCGAGGACGGTATCGCCCAGTGCGAGGAGGGCATCGCGACCTTCGAGGCCAACGAGCAGGCCCTTCTCGCCGCCAAGGAACAGCTGGACGCCGCATGGGCCGCATACAACGAGAAGGCCGCCGCGGCCGAGCAGGGACAGGCAAGCCTTGCCGCCGCTAAGGCGCAGATCGACGAGTCGGCCGCCCTTCTCGCCGCCAAGCAGACCGAGTACGACCAGGGAACGGCCGCCTATGAGGATGGCCTGGCGACCTACAACGCCGGCCGCGCCTCCTACTACGAGAACCTGGCAACCTGGGAAGAGGCCCAGGAGACCCTGATGGCCAAGTACGGCGAGTACGACGACGGCGTCGCCAAGCTCGCCGAGGCCAAAGAGACCCTGGCCGAGAAGGAGTCCGAGTACGCCGACGGCCTGGCCGAGTACAACGACGCCCTGCCCGAGGCCCAGCAAAAGATCGCCGACGGCGAGGCCGACCTTGCGACCGCCCGCGACAAGCTGGCCCGTCTCGCCATGCCCGACTTCAGCGTGAGCAGCCGCCGCGAGGCCCTGGGGTCTGACGCCTACCGCACCTACAGCTCGGTCGCGCAGATCATCGACTCGCTGGCGCGCGTGTTCCCCGTCCTGCTTTACCTGGTCGCGGCCTTCGTCACGCTGTCGACGATGACGCGCATGGTCGACGAGGAGCGCATCAACTCCGGCACATTGAAGGCCCTGGGCTACCGCGACGGCGACGTCGCGCTGAAGTTCGTGCTGTACGGTTCGCTTGCCGGCGGCATCGGTGCCGTGATCGGCATCGTCTTGGGCCACACCTTGCTGCCCTACATCTGCTACAGCGCCTACGGGGCCAAGTTCACCCTGCCGCCGATCAAGCTGTGCTTCTACCCGGTGATCACGCTGGTCGCGCTGGTGCTGGCGGGCCTGTGCTCGGTGCTGCCGGCGGCCCTGGCGGTGCGCCATGAGCTTGGCGAGAAGCCCGCGGCGCTGCTTCTGCCCAAGCCTCCCGCGGGCGGCTCGAAGATCCTGCTCGAGCACATCAAGCCCCTGTGGAGCCGCATGAGCTTCACGCACAAGGTGACGGCGCGCAACCTCTTTAGGTACAAGCAGCGCATGTTCATGACCATCCTGGGCGTCGCGGGCGCGGTGAGCATGCTGGTCGCGGGCTTCGGCGTGCAGCACTCCATCCAGGTCATGGCCGAGAAGCAGTTCGGCGTCATCTTGAAGTACGACATGATCGTGGCGCAGACCTCGACGGCGACGGACGACCAGCTGGCCGAGATGGACGAGCTTCTCGCCGGCGACGCGGTGGCCTCGCAGGTGCCGCTGCACTACGAGTCGGTGAGCCTGGTGGCCGGCGACAACGGCGACACGCAGGACATCACCCTGCTCGTGCCGCAGGACGACGGTGACCTGGACGAGTACCTTGACCTGCACGACCGCAAGAGCGGCGAGCAGCTGACGCTTGACGGCGAGGGCGCCGTGATCAGCGAGCGCCTGGCGAGCCTCATGGGCGTGGGCGTCGGCGACACGGTGAGCTTCACCGCCTCGGACGGCACCGAGCGCCAGGTCAAGGTGACCGGCGTCTGCGAGATGTACATGGGCCACTTCATGGTCATGAGCCACGAGGCCTACGAGGGGGTCTACGGGCGCGACTTCGAGGCCAACTCCGCGATGGTTCGCCTCGCCGACTCCAGCCTGGAGTCCGTCGAGAGGCACGCGACCGAGTTCATGCAGCTCACGGCCGTGAAGTCCGTGGTCCAGAACACGGCTTTGCAGTCGCAGGTCGACACCGTCGTGGTCTCGCTCAACAAGATCATGGGCATCCTCATCCTGGTGGCGGGCATGCTGGCGGTCGTCATCATGTACAACCTCACGAACCTCAACGTCTCTGAGCGCATGCGCGAGCTGTCGACGATCAAGGTCCTGGGCTTCCACTCCAACGAGACCACGATGTACATCTATCGCGAGACGATCCTGCTCACGGCGCTGGGCCTGCTCGCGGGCTATGTGATGGGCGTGGCGCTGCACGAGTACATCCTGAACGTCGTGCCGCCCGACAACGTCATGTTCAACCCCGAGGTGGCGCCGATCGAGTTCATCGTGCCGCTGCTGGTCATTGGCGCGATCACCGTGGTGCTGTACTTCGTCGAGCTGCGTCGCCTGTCGACGGTCGACATGCTCGAGGCCCTGAAGTCCGTGGAGTAGCGCGGGCGCGGGCGGGACTTCGGTTTCATAGCTTTGGCGACTCGGCGGAGGGCTCTTACGGGCCCTCCGCCGCTTTTTGTCCTTGGGAAGGGCGAGGGCTTGAGCTTTTTTGGCGCGGATGGGGCGGCGGAGCCGCGCGGGAGGGCGGGACGCGGCTATCGTTGATGGACCCACCCGTCATATCTGCGCCCGCGCGGCGCGCCGAAAGGCTTTGCCTCAATGAAGAAATACCTGCTTGCTTATTCCGATACCTTCGCCACGGCCTTGCTGCTGTGGCCGCTGGCGTCTCTGGTGCTCACCCTGCCTATCCTGGCGATTCTTTACCGGCGAGACGGACGGCTGCGCTTCTTCTCGGCCGTGGGCGCGTACTTGAGCGTCCTGTACTTCCTGGGCCTTGTCTGCTTCACGCTCTACCCGTTGCCGACGGGCGAGACGGGGCCGGGCATCACGTACGGCATCGCGCCGCGCACGGACATCCTGGGATTCATCGGCGACCTTAGGCGCAACACGAAGTACGCCGTTTTCCAGCTGGGCGCCAACGTGGTGCTGTTCATCCCCTTTGGCTTCATCTTGTGCCGTGGCCTGGGGACGGGCGTCGTGACGTCGACCCTTTTGGGCGCGGCGACTTCGACCTTGATCGAAACGGCCCAGCTCACGGGCTTGTTTGGGGTCTACCAATACGCGTACCGCACCTTTGACGTCGACGATATCCTGACCAACACGACGGGCGCCTTGATCGGCTGCCTGGTTGCGCTGGCGCTGGGTCATTTCTTGCCGAGAAGGACCGACCCGGCCGATCTCGCGGTCACGGCCAAGCCGGGGTTTGTGCGCCGCGCGGTCGCCCTGTGCCTGGACGCGTTTTTCGTCGCGGGCTGCACCGGCATCGTCTGGGCGGGCGGCCAGTGGCTCGTGCGCCGCGGATACCTGCAGGCCCTGCCCGCGCACACCGGGTATTACGTGCTGGGGGCCTTCGTCGTTCTTCTCGAGTTCCTGGTGCCTTTGCTGGGCAACGGCCAGACCCTTGGCGGCTTCATCGTGCGCATGACCTGCGACACCAAGCCGCGGCGCGGGGCCTTGCGCCTGGCCTTCTACCTGGCCCGTCTCGCCGTCTTTGGGCTGTTGCTGCTCAGCGACCTGGACGTGGTCACGCTCTTCGCGTGCGCCATGGTCTGGGTCTTCGCGCGGCAGATGCCGTATGATTTGATTCCCGCGTCGGCCGAGGGCGGCCGCGCGCCGGTTGCGTATCGATAGGGGGGCGCCATGTACGTCGTGTTCTTGGCCGGGGGAATCGCCTCGGGTAAGTCGAGCGTCGCCCGCGAGCTCGAGCGCCGCGGTGCCTGGCGGATCGACCTCGACCAGCTTTCGCGCACGGTCTTGGACCCCGGAAGCCCCTGCCTGGCCGAGGTCTGCGAGGCCTTTGGCGAGGACCTGGTGGACGCGCAGACGGGCGCGCTGGACCGCGGGCTTTTGGCCCGGCGGGCCTTTGCGACGGCGGAGGGCGCTCGCAGGCTCGAGGCGATCGAGCTTCCCTACATCAAGGAACTGCTGGTACATGCCTTGGAGGGTGGGGCCTGCGCCGCGACGTCGCCAGATGTCTGCCTGGTTGAGGTGCCGCTCCTTGACCGCATGGAGTCGCTCTTTGGCCTGGCCGACGAGATTGTGTGCGTGACCTGTCCTGTGGAGACGCGCCGCCTGCGCGCGGTGTTGCGCGGGATGGACGCCGCCGACTTTGACGCCCGCGTGGCCAACCAGCCGAGCGACGAGTACCTGGCCGAGCACGCCGACACGCTGCTCGACAACTCGGGCGCGCCCAGTGTCTTGATGGAGAGCCTGGCCGCCTGGTGGGACGAGCGGGCAGCCGCCGGTTGGAAGCGGGGCGCCGGTGAGTAGCGATAGGCGAGAAGGACCCGGCCGCGGGACGGCGCGGCGAGAGGGGCGCGGTGCTGCTCGCCGGGACGGCCGGGCTAACGGGGACCGTCGCGGGGATGCCCGAGGGCGGCGCGGGGATGCCCGAGCACGCCGCGGAACCGCTCGCCGTGACGGCCGCGCTCCCTTCCTGCGCTGGTACCGCGTCGTGCCGGCCGTCCTTCTCGTCGTGACCCTCCTGGTCTGCGTCTTGCCTAAGCTCATGCCCACAACGGTGGGCCGCAGCTACTACCCCGTGAGCTACGCGGAGGAAATCAACTCGGCGGCGGAGCGTTACGGCGTGGACCCGCTGCTCGTCTGCGCGGTTATCCAATGCGAGTCGGGCTGGGACGCCTCGGCCGAGTCCTCGGCGGGCGCGCAGGGCCTCATGCAGCTCATGCCCGAGACCGCGGCCGACCTGGTCGACATGGGGATCGTCGACGGGGCGACCTACAGCGCGAGCGACCTCATGAACCCGACCGTCAACATCGAGTACGGCTGCGCCTACCTGGCCTATCTCGAGAAGGCCCTCTCGTCGCAGGAGGAGGTCATCGCCGCCTACAACGCGGGCATCGGCACCGTGAAGTCGTGGCTGGCCGAGGGCGGCGTCGTGCCCGACGACATCTCCTATGCCGAGACGCGCATCTACCTGGAACGCGTCCAACAGGCCTTTGAGGGTTACTCCGAGACGTACCCCTCTGGCATCGGGGCCGCGAGCGAGCGGTAGACCCGCATCAGCGCGTCGTCGTGGCGGGCCTGGACGGCGACTCCCACCAGCGGCTGCGCGACCGAGAAGGCCTGGGCATCCACGCAGGCCTCGGCGGCGAGAAGGGCCTCGCGGTGGATCTTCTCGACGTCGCCGAAGGGGATGTTCGCGGAGGCGAGGACCTCGCGTACCTCGGCCTCGCCCTGCGGGGCGATGTCGGCGCCCTCGGCCGCCATGAGCTGACCAAGTTCCTGCTTAATGCGGCCCGCGAGGTCGCGATTGACGTCGACGGCGCGCAGGTAGCAGGCCGCGGCCACGCGCGGGCGGGCGAGGCGCCACTGCATGAAGGCCAGACGGTAGAAGCAAATGGCCAGGTCATTGGCGCTGACGGCATCCTTGATGTGGGCAACCAGGATCTCGGATGCCTCGTAGAGCCGCGAGCCCGCCTCGAGGCAGCGCACCTTGGTGAGCGCGGCGTCGCAGCACACCGGCGCCAGGCGCACGGCCTCCTCGGCAAAAACCAGGGCCTCATGGGGGCGCTCGAGTGCGCAGAGCATCCGCGAGGCACGGGCGTTTGCGGCGTAGTACTCGTCGGGCACCAGGTGAACGTGGCGCTTCTCGCCGCAGCACATCTCGTTGAAGCGCACGCGCTCGGCCATGGAGTTGAAGTAGCGATAGACGTTGTCCGAGTCGTCGAGATAGGCGCCGGTCGTCGTGAAGGGGGCGAGGGCGTCCTGCAGGGCGGCGACGGTTTCGGAAAGCTCGTCGTAGGTGACGGCGGTGTCCTCGCTCACGGCCGCGGCCTCCACCTCACCCGCGGCCTCGACGACCTGCGCCAAGTCGCTGCCGTCCACAAAGAGAAGGGCCAGGCCCTGTTTGTCCGTCGCGTCGACGGTGCCGGCGACCAGGGCCTCGCTCGCGCGTCCACAGGCGGCGGCCACGCTCACGTCGCGGGTCGCCTCGCGCATCTCCATGAGGCGCGAGACGGACTGCCGTGTGGTGATGCCCAGGTTTGGCGCCATCTCGTTCCAGGCGGCGACGCGAACGGCCTTCTCGTTAATGCCCAGGTCCTGCCAGGTCTTGGCGTGGCAGGCGTCGCGCACGGCCGGCGGGCAGGGCTCGTCGCTCATCTCGGGCGGGTCCCAACGCGCTGGCGGGTTGACCAGCTCGTCCTTGCGCTCGGCGAAGGGCAAGACCGGCTCGAACCAACCGGCGCCGTTGTCCTGGAAGCGGACGCCCAGGGTGTGCGGCGGCAGCTCTGCCTGCGGTTTATTGGCCTCTGTCAGGAGGGCATCAAGCCCGGCGCGCGCCAGGTCGAGCGATAACAGGGGATAGTCGGTCTGTGCCTCGCGGCCGTTCACGACCACGCGGGTGAGGCCCTCGGCGCAGGCGAAGGCGGCCTTGCCGGCGAGAAGGCACAGGCGGTAGGCATAGGCGCGGGCCTCGCGCGTGACATCGCGCTGTCCGTCGAGGCCCAGGACGCTTAAGGCCGCGGGTCGCATGACCTCGATGTCGACGACGGCCACATGACCCGCCACGTCCATCTGGAAATCGGCGAGGATTCGTGTGGG
>CAVAUD010000087.1:0-9081 GCA_963591565.1 bacterium
TCATGACCAAGATGATCGACCGCAACACCACCATCCCGACCTCCAAGACCGAGGTCTACTCCACCGCCGCGGACAACCAGACCTCCGTCGAGATCAACGTCCTGCAGGGCGAGCGCGAGATGGCCGCCGACAACAAGTCCCTCGGCAAGTTCAACCTCTCGGGCATCCCGGCCGCCCGCCGCGGCATCCCGCAGATCGAGGTCACCTTCGACATCGACGCCAACGGCATCGTGAAGGTCACCGCCAAGGACAAGGCCACCGGCAAGTCTCAGCAGATCACCATCTCTGGCTCCACCGCGCTGTCTGACGACGAGGTCGATCGCATGGTGAAGGACGCCGAGTCCCACGCCGAGGAGGACAAGAAGCGCAAGGACGAGATCGAGATCCGCAACCAGACCGACTCGCTTTGCTACGGCGCCGAGCAGACCCTCGCCGACCTGGGCGACAAGGTTCCGGCCGACCAGAAGTCCGAGGTCGAGGCCGCCATCGCCGATGCCAAGAAGGCCCTCGAGGGCACTGACATCGAGGCCATCAAGGCCGCCGGCGAGAAGCTGACCGAGGCTTCCCAGAAGCTGGCCCAGATCGTCTACTCCAACACCGAGGAGCAGACCGCCGCTGGCGCCAACGCCGGCTCGGCCGCCGGCGACGACGTGGTCGATGCCGACTACGAGGTCGTCGACGACGACAAGTAAGCAGCTGCCAAAGCAATAACGCGCAGCTAGATTGACTATTTGGAGGCGCTCGCCACACGGGCGCCTCCTTAGATAGCTTATGAGGAGGGTGACGTGAAGGTGCCCATTGATGTGGAAGAGACGAAAGCAGAGGCTACCCAGGCTGAGCCCGAGGTAGAGGCAAACGAGGCTCCCGAGGCCGAGGCCGAGGTCGTAGACGCCGCGGTGGAGCTCGACGACGAGGAGGCCCTCATCGAGGCCGCCAAGCGCGCCGGCGAGGAGGCGGCCGAGAAGGAACTGGCCGCCGACGCCAACAAGATCCGCGAGGAGCGTGACGAGCTGGCCAAGAAGCTCGCCGGCGTCGCCGACGAGATCGAGGACGCCAAGAAGAAGGCCGCCGACGCCAACGAGCGTTACATGCGCCTGCAGGCGGACTGGGACAACTACCGCCGCCGCACCGCCGCCGAGCGCCTGGCCGAGAAGGAGCGCGCAGCCGAGAAGCTCGTGCTCAACCTTCTCCCCGTGATCGACGACATGGAGCGCGCGCTCGAGCACGCCGGCAAGGCCGAGGCCAACGACCAGATGCAGACCTTCGTGGACGGCGTCTCGGCCGTGCACGCCAAGATGGTCGGCGTCCTCGAGGCCGAGGGCGTCTCGGTTATCGACCCGGCCGGCCAGGCCTTCGAGCCCCTGTCCCACCAGGCCGTCGGCCGCGTGGAGGACAAGGAGGCCTATGACGAGACGGTCGCCCAGGTGTACCAGAAGGGTTATCGCATGGGCGACAAGGTCATCCGCACCGCGATGGTGACGGTGACCTTTGGCGGCCCCAAGCGCCCGGCGGACCCGCAGCCCGCCGAGGGCGACGCCGCGGGCGCCGCGGCCGAGGCTTCCGACCAGGACAGCCCAGCTCAGGATGCACAGGAGTAATCGCAAGCTCGGCGCCCAGGCTCACCGGTCTGGGCGCATCTTTTGAGAGGGGGTCGTGCCAACATGGCAGGCACTCAAAACTACTACGACGTCCTTGGCGTGAAGCGCGACGCCACCGACGACGATATCAAGAAGGCGTTTCGCAAGCTCGCGGCCAAGAACCACCCCGACCGCGGCGGCGACGAGAAGAAATTCGCGGAGATAAGCGAGGCCTACACCACGCTCTCCGACCCCAAGAAGCGCAAAGAGTACGACCAGCTGCTGATGTTCGGCGGCGTGGGCGGGGCCGGCTTTGGCGGCAACCGCGGCGGCTACAGCTACACCACCAACGTTGACGGCGACTTCTTTAGCAACTTCGCGGACGGCGGCTTTGGCGGCTTCGACTTTAGCTCGATCTTTGGCGGGGCCGCGGGCGGCGCCGGCGCGCGCGGACGTACCCGCCGCCCGACGAAGGGCCGCGACCTCACGATGTCGATCGACGTCACGGCCGAGGAGGCCCTCTACGGCGGCAGCCGCAAGGTGTCGTTCTCCTCGCCCACGACGGGACAGTCGCAGACCATTACCGTCCGCATTCCCTCGGGCGCCTACGACGGCGGCAAGCTCCGCGTCCACGGCTACGGCGACGACGGTGTCGCGGGTGGCGAGAAGGGCGACCTGGTCATCACCCTCAATGTGGCCGAGCACCCGATCTTCAAGCGCGACGGCGCCGACATCCGCATGGAGTACCCGATCAGCATGTACGAGGCGGCCCTGGGCTGCAAGATCGAGGTCCCTATGCCCTACGGCAAGGCCGCGCTGCTCAACATCCCCGCAGGTACGCAGGGTGGCCGCACCTTCCGCATCCCCGACAAGGGCGCGCCGGACATCAAGCACAAGGGCAAGAACGGCTCGGTCTACGTGACGGTGCAGGTCAAGGTGCCCACGATGTTGTCCAAGAAGGAGCGCGACGCCCTCGAGGGTCTTCTCGCCGCCGACGACCGCAGCTACCGCGACGCCTTCAAGGACGCGGTGAGAAAGGACGCTGATCGCAATGGCGCGTAGCGACCGCGAGAGCAGGAACAAGCCCCTGTACATGATCAGCGTGGCGGCCGAGCTCACCGGCATGCACCCGCAGACCCTGCGCGTCTACGAGCAGAAGGGCCTGGTCACCCCCGGTCGTTCCAGGGGAAACACGCGCCTGTACTCGCAGGCCGACATCGAGCGGCTCGAGCTCATCTCGAAGCTCACCGACGAGGGCATCAACCTGGCCGGCGTCGTGCGCATCATCGACATGCGCGAACGGACCGACCAGCTGGAGGCCGAGGTCGAGGAGCTGCGCGAGAAGGTCCGCTCGATGGAGGAGGAGCTGCGCGAGTACCGCGTGCAGGAGCGCATCACGTCGCTGGCGCGCTACGACGGCACGAACCCGGAGCAGATCATGCGCAAGCTCCTGGGCAACGGCGGCGGCGGCAGCGAGGCCGAGGGCGAGGAGTAACGGCTGCCGGCGTGGCCGATTAGTGTACACAAATTAGGTTTGGCCCCGGAATCAACGCGGATTCCGGGGCCAATTTGTGATTCGTGTACACTAATCCGCCGGGTTGGGCGAGAAGACCGCCTTCCGGGCCTCGCGAAACGCCCTGAGCGTGCGCTGGTCCTGCGCGTACATCTCGCGCAGCAGGTCTTCTCCGCGCCGGCCGGGCAAAAGCGACCAGATGAGCCGCTGTCGCCTCTTGGCGATGCCGGGGCGCGAAAGAAACGCCCGCTGCTCCGAGAAATCCTTGCCGGTTTGTGCCTCGATGAGGTCCATGACCTGCAGCATCACGGCATCGAGGCCGCCTTTCTCATAGAGGTCCTCGCTGGTGATCGGCAAGACCGTGAATCCGGCGGCGAGAAGATCGCGCGATCGCCGCTTGTCGCCGACGATTCGGCCGCGGGCCTGGGCCACGGCCTCGCGCTCGCGGTCGGTTCCCGCGGCGGCAACCACGTCTTGCAGGCCAAAGTGGACCGCGCCGTCGTAGTTGAGGCCCACGCGCGTGCCGGCAAACAGGATGTCGGGGACGCGCGTGGCTCCCTCGCCAACCAAAACGCGCTGGTTAAGCACCACGTCGCCCAAGCCGTAGCCAAAGTCGGTGCAATCCATCACGGCAAGCGCCGCGACCAGGGCCTCGGTGGGCGACCAGGCGTTCGCGCGCAGGTAGGGGAGAAAATCGCGGGCGCCGTCGGCTCCGGGGACGTACTTGCAGGCGTCGAGAAACGCCGCGATTTTCTGCGGCGTGGTGAGCGGGGCGACGCCAAAGGTCACGTCTCCGTCGCGCGGGGAGCGGGCATCACGCGAGAAGCCCCCGCAGAACTCGTAGCCCAGGAGCAGCTGGACCTCGGGCCGCGTGTGGGCGCCGATCTGGGCAAAGACCAGCTCGGGGCAGGCGAGCGCGACGCCGTTGCCCACGTCGACGAATGACCCGGCGGGCAACTTCGAGTACGTCGTGCATTCGACCCCTGTGGTTCGGATGCGCTTGCTTGCCGAGGGCACGGCAACGTGAATCGGCCGCGCCGGGTCCAGCGACGAGGTGTCGATGCCGAGAAACCCCAGGTCAAGGCAGCGGGCGGTCCAGCGCTTGGCAGGCGCAGGGTCGGGGGCCGGCAGGTCGATGCGACGGCCGACGCGCGCATCGGGGCAGGCGCCGGATCGAATGGCGCGCCAGGCTCGAAGCGCGGTGACTCCGGTTAGGGCGATTTGCATGGCGAGCCCTTCTCTGCGGGTCTTCTCGGCTAGGAAACTTGGTGATTAGTGTACACAAACCGGGTTTAGGCCAGCGAAATACGGCAAAAACGAAGCGAACCGTTGATTCGTGTACACTAATCCGCCGTCCATGGCGAGAAGCAAATCTTATATGAACGCACTTAGATTTTGTATAGTATCAGCCCTCACGGGGAACACTGAACCTTGATAAACGACGCAGCCGCCGGCACGCCCGCGCGGCAAGAGAGGGTGATGTACATGAGGCTAGAAAAGTGGGCCGTCACGGCCCAAGAGGCGCTGCAGAGCGCCATCGGGATCGCAGGCGACGCCTCGGCCGCGACGGTCGAGCCGCTGCACCTGTTGAAGGCCCTTCTCAGCTCCCAAGAGCGCAACCTGGACTCGATCATCGAGCGCATCGGCGCGGACGCAAAGTCCATTGAGGCCCAGGTAGACCAGGCAATCGAGCGTGCCCCCAAGGTTAGCGGCGACAATGGCCAGATGAGCTTTGGCAACGACCTCAATCGCGTGGCCACGGCGGCGGAGAAGCTCGCCGCCAAGCTCGATGACGCCTACGTGACCAGCGAGCACCTGCTGTGCGCCCTGGCAGACGACAAGTCCGAGGCCGGCAGCATCTTGAAGTCCGCCGGCGTCACGGCTAAGCGTGTCCAGGAGGTCTACGAGAGCCTTCGCGGAGACGAGCGCGTGACCAGCAAGGATTCCAAGACCGAGTTCGAGGCCCTGGCCAAGTACGGCCGCAACGTCACCGACATGGCCCGCCAGGGCAAGCTCGACCCGGTCATCGGCCGCGTCGAGGAGATCCGCCGCACGATCCAGGTCCTTTCTCGCCGCACGAAGAACAACCCCGTGCTCATCGGCGAGCCGGGCGTGGGCAAGACGGCCATCGTCGAGGGCCTGGCCCAGCGCATCGTCAACGGCGACGTGCCCTCGACCCTGCGCGACAAGGAGCTCGTCGAGCTCGACATGTCCGCGCTGGTAGCGGGCGCGAAGTACCGCGGCGAGTTCGAGGAGCGCCTGAAGGCCGTGCTCAAGGAGGTCGGCAAGTCCAACGGCCGCATCATCTTGTTCATCGACGAGCTGCACACCATCGTGGGCGCCGGCGCGACCGAGGGCTCCATGGACGCCGGCAACATCTTGAAGCCGGCCCTCGCCCGCGGTGAGCTGCACGCCATTGGCGCGACGACCCTGGACGAGTACCGCAAGTACATCGAGAAGGACCAGGCCCTGGCCCGCCGCTTCCAGACCGTCATGGTCGGCGAGCCCACGGTTGAGGACACCATCTCTATCCTGCGCGGACTCAAGGACCGCTACGAGCAGCACCACCGCGTGCGCATCACCGACGCGGCGCTCGTGAGCGCGGCCGACCTCTCCAACCGCTACATCTCCGACCGCTTCCTGCCGGACAAGGCCATCGATCTCGTGGACGAGGCCGCGAGCCGCCTGCGCATGGAGCTTGACTCCATGCCCTCCGACATCGACGCCGTCGACCGCCAGCTCACCCAGATGCAGATCGAGGAGCAGGCCCTCATGAAGGAGGAGGACGCCGCCAGCAAGGAGCGCCTCGAGACCCTGCGCCAAGAGATCGCCACCACGCGCGAGAAGCTCGACGCGATGAAGGCCAACTGGGAAAACGAGAAGGGCGCGATCGACCGCGTCCAGGACCTCAAGAGCCAGATCGAGGACGCCAAGACCGAGATGGAGCGCGTGACGCGCGACGGCGACCTGGCCCGCGCCTCCGAGCTGCGCTACTCAACGATCCCCAGCTTGCAGCACCAGTACGAGGAGGCCGAGGCGGCTCTCACGGCCAAGCAGGACGACGGCGGCCTTCTCAAAGAGGAGGTCACCACCGACGAGATCGCCGAGGTCGTCTCGTCCTGGACCGGCGTGCCCGTCTCGAAGATGATGCAGGGCGAGATGGACAAGCTCAAGAACCTCGAGGGCGAGCTGCACCGCCGCGTCATTGGCCAGGACGAGGCCGTCAAGGCCGTGGCCGCCGCCGTCCGCCGCAGCCGCGCCGGCCTGTCTGACCCCGACCGTCCCCTGGGCAGCTTCTTCTTCCTGGGCCCCACCGGCGTGGGCAAGACCGAGCTGGCAAAAGCCCTGGCAGAGTGCCTGTTTGACGACGAGCGCGCCCTCGTGCGCATCGACATGTCCGAGTACATGGAGAAGTTCAGCGTCCAGCGCCTCATCGGCGCGCCCCCGGGATACGTGGGCTACGACGAGGGCGGCCAGCTCACCGAGGCCGTGCGGCGCCAGCCCTACTCCGTCATCCTCATGGACGAGATGGAGAAGGCGCACCCCGATGTCTTCAACATCCTGCTGCAGGTTTTGGACGACGGCCGCCTGACCGACGGCCAGGGCCGCGTGGTGAGCTTCAAGAACACGATCATCATCATGACCTCCAACGTCGGCAGCCAATACATCGCAGGTGAGGAGGCCAACGGCAACGCCGAGGAGGGCCGCAACCAGGCCATGGAGGCCCTGCGCCAGAGCTTCAAGCCCGAGTTCCTCAACCGCATCGACGACATCGTGGTCTTCCACTCGCTGGGCCTCGAGGACATCGAGAAGATCGTCGACATCCAGCTCAAGGACGTGCGCGAGCGCCTGGAGCGCGACCGCATCACGCTGGAGCTTTCGCCGGCGGCCCTGCAGTCGCTGTCGATCGACGGCCTCGACCCGGTCTACGGCGCGCGCCCGTTGAAGCGCCTCATCCAGCGCGAGGTCGTGGACAACGTGGCCAACCTCATCATCGACGGCCAGGTCCACGAGGGCGACACCGTGCGGATCGACATGGGCGACGACGACCAGCTGGTGGCGAGAAGGGCTTAGGGGCTTCTCGCCGGCGGGGGCGGGACGGCCGGGCGGCGGAGCGGCCGGGCGGCCGGCCCCAACGGCCCGCGCGGGCTTCTCGCCAACAACCGCCACGTAGGCAAGCGGGGCGTCCATCGGCTATGATGGGTGCCCCGCCGTTTTTTCGCGGTAGGATTAAGCTGTCCCGCACCCACAGAACGGGAGAACAACATGGCTGACCTCAACAACCTTCCCGACTTCGACGATACCGGCGCCCAGCCGCAGGCCGCCGCCGACCCCAACGCAACCGTCTATGCGCCCGTCGTTGACCCCGAGGCCACGGTTCTCGCCGCCTCGGCGGACCCCGAGGCAACCGTCCTGGCCTCGCCGGACGCCCTTCTCGACGAAGACCAAAGCGCCACGACCGTTGTCCCGCCGGCCGAGCAGGCGACGACCTACGCCCCCGCCGCGGCCACCACGGTAAACCCTGCCCCGGCAACGACCGTGCGCCCGGCTCCGGCGACCAACGTCATGGCCGGCCGCCGCGACGGCCTGGACGCCATGGACGACCCGTACTACTCGCCCGTGGCCATGGACGACCTCACGCAGGCGCACGCTCCGGTCTCGATCGACTCGCCGGTCAAGAGCACGTCAAAGAGCAAGCGCCGCCGCAACGTCATCATCACGGTGATCATCGCCATCCTGCTGCTGGGCCTGGCTGGCGGAGCCGGCTACTACACCTACCAGCAGGAATGGTGGGGCGGCAAGACCGTGCCCGACGTCGTGGGCAAGACCGAGGTCGAGGCGCGCCAGATCCTCGAGTCCGCCGGCTTCAAGGTGACGAGCCAGCAGGAGGCCTCGGACCAGGCTGCCGGTACCGTCTTGTCCTGCACCCCGCAGTCCGGCAAGCGCGCCGACCCGGCCGACGGCGCGACCATCACCGTTGCCGCCTCCCGCACGATCCCCAAGGTCGTGGGTCTCACGCAAGACGCGGCCAAGGCGGCCCTGTCGGACGCCGGCGCCACCAACGTCGTCCTCTCCTTCGTCATATCCGACCAGGCAGAAGGCACCGTCGTCGACGTCGACCCGCGCGAGGGCTCGACCTTCGTGGCAACCGATAAGATCACGCTCTCGGTCGCGCAGCCCTACACCGTGCCCGCCGTCGTGGGCATGACCCTGGCAGACGCCAAGGCCGCGCTTGAGTCCGCTGGCCTTACCTACAACGTGACCTACGCGGAGTCCGACAAGGCCGCCAACACCGTCCTTTCGGTCACGCCCGAGCAGGGCACCAAGGCGTCTGCCGGCCTGGCCTGCGAGCTCACGGTTTCTTCTCCCTACCCCAGCGGCGTCACCAAGCTGGGCGAGTACTTCAACTGCTCGAGCGCCGAGGTGGCCACCTACCTGCAGCAACAGGGCTTCACCCTGCTGTACGGCTCGAAGTACGGCAACGGAGACGCGCACGCGGTCTACTCCGACGCCTCGGGCAACATGCTGACGATCAGCGACGAGCCCGAGAACGGCCTGTACCAGAACAACGCGACCCAGGACGTCCTTAACCAGGGCGCGTCGATCGGCGGCATCCGCTACGACTTCGCGACGTCGAGCGCCCCGTCTACCAGCGAGACCTCCGAGGGCCTGCAGGCCGTCATGGCCGCCTGCGGCTTCGAGGGCCTGAAGGAGACCACGACCGATGCCGACATGGCCAGCACCATGGGCATCAGCATGGGCGTCTCGCACTTCATCTGCGGATACGGCGAGCAGGACGGCTACTCGTGGGCGGTCCTGATCGGCGGCAACACGGCCGGCCGCAGCGCCGTGACCGTCCTCATGTGCCCCAAGGCCCGCTACAACGGCGGCATCGACCTCACGCAGTTCGGCGGCAAGCCGAGCCTGTGCGTCGCGTACTACAACATCGTCGAGGGCGGGCGATAAGGGTGGCCGCATCTGGCGAGAAGG
>CAVAUD010000088.1:0-9049 GCA_963591565.1 bacterium
TGCTCTCCATCTGCCTGAACTCCACGGCCAAGTGGCGCGCCCGCGACCTGCCGACGATGAAGGACTACGTGGCCGCCGAGGGCAAGCTGCCCCGCTGCCTGGCCACCTCGCTGGCGACCCTGATCGCCTTCTACACCACCGGCCTGACCGGCCGCGATGCCGACGGCCTGCACCTCACCCGTGCCGACGGCGCCGCCTACGTGGCCCAGGACGACGCCTTTGTCCTGGACTTCTACGCCGAGCACGCCGCCGACGCCGACGACGTTCTCGTCCACCTCGTCCTTTCCAACGAGCAGATGTGGGGAGAGGACCTGACCGCCATCGACGGCCTGGAGAAGTTCGTCGCCGGTGCCCTGGGCGTCGTGCGCACGCAGGGCGCCAAGGCCGCCTACGCCGCTGCCCTGGCCGAGTAGCGCGAGCCGCCGAGAAACGCCTGGATAGGGGAGAGGGAACGTGAACACCATTCAGATCAACCCGGCCGACAACGTCATCGTCGCGCTCTCGCCGCTGGCGAAGGGCACCGTCGTCGACGTCCCCGGCGTGGGCCCCGTGGCCGCGACCGAGGACATCCCGCAGGGCCACAAGATGGCCGTGCGCGACATCGCCGAGGGCGCCGACGTTGTCAAATATGGCCTGCCCATCGGCCACGTGACCTGCGACGTCGCGGCCGGCAGCTGGCTTCACACGCACAACGTGAAGACCAACCTCTCGGGCGAGGTCGAGTACACCTACAACCCGACCCACCCCGTCGTCGAGCCGGTCGAGCCCGAGTTCTTCCAGGGCTTCCGCCGCGCCGACGGTCGCGCCGCCACCCGCAACGAGCTGTGGATCATCCCCACGGTCGGCTGCGTGAACGAGGTCGCCCGCTCGATGTGCGAGAAGGCCCAGGACCTCGTGGGCGGCAGCCTCGAGGGCATCTACTACTTCCCGCACCCCTTCGGCTGCTCGCAGACCGGCGCCGACCACGCGCAGACGCGCCGGCTGCTCGTGGCCTTGTCTCGCCACCCCAACGCCGCGGGCGTCCTGTTCCTGGGCCTGGGATGCGAGAACTGCACGCACCAGCAGGTGCTGGACGAGCTGGGCGAGTTCGACCCGGCGCGCGTGCGCTTCTTGACCTGCCAGGACGTGGCCGACGAGCAGGTCGAGGGCCACGCCATTCTCGCCGAGCTGGCCGACGCGGCCAAGCAGGCCGTCCGCGAGCCGATCCCGGCGAGCGAGCTGGTCATCGGCCTGAAGTGCGGCGGCTCGGACGGCCTTTCCGGCATCACGGCGAACCCGACGATCGGCCGCGTGAGCGACATGGTCGTGGCCCGCGGCGGTACCTCCGTGCTGACCGAGGTGCCCGAGATGTTCGGCGCCGAGTCGATCCTTCTCGACCGCTGCGTCGACGAAAGTGTCTTCAACGCCGCTGCCGACATGCTCAACGGCTTCAAGGACTACTTCATCAGCCACGGCGAGGTGGTCTACGAGAACCCCAGCCCCGGCAACAAGGACGGCGGCATCACCACGCTTGAGGACAAGAGCTGCGGCTGCGTCCAGAAGGGCGGCGCCGCTCCGATCGTCGACGTGCTGCCCTACGCCGGCCAGGTCACCAAGCACGGCCTCAACATGCTGTGCGGCCCCGGCAACGACATGGTATCGACCACGGCCCTGACGGCCGCCGGCTGCCACGTCATTCTCTTCTCGACCGGCCGCGGAACGCCCTTTGGCGCGCCCGCCCCGACGCTTAAGGTCTTCACCAACCAGCGCCTTTGCGACCACAAGGCCAACTGGATGGACTTCAACGCCGGCGTCGTCGCCAACGGCGAGGCCACGATCGACGAGGCCGCCCAGGGCCTTTGGGACCTGGTGCTCGAGACCGCCAGCGGCAAGCTCACCTCTGCCGAGCGCCGCGGTTGCCACGAGATCAGCATCTGGAAAGACGGCGTCTGCCTCTAATCGCGGCGCCAAAAGAGGGGAAACCCCCGGAATTTGCGTCAAAGTGACCTCGCGCATAAAGCGCGCTCAGAAGCACTTTGCCACAAACACCGGGGGCTTCTCTGCGTCTACTACCTATCGCGTCAGAGCGCCTGGCGGGGTAAAATGGGGCGCGAGGCTAAACCGGTTTACGACACGGCGTTGCTGTTCGGGGCCGGTGGGGTAACGTTCACCGTTCACGTACTACCGTTCACAGAGAATATGAAAGTGAACGTTCACCAACCGTAATTTTTCGATAATAATTAGGTTAACGTTCACTTGGCGGGAACGATCCCGCTTACGAGCGCGAAGCTCTTTATAGGTGCCGACAAGGGAGAGGAAACCCCGATGTTCAACAAACTCGGCAAAAAGAGAAAGATCACGTTCTGGACCCGTTTGGGCTTTGGTATGGGCGGTATGCTCAACTCCGGCGCGCTGACCTTCACTCACAGCTACATGGTCATGTTCTTGTCCACTGAGTGCGGCCTTTCGGGCGCTGAGGCTGCAGCCGTCGCCGCGGCCGCCGTGTACCTCAACGCGTTCCTCGCCCCGGTCCTCGGCTTCATCGCCGACAACTTCTACTCGACCGCCGTTGGTCGTAAGTTCGGTCGTCGTCGTTTCTGGCTGCTCATCGCAATCCCGATGATGATCGCCGAGCCGCTGATCTTCACGGTCACGCCCTTCGGCTTCCCGTACTACCTGTTCCTCTACATCGTGTACAACATCGCGTACACCTTCGCTTCCTCCAACCTCGCGCCGCTCACCATCGAGATGACCGACGACTACGAGGAGCGCACCTACCTTACCGGCTTCAAGCACATCTTCGGTAACGTCTCCGGCTTCGCCATGGCCGCCCTTGTCGGCTTCGGCTTCGGTCTCTTTGGCGAGACGGGCCCCCAGCCCTACTTCATCATCGCGTCCATCAACGCCGCGATCATGGCCGTCTCGCTTGTCGTCGTCTACTGCTCCACTTGGGAGCGTGGCCCCGAGGAGGTCGCCCAGGAGAAGATCGAGGGCGTCGGCCAGGCCGTCAAGAAGCTCGTCATCGACGTTCTCTCCACCTTCCGCAACCGTTCCTTCCGCAAGGTTCTGGCTCCCTACGCTTTCATGAAGCTCGCCGCCGCCTGCTGGTCCGCGTGCCTGTCGTTCTTCATCGTCTACTCCCTGGGTATTCCTAAGTCCTACGAGGCCGTCATGGAGATGCCCGGCAAGATCGTCGCCATCGTCTGCACCGTCGTCTGGGTCGCCTGGATGGCCAAGAAGGGCTTCCACAAGCCTTGGTACGTCTCCACGCTGGGCGCCGCCGCCTGCATCGTTGCCTACAACGTCTTCGCCGCCGGCAACATCCTGGGTCTCTCCGACATGGCCCTGTCCATGATCGCCTACCCGATCATCTTCGCCATCTGGAAGTTCTTCTACGTCGGCTTCCAGTACCTGCTCGACGTCCCCCTGAACTACATGCCCGACATCGACGAGCTCATCACCCTGCGTCGCCGCGAGGGCATCTACTCCGCCGCCCAGAAGTTCGTCGACCAGATCGTCTCCGCCTTCGCGACCTCCGCTTGGGCCTTTACCCTGGGCATCTGCGGCTTCATCCAGTCCTCCGGTAACTCCGCCGACATCGTGCAGCCCACCTCCGTGCCCGTCTCCATCTGCGCCTTCATGCTGATCGGCTGCGCCGGCTGCTTCATCGTCGCCTGCGTCCTCGGCAAGACCATCCACATCGAGAAGGAGCAGTGCGACATGCTCTGTGCCGAGGTCAAGCGCGTCAAGGAGGGTGGCCTCATGGCCGACGTCAAGCCCGAGGTCAAGCAGCTCTGCGAGGACCTCTCCGGCTTCAAGTACGAGGAGTGCTTCGGCCACAACAACGTGGGCTACCAGGAGGATTCCGTCCAGGCAGCCGCGTAAGGCCCGCGCCTTCGCACCCGCACCATCTGCAAGTGCACCAACTCTTTGAACCAAAGGGGCCGTGCTGCCGAGAGCCGGCGGCGCGGCCCCTTCTTTGACAGGCGGGCGGCATGCCCGCGGCGCGCGTGGCCCTTCTCGGCTGCCTCGCCCGTCTCGCCCGTCTCGCCCGTCTCGCCCTTATGATGGAAACACCGTCTTGTGAGGAGAAGTTCCATGGAAACCAACGTTATCTGGCGCTGTGCCCGCGCGGCCGTGATCGAGCTCGACGACGGCGGCTACTTCACGACCGCCGACACCTGGGAGGTCTTCGTCAACGACGAGGCCGCCGGCACCACGAACCGCATCGAGACCTACGTCGACGGCCTTGAGCCGGGCCGCCGCAACGTCGTGCGCTTTGTCTGCGGCGACCGCGAGCTGACCGTGGGCGTCATCACGCCGGACGAGACCTTCACCATCGACGTGCGCGACTGCGGCGCCAAGGGCGACGCCGAGCACGACGACACCACCAACATCCAGGCCGCCATCATGGCCTGCCCCAAGGGCGGCCGCGTGCTGGTGCCCGCCGGTCAGTACCTGATCAAGTCGCTGTTCCTCAAGAGCGACATCAACATCGAGCTGGCCGAGGGCGCTTGCCTTCTCGCTCGCCACGACCGCGCCGCCCTGGCTTACCTGCCGCAGACCCTGCACGGTAAGGCGGGCGACGGCTACGCGGGCAGCGGCCTGGCTCCGATGGGGCGCTGGGAGGGCGAGGGCTTCTCGACCTATTGCTCCACCTTTACCGGCATGGGCGTCGAGAACGTTTGCATCTACGGCCGCGGCGCCATCGACGGGCAGACCGACTTCGCCGAGGACAACTGGTGGAACAAGGACTTCAAGAACATCTACCGCCCGGAGGAGGGCCGCGAGGTCGCCCGCCCGCGCATGATCTTCCTGACTGAGTGCGAGAACGTCGCCATGGCCGGCTTCACCGTGCGCAACAGCCCGGCGTGGAATATCCACCCGATCCTGTGCGAGCACGTCGATGCCCTGTGCCTCTCCATCGAGGGCCCGAAGAACTCCCACAACACCGACGGCTTCGACCCGGAGAGCTGCGGCTTCGTGCGCGTTCTCGGCTGCCACTTCTCCGTCGGCGACGACTGCATCGCCATCAAGAGCGGCAAGCTCGGCATCGAGCCTGAGCTGCGTCCCGCGATGCACGACATGGTCATCGCGCACTGCTACATGCACGACGGCCACGGCGCCGTGGTGCTGGGCTCCGAGGCGGCCGGCGGCATCAAGGATCTTACCGTTAGCAAGTGCCTCTTCGAGCGCACCGACCGCGGCCTGCGCGTGAAGACGCGCCGCGGGCGCGGCAAGGACGCCGTGAACGAGGGCATCACCTTCGAGCACATCCGCATGGACCAGGTGCTGACGCCGTTCGTCGTGAACTCGTTCTACTTCTGCGACAAGGACGGCAAGACCGATTACGTGCAGGATCGCGGGCCCCTGCCCGTCGACGAGCGCACCCCGGGCTTTGGCGTCACGACCTTCCGCGACATCGAGGCCACGAACTGCCACGCGGCGGCCGCCTACATCACCGGCCTGCCCGAGAGCAAGGTCACGCGCCTGACCTTCGAGGACGTGCACGTCACCTTTGCCGAGGACGCCGAGCCGGCCGTGCCCGCGATGGCCTGCGGCGTCGAGCCGATGGTTCGCCAGGGCATCATCGCCCAGAACGTCAAGGTGCTCGACCTGCGCAACGTCGTGGTCGAGGGCCAGGACGGCGACGAGATGCAGTTGACGAACGTCGACGAGGTCATCCGCGCCTAGCGGCGCGGGAAAACCGCCGGTTTGGGGCGGCGCGGCGAGCGCGACTTCGCCGCGCCGCCCCTTTTTGGAAGGCTTCGGACGAAAGTCTGACTTTTCGCACTTTAAAATCCGGTTCGCCGAGTAGCCGAGGGTCTGACGGTGACGTTTGCCCAGTTGGCAGGGTTGGCTGGCTGGCAGGCTACTTACCGAGTCCAGTTTTAATGTGCGAAAAGTCAGAGTTTGATTTGGGAGGGGCTCGGATGAGCGTGGAAAAGCGGGTTTTTAGGGTGGCCGCGGGCGTCGAGGGGGCGTTCCCGACGGTTTCGGCGGCCCTCGCGGCGGCCTGCGAAGAGGTCCCGGACGCCTCGGTGCCCGTCGAGGTGCGCATCGCGCCCGGAGAGTACCGCGAACGCGTGGAGATTCGCCGTCCCAACGTGACGCTGGCCGGCGAGACCGCCGAGAGCGTGCGCATCGTGGGCGGCCTGGGCGCCTTCATGGAGTCGGGCGACGGCAGCGGGGTCGACGGCAAGCTCGGGACCTTCCGCACGTATACGGTGCTGGTCGACGCGGCCGATGTGACGCTTCGCAACCTCACCATCGAAAACGACGCAGGCGACGGCCGCGAGGTGGGGCAGGGCATCGCGCTTTACGCCGACGGCGACCGCCTTGTCGTCGACGGCTGTCGCCTGCTCGGCCATCAGGACACCCTTTTCTGCGGGCCCTTGCCTCCGCGCGAGGTCAAGCCGGGAGGTTTCATCGGCCCCAAGCAGTTCGCGCCGCGCGTGGTGGGGCGGCAGTACTTCCGTCGCTGCCTCATCGAGGGTGATGTGGACTTCATTTTTGGTGGCGGCCGTGCGTTCTTCGAGGGCTGCGAGATCCGCTCGCTTGACCGCGGGATGGACGTCAACGGGTACGTGACCGCGGCTTCCACGCCTCAGGACGAGCCGCATGGCCTGGTTTTTCACGGCTGCTCTTTCACGGCGGGCCCGGGCGTCGCGGACGGCACCGTCTACCTGGGGCGTCCTTGGCGCGAGTTCGCTAAAACGGCGCTCGTGGACTGTTGGCTCGGCGCCCATATCAAGCCCGAGGGCTGGTGGGACTGGAACAAGCCGGAGGCGCACGACGGCAGCTTCTATGCCGCGGCCGCATTGCACGGGCCGGCAGCCAGCATGGCGGCCTGGCCAGAATGGACCCACGCGGTCGACCCGGCCGACGCCGCCCGCTTCTGCCGCCGCGCCGTCCTCGCAGGTGACGACGGCTGGGACCCCGAGGGCGGCGAGGGCGAGGCCGTCGAGACCGCCCGCCTTTCTGCCAACGGCCGCACCCTGCACATCGACGCTTTCTACGAGGACGAGCCGGCGCTTCGCCGCCGCTTCGAGAGCCGCGGCCGCACCGCGGCCTTCGCCGGCTCCACGCCCGCGGAGTGGCTCGCCTGGCGCGACCGCTCGCGCGAGCGTCTCGCCGACCTGCTGGGCATCACCCTGCTCGACCGCTGCGACCTCGAGCCGCGGATCCTCGAGCAGGCCCACCTCTCCGGCGACATCACCCGCACGAAGCTCCTCATCCAAACCGAGCCGGGCGTCCACATGCCCTTCTACCTGCTCGAACCTGCCGAGCCCCGCCGCGGCGCGGACGGCCGTGCCCTCTGCTGGGTCTGCCCGCACGGCCACCAGGGCGCCGGCAAGGACTCCGTCGCCGGCGTCCTCGGCGTGCCCGCGGCCGACGACGCCGTCCGCCGCTTCAACTACGACTACGGCCTGCGCCTCGCGCGCATGGGCTACGTCGTCGCCTGCCCCGACGCCCGCGGCTGGGGAGAGCGCCGCGACTGGAAGGGCCACGGCGACGACGAGCAGCTCTACCTGCGCGGCACCTGCGCCAACCAGGCGAAGATGGCCGAGCCCCTGGGCCTCTCGGTCGCGGGCCTCAACACCTGGGACCTCATGCGCCTCGTCGACTACCTGGCCGAGCGCGGCGACCTGTGCATGGGCGAGCTGGGCTGCCTGGGCTTTTCTGGCGGGGGAGAGCAGACCCTCTACCTCGCGGCCCTCGACCCGCGCGTGAAGAAGGCCTTCATCTCGGGCTACCTCTACGGCTACGCCGACGCCCTGCTGCACCTCAACGGCAACTGCGCCTGCAACTACGCGCCCGGCCTGTGGCGCCTCTTCGACATGGGCGACATCGCCTCGCTCATCGCGCCGCGCCCGCTCTTGGTGCAGAGCTGCGAGCAGGACCACCTCAACGGCCCCCGCGGTCTGGCCAATGTGGACGAGCAGCTCGACATCGTGCGCGCGGCCTATGGCCTTTTGGACGACGGCGAGAAGATCGCCCACGAGGTCTGCCCCGGCGGCCACCACCTGGGCGTTTTTGACCTGGAAGAAGACGTTGCCTGGCTCGATGACCAGGCGAGGAAGGGAGAATCGCGATGAAGAAGGAACTGCGCGACCTCACGATCTGCTGCTTTGGCGACTCGACGACCTGGGGAGACGACGGCACGGGCGCCGGCGGCCCGGCGATCAGCTGGACCGCGCACCTCGGCGAGCTCTTGGGCGGCGCGACCGTCGAGAACTTCGGCGTCAAGGGCTCGCGCCTGGCCGTGAAGGCCGACCGCGACGACTCCTTCGTCGAGCGCCTGGACGGCATCGACGCGGACGCCGACGTCTACCTGCTCTTCGGCGGCGTGAACGACTTTAGCCGCAACGTTCCGCTGGGGCAGATGGGCTCGACCGACACCCACGAGTTCTACGGCGCCCTCGACTACCTGGTCCGCACCATCACGGCCCGCTCGCCCGAGGCCCGCCTCGTCGTGATGACGCCCTGCAAGACCTCGGGCAAGCACGAGAAGGACATCCCGGGCAGCTTCGAGGAGAACCACCTGGGCCTTACCCAGGAGCCCTACGTCGCGGCGGTCCGCGAGGTGGCCGACTACTACTCGCTGCCCGTGATCGACCTCTACGCCCAAAGCGGCGTCTCGCCCTTCTTGCCCGAGCACCGCGAGCGCTACATGCCCGACGGCCTGCACTACTCGCCGGCCGGCTACGAGCGCCTGGCCTATCGCATCGCCGCCGGCCTGCGCGCGATCCTGTAGCCCGGGGCCGCTGCCGGCGCCGCCCGCGGCGTCGTCCCTCCCGGACCGCCGCCCGCCCGCGGCCCCGCCGCCCGCCCGGCCCGCCCGCGGCCCTGCCGCTTACCGCCCAAAAACGCCGTCCATCCTGTTGTTTCTCTGTTGAGAGAAAATCGCGGGCTTCTCGGCTATAAAGTTAGGTTAACGTTCACCCAAACAAGGCGCAGGGGGCGCCGAGAAGAGAGGGATTCAACCATGGGATGCAACCAGATTCTTGACCGCTACATCGCCCAGCTCGTGGAGAACTCCACGCCGCAGGCGCCCGCGTGGAACATC
>CAVAUD010000089.1:0-6937 GCA_963591565.1 bacterium
CCATAGTAGTGCTCGCGCTCCCAGTCGGTGACCGCGGTGCAGTAGTCGTTCCACTCCTGCTTCTTCTCGCGGATGAGGTACTCGAAGATGTGGTCGCCCAGAACCTCGTGCATGAGCTCGGACTTCTCGAACTTCTCGATGGCCTCGCCCAGGGTGCGCGGCAGGCGCTCGATGCCCTTGGCGGCCAGCTCGGCCTCGGACTGCAGGAAGGTGTCGCAGGTCGACTCCTCGGGAAGGGGCAGCTCGTCCTCGATGCCCTTGAGGCCGGCGGCGATCGTCACGGCAAGCGCCAGGTAGGGGTTGGCCGTGGGGTCGGGGCTGCGCAGCTCGATGCGGGTGGAGGTGTGCTTGCCGGGCTTGTGGGCCGGGATGCGCACCAGCGCCGAGCGGTTCTTGCGGCCCCAGGTCGCGTAGTTGGGCACCTCGCCGGTCGAGATGAAGCGCTTGTAAGAGTTGACGGTGGGGTTGGTGACCAGCGTGAACTCGGGAGCGTACTTGAGGATGCCGGCCACGTAGTGCTGGGCCAAGGGCGACAGGTGCGCGACGTGCTCCTCCTTGGGAGCCCAGAACAGGTTCTCGCCGTCGTGGTCGAAAAGCGACTGGTAAAGGAACATGGCCGAGCCGGGCTGGGAGGCCATCGGCTTGGGCATGAAGCTCGCGTACATACCCTGCTGGGCGGCCAGCTGCTTGATGACCAGACGGGCGGTCATGATGTTGTCGGCGCAGCTCACGGCCTCGGTGAAGCGCAGCTCGACGCCGTTTTGCGAGACGCCGGCGGCGTGGTAGGAGTACTGCACCGGGATCGACATCTTCTCGAGCATGAGGGTCGTCTGGCGGCGCAGGTCGTTGGCGTTGTCCATGGGCGTGAGGTCGAAGTAGCCGGCCTCGTCCTTGGGCTTGAGCTCGGTCTGGCTGTCGGAGTAGAAGTACTCGAGCTTCGGGCCCACGTTGGCGACAAGGCCCGCCTTATCGGCCTTGGTGAAGACCTTGAGCAGGCAGGCGCGCGGGTCGCCCTCGAAGGGCTTGCGGTCGGGCGTGTGCACGTCGCAGAAGACGCGGGCGACGGCGGCCTCCTCGCTCGGGCGCCAGGGCAGCATGGCGAAGGTGTCCGGGTCGGGGAAGGCCAGCATGTCGGACTCCTCCATCGAGACAAAGCCGTCGATGGACGAGCCGTCGAAGCCGATGCCCTCCTCGAAGGCCTCCTCCAGCTCCTCGGGAGAGATCGCGAACGACTTGAGGTTGCCCAAGACGTCGGTGAACCAAAGGCGTACAAAACGAATGTCGCGGGTCTCGACCGTGCGAAGCACGAAGTCGATGTCCTTCTCGGTGCTCATGCTTATTCCTCCCAAAGGGCGGCGTTACTTCAAACAGATGGATGATAGCTTCTCACATCCGTGTTTCGTTACTGTTTCGGCCGAGCGGCTACAAAATTGCAGCCGCTGGTAGGCGGCAAGCTGCCGGCAGACGGCGCGCAGGCTTCCAAGCCGGATTACGTGGCGAGAAGACCGCGGCGAGACGGGCGCGCGGCCGGCGGGGCTTCTCGGCCACCTCGCCCTATTTCTTGCTCGCGCAGCAGTCGCGCTTGGCGAAGGCGGCGTCGACGTCGGCCAGCATCTTGCCGGCGGCCTCGCAGCTGCCGTGGCACGAGCCCGATTTTCCGCAGTCCGAGCAGCCGTCCTTGTTGCTTTTGACCAGGTAGCGGACGCAGGCGACGAAGGCGACGGCCACGATGGCCACGATGACGACGTCGATGGGGCTCACTTCTCGACACGACCTTTCGATGCATTGGGTGCGTACAAATCCGGGAAAATTGTTAGTTAACCTAGGCCAACTATAGTCGTTGCGGCATACTATTGCATTGGCGGTTAAACCGTCTGCATGTAACTCATATCTTTTGGAGGAAAAGGCATGGCAGAAGACACGATGAAACTCGTCATTATTCGTCACGGTGAGTCCGAGTGGAACAAGCTCAACCTGTTCACCGGCTGGACCGACGTCGAGCTCTCCGAGACCGGCGAGAAGGAGGCCGCTGCCGGTGGCCGCGCCCTCAAGGAGGCCGGCTTCGACTTCGACATCTGCTACACCTCTCGCCTGAAGCGCGCCATCCACACCCTGAACTTCGTGCTCAAGGAGATGGACCGCGAGTGGCTGCCCGTCGTCAAGTCCTGGAAGCTCAACGAGCGCCACTACGGCGCCCTGCAGGGCCTCAACAAGGCCGACGCCGCCGCCGAGCACGGCGATGACCAGGTCAAGATCTGGCGCCGCTCCTTCGACATCTGCCCGCCCGAGCTCGAGGCCGGCGACGAGCGCGACCCGCACGTCCAGGAGCAGTACCGCGACGTCGCTCCCGATCAGCTCCCCCTCACCGAGTGCCTCAAGGACACCATCGCCCGCGCCTGGCCGTACTTCGAGGATGAGATCCGCCCGCAGATGCTGGCCGGCAAGCGCGTCCTGATCGCCGCCCACGGCAACTCCCTGCGCTCCCTCGTCATGAAGTTCGAGAAGCTCACCCCCGAGGAGATCCTCGAGGTCAACATCCCCACCGGTGTGCCCCTGGTCTACACCTTCGACAAGGACTTCAACGTCGTCGACAAGCAGTACATCGGCGACCCCGAGACCATCGCCGCCAAGATCGACGCCGTCGCCAACCAGGGCAAGGCCAAGAAGTAACTACTGACCAGTAAGGTCGGGGGCGCCCCCTGGATCTTGCTATGCGGGCAGCGCGCGCTTCGCGCGCTTGGGAAGCCCGCTACGCAAGATTCAGGGGGCGCCCCTTACTTGTGAGCAGATTACGCAGGAGAATCGCAGTCGCGGCTCTCCCGGCAATGAAAGACCCGTCTGATTGCGAGACATCAGACGGGCCTTTTCGTATGTCGTGACGATTTATCGCGTGAAGCGGCGGCGGAGGGCGAGGAGGGCGCAGCCGAGAAGGGCCGGGGCGGCGGCCAGGGCGCTCGCGTCGCCGGTCGCGGGGGTCGGGGCGGCGGCCGTCGGGGCAGACGCGGTCTTCTCGGCCGCCTGCTTAAGCCCGGCGCGGGAGACGGTGGCGGCGCCCAGCGCGTCAACGGCGGCGTTGACCTCGTCGGACGTCGGCGTGGTCGAGACGACCGCGGCGCGGAAGTCGGCGCCGGCAAGGGCCAGGGTGTCCTTGGCGTCGGCCACGGCGGCGGCCAGCGCGTCGTACTCGGCCTGGGTCATCCACTGCGCGCTCGCCGGCACGTCGGCGCCGTCGGCGCACACGGCGACGTTGGCGAGAAGGGCCTCGGCCTCGGCGATGCGCCCCTCGAGCGCGGCCAGCTCATCGACGCTCGCCCAGCTGCGGGCCTGCGCGTAGGCCTTGATCGGCTGGTTGTCGAAGACGATGCCCGACGCCTTGTTCTTCTCGGTTAAAGCGGCCGTGACAAGCGACCAGTCGGTCCAGGTGTCGCTGCCCGCGGACTCGGCGGCGTCGGAGGTCCAATCGTCGACCGAGGAGGTGACCCAGCTCTCGCCGGCGTTGACCTTGGCGACGAAGCCCGCCTGCCACGAGTCGACGACGACGATCTCGCCCTGGTCGTTGATGTCCTGGTCCTGGATCTCCTTGACGCCCGTGTTGTAGTTGAGGGGCATCGTGTAGACCCACTTACCGGCGCTGTCCTGGTGCTTCTGCGTGACCACGACGGAGTAGCGCTGGCCGGCGCGCATGCAGACCTGCTCGCCGTCGTCGATCTTGTAGCGGTGGTAGCCGCCGTAGTCGTAGGTCTCGGTTGCGGAGAAGACCTTGCGGGAGTGCGCGGCATCGGTGGGTGTTGCGGCCTCGGCGTCCAACAGGTAGACGTCGAAGGTCACGGTCGTGTTGGCGGCCGTCGTCTCGCACCAGAGGGCCCGCACGGACATGTCGGCGTCGGCGGTGAAGATGTTCGCGCCGCTCACGGCCCCGGTGAAGGTGCCGTAGGTCGTGCCGTTGACGGGCAGGTAGTCGTACTGGTCGATGATGCGGCCGGCCGCGGCGCTGGTGCTCGTCTCGGTCACATCGAACTCGAAGGACTCGAAGCTCGAGACGCTCTTGTCGTAGTAGGAGACGTAGAAGTAGCCGGTGTGGTTGCCGTCGGCGTCGGTGAGGCCCCAGTCGGGGGTGAGGCCCTGGTTGTTGGGGAAGGCCTCGGTCTGGGAGCCGAAGCTGTTCTTCACGATCCAGGCGCCGTCGCCTTCGGGCAGGTTGTTCACGCCGTCGGAGAAGTTCGTGCGCGCGTAGGTGTCGTCGTAGCCCACGATGGTCACGCCGTGGTTGATGGCCTTGTCGTCGTAGGTGTACTGGGCCCAGTTGTCGTTGAGGTAGGTCGTGACGCCGGGGACCTTGATCGCGCCCGGGGCGGAGTCGTCGGCGTACATCGACATGGCGACGGCGCGGCCGGCCGCGAGCTCGGACTTGATCGCGGCGACGGCGGTCATGTCGGTGCCGGTGCACTTGCCGTCCTTGACGACGCGGGTCTCGGGGAGAAGGTTGCCGTCGGTCAGCTCATAGAGCGAGGTCTGCCAGAGGTTCTCGCCCACGGACCAATCGGCGAAGTACTCCTTGGAGTCGATCTTGTCGGGCGCCCACCAGTAGGTGCCCGAGTAGGTCACCGGGGTGCAGGTGAGGCCCAGCTCGTTGGTCCATCTGTCGAGCTCCTCCTGGCTGGGGCGGTCGGCCGTGACCGGCTCGGTGGCGCCCTCGAACTCCTCGCCGATGCGGTCGCCGCTGACGAGGTAGGTGATGACGTCGTCGTTGTTCTTGTACGGCGCGTCGCTCTCGGCGACGGGGCCGATGCCCGCGGCGAAGAGCGCCGAGGCGTAGGTCAGGGTGCCGCCGGTGTTGATGCCGTCGTTGGGGTTCTTGCACGTGGAGTAGTAGCCCTCCCCCGCCTGCGCGGCGCCGGCGACGCTCTCGGGCACGCCGCCGTTGTGGTAGACGAGGGCGGCGAGCTGCAGCTCAGAGAGGTCGAGGGCGTTGAGGCTGACCTTCTGCGCGCGGGCGGAGGAGAGGATGCTCGACTCGCTGGCGGCGATGGCGGAGAAGGCCCAGCAGGTGTTCCAGGGGGACTGGTTCTTGACCGAGGTCGAGAGGCCCTGCTCGCGCAGGTCGACCTTGGCGGGGAGGCCCGCGGTGATCGTCGCCGCGTCGCCCAGGCCGTCCGAGGTGTGGGCCTGGAAGTCCGCGTCGTCGAGCTGCTGGGTCGTGAGCTGGGACCATTCGTCAATAACGGCCTGGTCATCGGCATAGGCGGCGGCCGGGACGAAGACCGCGGCCGAAGTGGCGACGGCTAACGTGAGCCCGGCGAAAAGCGCGCGGCGGCCCAGGCCAAAGCGAGGACGGGAGTCAACCATGGGGGTGCCTTTCTCTGAGGTTGAGCTATCTTAACGCCAGCTGAGCGCCGCGGGCGCCGCACGACGCCGAAAGGCAACAAACGCAAGGTTACCGGCCCTTTTACCGGGGCACGGGTCCTTCTCGGCCACCCCGTTTTGAAACACGTGCGACTTTTTCCACTTTAAATTCGAGAATGCCGAGTAGCCGAGGCCCCGGCGCGCTTGCCAACTGGGCAAACGTTGCCGCCGGAGGGCCGGCTACTCGGCGAACCCAAATTTAAAGTGGAAAAAGTCGCTCGAGGTGCGCACGGCAGCCGTCGCGGCACAAAAATGCGCCGCCTGTAGAGGGGGTACAGGCGGCGCGGGGTGGGCCTGGCTGCGGCGGGGAGAGGGTCCGACGCGCCCGGCGGTGTTAAACGGTTTTGGCTAGGCCTCGACGAGGGCGCGGCCGAGGGCCTGGCAGGCCTCGACGGCCTCGTCATCGGGGGACTCGTTGGCGATCAGGGCATCGACGACCTTCAAGCCGGCGGCCTCGGCGTCGTCTTTCCAGGAGTCCATCCACTCGCCGCCGCCCCAGCCGTAGGAGCCAAAGAGCGCGACGGGCTTCTCGCCAAGGACGGCCTTGCAGGCATCCCAGACGGGCTCGAACTCGTCGGACTCGAGCTCCTCGGCGCCCATCGCGGGGCAGCCGAAGGCCACGGCGTCGTATGCGGCCACGTCGTCGGCGGAGAAGTCGGAGACCAGGATGGCCTTGGCCTCGGCGCCCGCGGCTGCGGCGCCCTCGACCACGGCGTTGGCCATGGCCTCGGTGTTGCCGGTGCCGGTCCAGTAGACGACTGCGATGTTGTTGCTCATGTTTGGTACTCCTTCATCCAAGCCCGCGGCTGGCGCGGGCGCGATCGACAAACTCGGCGCTTACGCGGCGCCCATCTGCAAAAGCTCGGTCACGGGAACGCCGGCCAGGTAGAGGCGCTTGCAACGCTTCTCGAGCGCCGTCAGCTCCTCGAAGCGCCGGGCCGCAGCGTCGACGTCGCCGTAGCAGCGCCAGCGACCCACGGCCTTCGCGCCGCGGCCGCCGTCGGCCAAAAACGCGCGGACGTCCTCGACGGGGTAGCCCAAAACCAGGCCGATCTCGTGCGGGAAGGCGCGACGCCCCTGGTAGTACTCGCGCAGGCGCCGGACCAGCGAGCCCATGAGGGAACGAGGGTCGGCGTCGTCCAATCCGCACTCGGCGAGAAACGCGCGGTTCTCGTCTGCGGCGAGAAGCTCGGCCACGCAGGCCGGGCGCCACGCCAAGAGCATGAGGCCGTCGGATTTTCTCGCCAGGCCCGCCAGGCACACGCCGTAGGGCGCGAGCTTGGCCGAGTAGACGGCGAGAAGACGCGCCGAGACGCCGCGCTTCTCCTTCGAGCAGCCGGCCGACTTCCAGGCGCGAGGAGTGAAGCCGAAGATGGCCGCAGGCTTCTGACCTGCCATAACAAGGCCGGCTTGGCACACCAGTGTGCGCACGAACTCGGCCTCGAGGCAACCCTCGAGGGTCGCGGCCTCGGCCGGCTCGCCGAGAAACGTCTCGAGCCCCTGTCCCATCTTCGCCTCCCTTCCCGGCCTGGAT
>CAVAUD010000089.1:6988-8906 GCA_963591565.1 bacterium
TGCTTGTTAGCCTAGGGTAACTTCCCCGGGAATAAAGTACACCACGGTTAACTTCTCTGCAACAAGAAATTCTGAAGGTGGCGAGAAACCCGCGATCCGGCTCGGCCAGCCGTCCAACCCGCGCCCCTCTCCCCCACCCCTCCGCCAAACGCAAAGACGCCGCCGGCCCTGGGAGACCGGCGGCGTCGCCTTTGCCTTAGCGCGGCGCGGGGAGAGGGTCCGCTGCCGCCTTCGGCGAAGTTCACGCATGATGCCTGGGGGTGCTCGGTTTCGCGCGGGGGCACGTGCCGACCAGGTTGCCGCGGGCGTAGAGGGGGTTGCACCGCGGCGCATCGTGTGCTGTTGATAGAATAAGTTCACCTGGGGTAACTTTTGTGCTAAACCTGGTGTGGTCACATAATGCACACATTCAGGTAGGAATTAGACATGACTCGAATCGTTGCGTTTATCAGGGAGAACTTCGGTGCCCAGCGCACGGGAGGCCACGGCGGCCTCGAGATCTTGCGCCACATCGGCCCCGGGCTTCTCGTCACCGTCGGCTTCATCGACCCGGGAAACTGGGCGTCCAACATGGCGGCCGGCTCGCAGTTTGGCTACGCGCTGCTGTGGGTGGTCACGCTGTCGACCGTGATGCTCATCATCTTGCAGCACAACGCCGCCCACCTGGGCATCGCCACCGGCATGTGCCTGGCAGAGGCCACCAACCGCTACCTGCCCCGGCCGATCGCGCGGGCGGTCCTGGGCTCGGCCTACCTGGCGACCGTGGCGACCGCGATGGCCGAGGTCCTGGGCGGCGGCATCGCGCTGCAGATGCTCTTTGGCCTGCCGCTGCGCGCGGGCTGCGTCATCGTGGCGGCCGCCGCGCTCGCCATGCTGCTGTCGAGCTCCTACAAGCGCATCGAGCGCTGGATCATCGCCTTCGTGAGCGTCGTGGGCCTCTCGTTCCTGGCCGAGCTCGCCCTCGTCGACGTCGACTGGGCGCAGGCCGCGACCGGCTGGGTCGCGCCCGCGGCGCCGGCGGGCTCGGTCGCGATCATCACCAGCGTGCTGGGCGCCGTCGTCATGCCGCACAACCTGTTCCTGCACTCCGAGGTCGTGCAATCCAACCACTTCGAGCAGCAAGGCGACGACGTGGTTCGCGAGCGCCTGCGCTACGAGCTCTTCGACACGCTGTTCTCGATGGGGGTCGGCTGGGCCATCAACTCGGCGATGGTGATCTTGGCCGCGACGACCTTCTTCTCGCAGGGCGTCGTGGTCGACGACCTGGCCGTGGCCGCCGCGACCCTCTCCCCCATCCTGGGCCCGGCGAGCTCGACGATCTTCGCCGTCGCGCTGCTGTTCGCGGGCCTGTCGAGCAGCGTGACCGCCGGCATGGCCGCCGGCACCGTGAGCGCAGGCATGTTCGACGAGGAGTACGACATCCACGACCGTCACTCATCGATCGGCGTGGCGCTGGCCTTTCTGGCCGCCGTCGCCGCGTGTTGCCTGGTAGAAGACGCGTTCCAGGGGCTCGTATGGAGCCAAGCGCTTCTAAGCCTGCAGCTTCCCATATCCGTCTTCCTGCTTATCGGCCTCACGAGCTCGCGGCGCGTCATGGGCTCGCACGCGAACTCGCCGGCCCTGCGAGGGGTCCTGTTCGTCATCGGCGCGACCGTCACCGCGCTCGACGTGGCGTTGATTGCCGGAATGTAGCGATTTTGGGGCCGGCGACGCCTTCACACGCGCCCCTCGGCACGAACTCTGACTTTTCGCACTTTAAAACCAAGGTCGCCGAGTAGCCCAAGCATCCAAATCCGCATTTGCCCAGTTAGCAATAGCTTTGGTCCGCCCGCCTACTAGCCAAACCGAATTTTAATGTGCGAAAAGTCAGAGTTCGTACGTCGCAAGGGGCTGCGCCCCGCAAAACTAAGGAACGGGG
>CAVAUD010000090.1:0-2727 GCA_963591565.1 bacterium
TGACGGTCTCGACGGAAGGATCGGACTCGACGCCCTCGAAGAGCTGGACCTCGAAACCGGCCTCCTTGAGGTCGGCCTCGACCTCCTGCAAGAAGCCGCCGCGGCGCATGGAGCCGCCGCCCGAGACGATGATCGCCTTGGAGCCCTTGAGGTTCTTGACCTCGTGGCGGGCGCCCTCGCCGAAGTACAGGTCACGCGGGTTGGTGAAACGTCCCATAACTCTCCTCCAATTCTATGCCGGCACCCCCGTGCCGGAAACTAAAACAGCAGCCGACCTGCTGTTTATTGGTGATGAGAGGCCCGGCCTTAGCCCCCTCAGGCGGCCGGGCTCATGTCCACACGCTTTACAGTATTGCCCTTTTGTTAACTGGTCCACACCACTTTCTCTCACGGAAAAAATGGGACCGCTTGCGGAATAGTCACCATGTAGAAACTGCGGCGAGAAACCCGACAAATGGCGAGATAGGCGGGCGAGCTGCGCACGGGACCTGCGCGTTGGGTACCATGGGAGATACGGAGAAAGGACTAATACCAGTGGCACACAACGCACGCAAAGAGGATTACCAGCGCCTGGGCCTGGCGTTCTCGCGCTCGCTCGAGCAGATGGATCCGCTCGGCGCCGCCAAGGCCTTCGCGAGCTTTGGCCAGCGTTACGCGCAAGACCGCGACAACCTGCCGCAAACCGACGCCGATCGCGCCTTCTACCTGGTCGCCTGCGCCACCGAGGTCATCGACTACCAGCTCCCCTTCGCGCAGGAGAGCGCGGGCGCCGAGCTGATCGAGCGCGGCCACCAGCTGCTGGGCGAGGCCCTCTCGCTTGACCCCAACTGCTTCGACGCCATGCGCATGGAGTCCTCGGCCCGCTCGACCTCGATCAGCGACCGCTTCGCTTTTCTCGCCGAGAAGCTCGACGAGGTGCAGCGGGTGTGCGAGGAGGCCCGCGACGCCGCGGCAGACGCCCACGACGCCGACCGCAGCGCCCTGGCCGCCGACATCGCCATGCGCCCGTATCGCCGCTGGCTTGCCTGCATGGCCGAGGAGGCCCTCATCATCGGGCGCAACCATCAGGCCCTTGAGCTGGGAGAACGCCTGCTGGCCTGCGACCCGTACGACTCGTGCGACGTGCGCTTCACGATGGCCTTGGCCTACGCGAAGCTCGAGGACGAGGCCGGGCTGGACGCGCTGGCCGCCCGCTACCCCGCGATCTGCCCCAAGCGCGGCGTGACCGACGCCTGGATGAGCCTGGCGAGAATCGCGCTGGCCCACAAGCGCCACGACATGGACGGCGCGCGCCGCCTGGTCGCCGACCTCTTGCAGAACTACCCCGACGGGGCGCGGATGCTCATCCGCCAGGGCGACATCCCCGACGGCGAGTTCAGCCGCCTGTACGTCGCGCCGTACAGCGAGGACGAGATTATCCTGGCCGTGTCCGAGAGCATCGTGCTGCTGCAGGACGGAGACGACCGCAACGGCCGCGGCGTTTTGGGCACGTGGCTTGCCCAGACCGTCGCCGAGCTGGCGCCCAAGGCCGCGGCCGCCGAGGCCGCCTGGCAAGCACAAGAGGAGGCCCGCTAGTGGACGCGCGCGAGGAGCTTATCGGCCGGATCTGCAACCGGCGCCGCGCCGAGATCGGCGATCTTTCGGCCGAGGCCTTCGAGGAGCTGCGGCTGGCCGTGGCCGGCGACCCCAAGCAGTTTGTCGACACGCCCGAGGAGGCCGCCTACCTGGCCTTGGGCACCGCGCTGGGCACCTACGAGGCGTCGCGCCACGACGACGACCTGCTTGACGACGAGGAATACATGAAGCGGCGCACGGCCCGCCTGGCCAAGCTGGCCCAGGCCGCCGGGGCGGCGGCCGAGACGTGCCCTACCTGCACGGACGCCCTGCTCATCGCCGCGATCGCCGAGGACAAGAACCCCGACGAGCTGCTGGACGCCCTGCTGGGGATCGAGCGCGAGCTCTACCCGGCGGGCGTGCCGCAGGAGGCCTTTGGCCTGGACGACGCGGCCGGAATCGCCGCGCGGCCGTGGCTGCGCCTGAAGGCGGCCATCGCGCGCACCTGCCTTGCCGGAGCGCGCAGCAAGATGGCGATCGCCGCTGCCGAGGAGGTCTTCGGGGTCGACCCGGCCGACGCGCCGGGCGCTCGCTACACGGCGGCCATCGCGTACGCGCGGCTCGAGGACGCTGCGGGCTTCGACGCCCTGGACGCCCGCTTTGGGTACCGCGGCAACACGTGGTCGAACCTGGCCCGCGTCATCCTGCAGTACAAGCTGGGCCGCATGAGCGCGGCGAGACGTGCCCTGCGCGGCTTCGACGACTTGAGCGAGGCCGGAGCATATGCGCTGCTCAGGCCCTGTTTTGTTGAGCTGTACCTGCCGGATAGGCCGCAGGCGGCGGCAGGCTCTCTCGAGGAGGCCCTGATGGCCGTCCACGAGGCGGACCCCACCATCGTCGACGTCCCCGACTTCATCCGCTGGGCCGAGAGCCAGGAGTGGCTCCTCGCCCACGCCCAGGCCTACGCCGAAAAACGCGATTTGGAGTGGTAGCGGGGACGGTTTGACCCCTGCGGCGGCCTTTCTCCGCACCTATTTTCGAAAAGCGGACGCAAGATGTCAGAAGCCCAAGTAGCTGCCCGTTCCCAACAACTCTCAACAGGGGTTTTCTTGGTTTGAAAAGGCCGGCTACTCGGCAAACCTCAAGCTTGCGTCCGCTTTTCGACATTACCTT
>CAVAUD010000090.1:2757-8772 GCA_963591565.1 bacterium
AGCCCGGAGGCGCGAGGTCTCCGGGCTTCAACTTCGATGGTGCCCCCAGCGGGATTCGAACCCGCGGTATCCACCTTGAAAGGGTGGCGTCCTAGGCCGCTAGACGATGGGGACGCAAGCGCTCAGTATACCAGAACCCGCGGCGGGCCGCCGCGCGGGCGGTTCGCGTGGTAGGGGCGGTGGGACTCGAACCCACAAGCCTTGCGGCGAGAGATTTTAAGTCTCCTGCGTCTGCCAATTCCGCCACGCCCCCATAAGCGCCCCGCTAGTTTAGCCTATTCGGCCGCCTGCCCGCCACCGGGCGCAAGGGTTTTCATAATTGGCTTCCACACCACGGCCGAGGGCGCGCCCTCCAGCGTGGCCGCGGCGACCAGCGACAGGCCAAAGAGCAGGTCGCTCTCGCTCACGACGAGCTCGTCGAAGCCGGTCTGGCGCATGAGCTCGCCCACCGCCGAGGCCCCGCCCAGGATGACCGGCGCTCGCTTGGCCTGGATACCCGGCAGCTTCGCGCGCTCCTCGACGGTCAGCGCGGCGAGACGGGCCTCCAGCTCCTCGACCTTTTGGCGAGACAAGCGCGCGAGGTGCACGCGCGACGGGTCGTAAGGATCCAAGGCCAGGTCAAGGGCCACAAGGGTCGTCACGGTTCCGCCGGTGACGACGAGGGTCCGCGGGGCCTTCTCGCCGTCGCCCGCCGCAAGGCCGCCCCTCTCGACCGCCGGGGCAAAGAACTCGGCGGCGTAGGCGTGGGCCGCGGCCAGGTCCTTCTCGCCGGCAGTTGCGGCAGCCGAGAAGAACTTCTCGGTCAAACGGCGGCAACCAACGTCGACGGACTCAACGAAGTCCAGGTCAAGGACGCGGCCGGTAAGCGATCCGCAGGCCAGCTCGGTGGAGCCGCCGCCGTTGTCAGCCACAAGGATGCGCTGGTCGGCGAAGTCCTGGGCCACGCCCAAAAAGGTGAGGGCGCCCTCGATCTGGCCGGGGATCACCATGGGCTCGAGGCCCAGCGACGCCAGGGCGCAACCCAGCTCGCCGGCGTTCTTCGCGTCGCGCGCGGCGCTTGTCAGCGTGCAGCAAATCCCCTGGACACCGGCCTCGCGGGCAGCCTCGACGTAGCCTCGGCAGGCGATAAACACGCGCTCCATGGCCTCCTGCTTAAGAACGCGCGTGGCGTCCACGCCCTCGCCCAGGTTGCAGATGGTCGACTGCTTGCCCAGGCGCACGACGCGCCCGGCCTCCACATCGGCGATGGCCAGGCGGGCGGTCACGGTCCCGATGTCAATGCAAGCTACCCTCGTCACGGCAAACCTCCTATGCCCGGCCGCGCGGCCGTTCCCAAAACAGGCCGTTTAACTGGCCGTATATCCAAAAATAACGTCGCCCCACTGAATGTACCAGGGCTTTTCCTCCTGCGTCTGGTCGGTCGCGGAGTCGTCGGGCAGGCCCTCGACGTTGACGGCCGTCTCTCCGGGAGAGACGTAGCCCTTCTTGCGGGCCTCGTCCTCGATGCCCTCCTTGGTCTGGAGGCGCTCGAGGTCGCTTTGCAGGTTCTCGTTGCTCTGACTGAGGCTGTCGTAAGTAACCTGCAGGTCAGAGCCGGTGCGCCAAGCCACGTAGTAGGTCTTTGCCGGCGGGTAGACCGCCAGGACAACGGCCGCGATCGCAACCAGGACGATCACGATGACAAGGTGGCGACGGCAGAAATCCTTGACGGAATTGGCGGCCCCGGTGAAGTCGAAGGTCTTCTCCTCTGCCGCGGCATGGCGGCGAGACGAGCCCGTGGCCTGGGCCTCATTGCCCTCGGCCGTGGGGTCGGCATGCGAGGAGGACAAGTCGCCGCGGCCGCCGGCGGTCGCGAAGCGCAGGGCGCGCTCGTCGGCCTTGGAGCGGTGGGAGGGGTGGGGGCGGGCCGCGGCCTCGGCGGCAGGGGTGGCGTTGGCGGTCCCGGCGCCAGCAGCCCCGGCGGTCCCGGCCCCCCTGGTCGCAACCACGGGAACCGCAATCACGCCCGTCTCGCCGGCGCCGGACTCGCCGTCGTCTGCCGCGCCCCTCTTCTTCCAGAACTTGAACCCGCGCGAGGCCTTCTCGGCTGCCTTCTGGGCCTTCTCTGCCTCGGCCCTCTTCTCGTGCGCGGCCTTTCGCGCAGCTACACGGGCCGCGCCGCGCTCGCTCGTGTGGGTCTCGGTCTCTTCTTGGCCACGCACGCTCGCGTCGGCGTCGGGCGCGGCCGCGCGCCCCTTGACGTCGGTTCTTTTGGTTGGGCGCAGGGCCCGAGCGTTTTGTGAGGTATCTGCCATCGCGCTTGTTTCGTTTCTAGTTTGAGTGCGCCGGTACCGAGCCACGCCCGCGCCGGAAGTCCCGGCCCGGCCGCTCGCTCGGCCAACCTATTTATAGCAGATGGGGCGGTGCCGGGGCGGGGCCTCGGCCTACCCCTGCGATTTCTCCGCAGCCTTCGCACGGCCCCAAAGCTCGTTTTGCTCGGCGCAGGAAAGGTCCGCGACGTTTTTGCCCTGCTCGCGAGCGGCGTTCTCGACAAAGGCCCAGCGCGCACGGAACTTGCGGTTTGCCGCGGCCAGCGCCTCCTCGGCGTCGATACCCTGCCAGCGCGCGACGTTTACCAGGGCAAACAGCAGGTCGCCAAACTCAAGGGCGGCCTCGGGCGAGCCGGGCTCCTCGCGCTCGAGCTCCGCACGCTCCTCGGCGACCTTGGCCCACACGTCTTCCAGGCTCTCCCATTCAAAACCCGCCTTGGCCGCGCGCTTCGAGATCTTCTCGGCCTGCATAAGGGCAGGTAGACCCTGAGGAATGGAGTCGAGAAGACCCGGCTCGCCATGATCGAACTCGCCGCGGGCCTCGCGCTCCAGGCGCTTGACGTCGTCCCAGATGTCGAGGACCTCGGCGGCGTCGGGGTCGGCACCCGGGTCCACCGGGCCCGCGTCGGCCGCCGCCGCGCCCGTCTCCCCTTCCGCCCGCCGTGCCAGTTCGCCAAAGACGTGCGGGTGGCGCCGGACGAGCTTCTCGTTAAGCCCGTGGGCCACGTCGTCGATGTCGAACTCGCCCGCGTCCGCCGCGATCTGGGAGTGGAGAAGGACCTGCTCAAGCACGTCGCCCATCTCCTCGCAGGTGTGGGCCGCGTCGTCGGCCTCGATCGCGTCGACGGCCTCGTAGGCCTCCTCGACCATGTTCTTGGTGATGGAGCGGTGGGTCTGCTCGCGGTCCCACGGGCAGCCGTCGGCCTGGCGAAGGCGCCAGATCGTGCGGATCAGCCGGTCCATCTCGGGGTGGGTGCCCGGTGCCGCCGCCCGCGAGCTGTTCTCGCCATCTACCAGGTCGGACAGCGCTCGTCCGTCCTCAAGCCGACACTCCGGCGCATTGAACTTTCCCGCCTCGAACCTCATTGGCACTCCTTTATCACGCATTGACCAAGAAAGTATAAAACCTCGCGCGGCGCGGGCGGACGCAGGCCCTATACTCTGTTGCCACGAGATTCGAGCAAAGCAAAGGGACGCGATGAAGATTAGGAAACCGGGCAAGGCCGCAACCAGGCACGCAGACGCCGCACAGACGCCGATAGATAAAGATTTTTCCCACGTTGAGGTCGCCCCGCACGAGGCCGAGCCCGCCTATGTGGGCGCGCCCGTGATCGAGGCCGGCAAGCTCCTCACACCCGAGGAGTCCGCGCAGAGCCAGAAGACCATCGACAAGCGAGACACTACCAGCACGGTGCGCCTGGTCCTCATGCTCAACCTCGCGTCGTTTATGGCCGCGGTCTCCTACGCCTTCTTCGCCGCGCCGAATCACCTGGTCATCGGTGGTGCATCGGGCCTCTCCATCCTCTTGTCGTCCCTCATCCCGGGCCTCTCGCAGTCCATCGCGCTGTGGGCCGTGAACATCGTCTGCGTCACGGTCGGCCTGTTTTTCCTCGACCGCAAAACGGTCATCTGGAGCATGGTCTCGTCTCTCGCCATCTCTGCCTACGCGACGCTGCTGCAGGGGGTCTTTAGTGTCCAGGGCTCGCTGACGGGCGACCTTTGGATTGATCTTTTATGCACGGTAATCCTCACCGCCGTCGCCGCCGCCATGGCATTCAGCGTCGGCACCACGACGGGCGGAATGGACATCATCATCTCGGCCGTGGCCAAGCACACCACCCTTACCCCCGGCAACGCGACGATGGTCATCAATGCGGCGACGGTCCTGGGCGGAATCGCGCTTTACGGCCTGCGAACTGGCCTTTATTGCGTCGTTGGCCTGCTGATCGTCACCATGGTGGTCAACTACGTGCTCGACACGATGAAGCAGCACAAGATCGTGACGGTCATCTGCAAGCACCCCGCGATGGTTGAGGAATTTATCGTCCGCGAGCTCTACCGCACCGCGACGATCAGCCAGGCGTACGGCGCGTACTCCGGCAACACCGTGACGCCGATCATGACCGTCCTCAACCCGCGCGAGACCCTCAAACTCGAGCAGTACGTGCGCAGCGTCGACCCCAACGCGTTCATCACCTACGTCAACACCTCGCAGATCACCGGCAAGGGCTTCCGCCTGGTCTAGCGGCTCAGGCGGCGGCGAGAAGGACGGCGAGACGGGCGCGGGCCAGGGGCGCCGGGTCTTCTCGCCACAAAATCGCCGCACGGGCGACAGGCTGGCTTCTTCTCGCTACAAAATCGCCGCACGGGCGACGCGCAGAGGTCTTCTCGCTAAAGAATCGCGCCACGGGCGACACAATCACGTCGCCCGTGGCGCGGTTTTGTAGCAAACGGCCTTCTCGCCGTCGCCCGTGCCTCGATTTCGTAGCGAGAACCCCGCTCAACGTCGCCGACCCCGCGTTTTTGTAGCAGAGAAGACCCCGCCTTACGCCTCCGGGTCGTCGTCGCCGCCGAGCTCCTCGAGCACGCCCAGCGCGACGGGCATGACCTCCTCGGCCCCCTTGTGGAACGGGTACGCCAGCTTGTGCGACTTGGGGTAGTTGAGCGCCCCGCGCCCGCGCAGCTTCAAGGCGACCTCGCGCGGCACGTCGACACCCATGTATACCAGGCGCCCGTTGGTCAGCGAGACGGACGTGCAGCCCAGGCGCTGCGCACGAATCCGCACGCGCGCCCGGTCGAACAAGTTGCGCCCCGCCAGCGGCAGCGCGCCGTACGTGTCCTCGGTCTCCTTCTGCAGCGCGTCCACCTCGGCCAGCTCAACGGCGCCCGCCAGCTTGCGGTAGACCAGCACGCGGCGGTCGACCTCGGGCAGGTACTCCTCGGCCAGGAAGAAATCGGCCGAGAGGTTGATCGTGACCTCGGCCTGCTCGACGTCGGGCGTCTCGCCGCGCGCCTCGGCCACGGCCTGGCCCAACATCTGGGTAAACAGGTCAAAGCCCACGCTCGACAGGTTGCCGTGCTGCTCGGCCCCCACCAAGGAACCGGCGCCGCGGATCTCCAGGTCGCGCATGGCGATCTTCATGCCGCTGCCCAGGTCCTGGTACTCGTTGATCGCCATCAGGCGGTCGGTCGCCTCGGGCGTCAGGGGCGCCTCGCCGGGGAACATGAAGTAGGCGTAGGCCTGCACGCGCCCGCGGCCGACGCGGCCCTTGAGCTGGTACAACTGCGCCAGGCCCATGCGCTGCGAGTCCTCGATGATCAGCGTGTTGGAGTGCGGGTTGTCGATGCCGCTCTCGATGATGGTCGTCGCGACCAGCACGTCGATCTCGTGCTCGGCGTACTCGAGCATCACGTCCTCGACCTGCCGGGCGCTCATCTTGCCGTGCGCCACGCCGATCCTGGCCTCGGGCGCCGCCTCGGCCACGCGCGCCACGGCCTCCTCGATCGTGTGGACGCGGTTCGAGACGTAGTAGACCTGCCCCTTGCGCTCCAGCTCAAGGCGAATAGCTGCAGAAACGAGGTCCTGATCATACTCGCCCACCGTCACCTTGACGGGCAGGCGCCCCGGCGGCGGCGTCATGATGAGGCTCATGTCGCGCACGCCGCTCATCGCCATCTGCATCGTGCGCGGGATGGGCGTGGCCGA
>CAVAUD010000091.1:0-8488 GCA_963591565.1 bacterium
GCCGCCCCTACTGGCGGTAATGCGCGAAGAAGTCCGCGAGGTCCTCCATCGACTCCTTGAGCACCTCCATGCGCGGCAGGTAGACGATGCGGAAGTGGTCCGGCTCGCCCCAGTTGAAGCCGCCGCCGCGCGTGATCAGGATCTTCTTCTGGTGGAGAAGGTCGAGGGCGAACTGCTCGTCGTCGGTGATATTGAACTTCTTGACGTCCATCTTGGGGAAGATGTAGAAAGCCGCCTTGGGCTTCACGGCCGTGATGCCGTCGATCGCGTTCAAGGCCTCGTAGACGTAGTTGCGCTGCTCGTAAACGCGGCCGCCGGGGCGGATGTACTCGTTAACAGATTGATACCCGCCAAGGGCCGTCTGGACGATCGACTGCGCCGGGACGTTGGAGCACAGGCGCATGTTCGAGAGCATGTTGATGCCCAAGATGAAGTCCTGCATGCAGGCCAGGTTGCCCGAGAGGATCATCCAGCCCACGCGGTAGCCGCAGACCATGTGGCTCTTCGACAGGCCCGAGAAGGTGACACAGGGCAGGTCGGGCGCGAGCGAGGCGATGGAGATGTGCTGGTAGCCGTCCATGATCAGGCGGTCGTAGATCTCGTCGGCAAAGATCATGAGCTGGTGCTTGCGGGCGATCTCGACGATGCCGTCCAGGATCTCCTTCGAGTAAACGGCGCCCGTGGGGTTGTTGGGGTTGATGACCACGATGGCCTTGGTGGCCGAGGTGACCTTCTTCTCGATGTCCTCGAGGTCGGGGTTCCACTCGTTCTGCTCGTCGCAGATGTAGTGGACGGGGTTTCCGCCGGCAAGGGTGACGCACGCGGTCCACAGCGGGTAGTCGGGGCTGGGGATCAGGACCTCGTCGCCGTCGTTGAGAAGAGCGTGCATAGAAAGTTGAATCAACTCGCTGACGCCGTTGCCCGTGTAGATGTTCTTCATGTCGACGCCGGCGATGTTGCGGAGCTGGGCATACTGCATGATGGCCTTGCGCGCGGCGAAGAGGCCGCGCGAATCGGAGTAGCCCTCGCAGTCGGTGAGCTGCTGGCGCATGTCATAAACGACCTCGTCGGGGGCGCGGAAGCCAAAGGGGGCGGGGTTGCCGATGTTGAGCTTTAAGATGCGGGCGCCGTTTTCCTCCATGCGGGCGGCCTCGTCGACCACCGGGCCGCGGACGTCATACAAAACGTTGTCTAGCTTGGATGATTTATTGAACTGACGCATGGGTTGTCCCCCTTTGTTGGTGGTCTGGTCCTGTGTACGTGCCGCCGCGCCGGGCTGCGCGGGCTTACCTGCGGGTTTGTTGGGCTCGGCGCCCAAAAGCCAACCGGGCGAGACGCCCAGGAGCTCGGCGAGAAAGGCCAAGGTGTCCTTCCTGGGGACGACCTTGCCGCTCACGTATTGGCTGACCTGGCTTTTCCCGAGCTTCACGCCCTGCTCGGCGGCCAGGCGGATAAGGTCTGACTGCTTGAGGCCCGCCTTTTGCATGGCGCTCTTGAGGCGTTTTTGGAACGTGCTGTAAGCCATGGGCTTCTCCGTTGGTTCAATTTAAGGGCGCGCCGGGCGTCCGTAAGTTCAATTTTGAGCCGCGTTAGACGGCACTATAGCACGGCAAAATTGAACTTCTTCAAGAAGCCGAGAGAAACGTTCAAATTTTAGGGAAACGGCACGCTGACAAGCCAACGAGAAAACCGCGGACGACCCATCGCTCAAGGGCACCTTGCAACAAAACTTCGACTTTGCGGCAAATTTCAAGACTTTAAGGCGATTGAAATGCTTCAATCCGCCCCGATGAGATCTCACTGAGTCTCGGAAGCCCCTAGAACGGGATAAATTGCCGCAAAGTCGAAGTTTTGTTGCAAGCGCGCAGCCCGCCCCTACCCCTGGCTGCGCAGGGTCGCGACCATGTGGCGCGGCACGGCGTGAAGCGCGCAGTTGCCGATGACGTTGCCGGCCGCCCGCTTGGCCGCCTCGCTGCCGTTGCTCGTGGCATAAGCGTGCTCGAAGCGCGAAAGCATCTCGAGGTCGTTGCCGCCGTCGCCGTAAACGGCGACCTCGTCATCGCGAATCCCCAGGTACGAGGCCAGCCACGCGACGGCCTCGCCCTTGTCCACGCCCCGCGCGGTGAGCTCGACCATCGACGGGTCGAAGGGCGCGTTGACGATCAGGTCACCCTTCTCGGCTATGAACTCGTTGACCGCGGCGATCTCTGCCGGGTCCTTGAGGTGGGCGTTGATCTTGCAGATCCTCTGGGCCGCGACCTGGGCCGGCGTGCAGTCATAGACGTTCTCGGGCCCGCCCACGATGCTCATGCCGCGCACGCGCACCCGCACGAGGAGGGGCTGCTTGTCATAAACGGCCAGGTGATCGGCCTCGCTGAACATGTGGTAGGTGTGCTTCTCGCCCACGTAGTCGAAGCGCACGTTCGAGAAGCGCGTGGCCAGCTCCTCAATAACGCCCTGGTCAATGGCGCTAAAACGCACCTGCCGGCCGTCCTCGTCCAGTACGATCGAGCCGTTGGCGCACACCGCCGCCACGTTGCCCTCGAAGCCAAAGGCGCGGTTGCCGCGCACCGTGCGCCCCGTCGCCACGCTAAAGTGGGCCCCCGCCGCGCGCACCTTGCGGATGGCCGACAAGATCACGGGGTCGACCGTGTGCATCGCGTTGAACAGGGTTCCGTCGAGGTCGGAGGCAAAGAGTTTTATCATGCGCACACCTTGCGTCTGGGCCCGCCGCGCGCGGCGGCGGTAAAATGGGCAACGTTTCCTATTATCACCCCGAAAGGCGCCCTCGTGTTTAACGTTGTACTCTTCGAGCCCGAAATCCCCGCCAACACCGGAAACATCGGCCGCACCTGCGTGGTCACCGGCTCTCACCTGCACCTCATTGGCCCCATGGGCTTCTCGCTGGAGGACCACATGCTGCACCGCGCGGGCCTGGGGTACTGGCGAAGCCTTAACGTCACGACCTACGACGGCTGGCAGGATTTCCTGGCGAGAAACGCGCTTGAGCCGGGCGACGCGCGCCTGCACTTCCTTACCAAGAAGGCTCGGCGCACCTACGCCGAGGCCGCCTACGCGGACGGCGACTACCTGGTCTTTGGCAAGGAGTCCTCCGGCATCCCCGAGGAGCTTCTCGCCGCCGCGCCCGAGCGCTGCGAGCGGATCCCGATGCTGCCCGACGCCGCGACCATCACCGACGCCGAGGCGTGGAAGGAGCCGGCCGGCAAGGCCTGCGACCACCCGATTCTTCGTCAGGACATCTGCGGCAACTTCATCAACCCCGACGACTACCAGATCAGCGCCCTGAACCTCTCGAACTCGGCGGCGATCGTCTTGTACGAGGCCCTGCGCCAGACCGGCTTTGCCGGGATGGAGTAGGGCGGCGAGCGCGCGGCCCCGCGGCCCCCGCGTCCTCGCGCGCCGACGAAAGCGAGAAGGAGCCCCCATGAAACGACTACACGCAGCGGCCCTCGCGGCCCTCTTGGCACCCGGCCTCGCCCTTGCCCTGCTCGCCGCCGCCCCCGCGACGACAGCTACGGCCGCCGAACTGCCCCAGGCCTTTGACCTGCGCGACCCCAACGGCGACGGCGACCGCGCGGACTCCGTTGTCACCCCCGTCAAGCAGCAGGACCCCTGGAACTCGTGCTGGGCCTTCGCGTCAACGGCCGCGGCCGAGACGAGCATCCTCTCTAAGATGGGCGCAACGGCCCAGGCCACGGGCCTCGACCTCTCCGAGCGCGGCGTCGCCCTGGCCTCCTACACCCCCATTGACCAGGCCATCAGCGCGTCGCAGGCGGGCGAGGGCTTCGCCGGCAGCGCCAACGCCGGGATGAACGCCGGCGGCAAGCCCTACTTCGCGATCGTGTCCTTCTCGGCCGGCCTGGGCCCGATTGCCGAGAGCGCCCTTCCCTACCGGAACAACGAGGGCCTCATCACCTGCTCGGTCCTGGCGGCAGACGCCGAGCGCGCCCAGACGCAAAACCTCACGAAAGCCCAGATAGAGGCCTACGACAAGACCGCCACGGTGACGCCTCTGTACTACGCCGGCGCCGCGGACGGCTCGGACGGCACGACCTGGGGCGCCGACTCGTCCCTGTGGGCCCGCGCGGGCTACGAGCTCATCGACGGCAACGTCCTGCCCGCCCTTCGCCAGGGCAACGACGACGAGACCGAGGATGAGAGGCCCGCCACCTTGAACCCCCAGGGCCTCGCCGCGATCAAGAGCGAGCTTCTCGCCGGACGCGCCGTGGCCATGACCTACAACCACGATGAGGCCCTCTACCTCGACAAAGACACCTGGTCCTACTGCTGCTACGAGCCGAGCGGCGGCAGCCACGCGGCCTGCATCGTCGGCTGGGACGACACCTACGACGCCGGCAACTTCAAGGTGGGCGCAAATGGCGAGAAGCCAGCCGGCAACGGCGCCTGGCTCGTCAAGAACAGCTTCGGCGCGCAGACCGAGGACTTCCCCAACGCCGGCGACTGGGGCATCGTGGAAGACGGCGAGAACACCGGCTACTTCTGGCTGTCCTACTACGACGCGAGCGTCGGCGACCTTGTGTCCTTTAACTTCGACCTCACGCGCCGCAACTCCGACGCCGACCTGTACCTCGACCAGTACGATTTCCTGCCCGACGAAGGGTTCGAGGCCACGCCCTTTGAGGAGCCCACGAGCTCGGCGAACGTCTTCACGGCGCGGGGCGACATGCTTCTGCGCGCCCTTGGGACCACCGTTTATCAGGCAAACACCACCGTGTGCTACCAGGTATTTCTCTTGGACAGCGAGGCCAAGACGCCGACCGACCCGGGACACGCCACGCTGGCCTACACCGCGACCGAGTCCTACGACTACGCCGGCTACCACCGCCTCGAGATTCCCGAGGACGCACGCGTGGCCCTGCGCGCCGGCCAGCGCTACGCCGTTGTCACCACGCAAAAGGGCACCGACGGCAGGTACTACCAGGGCGCGGCGACAACCTACAAGGGCTCGGGCTTTGTGGCCAAGGTGGGCGTCGGCGAGTCCTGGACCGGCACCGGCGGCGCAGGCGCAGACGGCGGGGCCGGCGAGAAGACCGCCTGGACCGACTGGCGAGAGACCCTCGACGACCCCGACGGCGAGGGCGGCGGGGCCCAGACCGACAACTTCTCGATCAAGGGCATCTCGAGCGCCCGCGACTGGGCGAGCGTCGATGAGCTCACCGCCCTTGAGCAGGCCGTCGACCGCGCCGAGGCCACCCTTGCCGCCGCCAAGGTCAGCACCGACGGGCTTGACGTCGCGCCCGACGCCACCTGGCTTACCCAAGGCGAGTACGACGCGCTTGCAGCCGCGGCCCAAGACGCCCGGGCGGCGCTGACGGCCGCGGGCGAGAACTACCGGACGGCCCTCGCCAACACCACGCCAACGCCTGCCGAGGTCACGGCCCTCACCGCATCGCTCGCCGTCACCGGACGGCCCGGTACTATGACCGAGGCCTCCGACCAGGCAAAACCCGTCGCCGGCACCCCGTCAACCGGTGATGCGACCGGCAGTGCCACCAGCATCGGCCTCCTCGCCGCGGCGGGCCCCCTGGTCCTTCTCGCCGCGGCCGTCCACGGAATGAAGCGCCCGAGTTAGCGAATTTCCAGAAATGCGACGCAGCCTGGCGGTCGGTTGAGTATAACCGCCACTTAACCTCCAGCCAACTGGGGTTTTGTTGGCGGAAGATCATGGCTACTCGCCCCATCCTTATATTGCGTCTCATTTCTGGAAATTCGTTCAACGCGGCCGCCCGCCCAGGCCCAACCAAGCCGCGGACCGCCACAAAAAAGGCCGCCCAGCGCGCTCGCGCCAGACGGCCCAAGGCCAAAAGCCGTAGAAACCCGTGTTAGACCAGCTTGCCCTTGCAGTGATCGCACATGTGCTGGATCATCTGGGCCTCCCAGCCCAGGAAATCCTTCTTGCGGGGCTTGAGCTCGCCGTCGACCAGCTCGTCGTAGGCGACCTTGATCTTGACGAAGCGGGTCACGCGGCTCTCGCCCTCGTGGGTCATGCAGCTCTCGACCAGCTTCTGGGGACCAAGGCCCATCAGCACGCGCGGGTTGTAGAGCACGTGGTCCTGCTCGTCGTCGCCCTTGTAGACCACGACGGACTTGGTCACGCCAACCTGGTTGGCGGCCAGGCACACGGCGTCGTCCAGCGAGTTCATGGTGTCGATGAGGTCCTGGGCAAGCTCGGCGTCGGCGGCGGTGGCAGGGGCGCACGCCTGGGACAGGACGGCGTCGTCGCAAACAAGGTCTTTAACCATGGTGGTTCCTTTCGTGTGTAATAAGCGCACGCACGCACAGACGCGCGCAACGGCGCAACCGAGTATATCATTGCTTGTGTATGCGCAAATTCCCGGTGCCGGAGGGCCTCGCGCCTCCACAACCGCGGCGAAGGAGGCGAGAAGACCATGCCCAGAGAGACCAAGAAAGCCAAGGCCGAGCGCGCCTGCGAGGTCTGCCGCCGCCTTGACGAGAAGTACGGCCCCGTCGAGTGCTTCCTGGACCATGAGACGCCTTTTCGCCTGACCATCGCGGTGCTGCTCTCGGCCCAAACGACGGACGCGCAGGTCAACAAGGTGACCCCGGCGCTGTTCGAGCGCTTCCCCACCCCGCAGGACATGGCGGCCGCCTCGTCCGAGGAAGTGGCCGAGCTCATCCGCAGCCTGGGCTTCTACAAAACCAAGGCCCGCCACTGCGTCGAGTGTGCCCAGGCCATCGTGGCCGATTTCGGCGGCGAGGTGCCCCACACCATGGCCGAGCTCACCTCGCTTCCCGGCGTGGGCCGCAAGACCGCGAACATCGTGCTCAACGTGGGCTTCGGCATCGTGGAGGGCATCGCGGTCGACACCCACGTGAACCGCATCGCGCACCGCCTGGCGCTCTCGCCCAAGACGCACGCCGCCGAGCCCCTCAAAACCGAGCAGGACCTCTTGGCCCTGCTCCCCCGCGAGCTGTGGCAAAACGTCAACCACCAGTGGATCGTCCACGGGCGCCAGACCTGCAGCGCCCGGTCGCCGCGCTGCGACGGGTGCGTGCTGGAGGATATCTGCCCGAGCGCGCACCGCTGCTAGCGGCCGAGCCGCGGCCCTCGCCGCCCGACGTCGCCGCCGCCGGCCGCCCGTCTCCGCCCCGTTCCCCTCTCGTAAGGATTGCTCTTGATCGCAAGTCAGCTCGTCGTTTGGTTCTCGTTCTTTGGCCTGGTAGGGTGGCTCTTCGAGTCGACCTACTGCTCGGTGGTCGAGAAGCGCTGGTGCAACCGCGGCTTCCTCTTTGGCCCCATCTGCCCCATCTACGGGGCGGGCGCCGTGGGGGCGCTCGCCGTCTTTGGAAACCCGCTGGTCAGCGGCGCTCTACCGCCGGCCTGGGCGATTTTCCTGGTGTGTGCCGCAGGCGCCTCGGCCATCGAGTGGGTCACGTCCGTCTTTATGGAGAAGGTCTTCGGCACCGTGTGGTGGGACTACACGGACATGCCGCTCAACCTCGACGGGCGCATCTGCGTGCCCGCGGCCACGCTCTTCGGCCTGGGCGGCCTTGCCATCGTCTACGTGGCGTTGCCCCTGGTAAACGCCGTGAACGCCGCCGTCGACCCCCTGACCTTCGAGGTGGCCGCCCTCATCCTCATGGCCCTTCTCGCCGCCGACACGACGCTGGCCGTCTGCGCCCTGACCGAGGTCATCGCCGCCGTCGAGCGCGTGCAGGGCAGCTTCGACAACCGCGTCCAGGGCGCCCTTGAGTCCGGGGCCGAGAAGGCCGGCCGCGTCCGCGAGACCGGGGCCGGCGCCGTGGGCCGCGTCCGCGAGACCGGGGCCGGCGCCGTGGGCCGCGTCCGCGAGACGGGCGCCGAGGCCGTCGACCGCCTGCTCGACACCCGCGACGACTACGCCGAGCGCCTGCGCGACGTCGCCTCGCACATGAGCGGGCGCCACCAGCACATCCTCCACAACATGAGGCGTTTCCACTCAAAGAAGCTCAAGGGGACGGCCGCGCGCCTCGTCGCCGCCCTCGACAACCTCAAGAAGGACAACAAGTGATGTCTCCCAGCGCCAAAGCCGCCCTCGACGCCCAGGTCGCCCTTATGGAGAAGGCCGGGCGCACCCACCTTATGCAGGGGTTTGTTCAGCACGGGCAGGTGAGCACCTGGCAGCACTGCGTGCGCGTGGCCACCTGCGCCGTGACGATGGCCGAGGCCCTTCACCTGCGCGTTTCTCAGCAAGAGATGGTCCGCGCGGCCCTGCTCCACGACTACTTCCTCTACGACTGGCACGAGCCCGACCACACCAAGCACGCGACGATGCACCCCGTCTTCGCGCTGAGAAACGCCCGCGAGGACTTCGACCTCACGCCGCTGGAGGAAAACGCGATCGCAGCTCACATGTGGCCCCTGCCGCCGGGCCGCGTGCCGGCGAGCCGCGAGGCCTGGCTCATCTGCGCCGCCGACAAGTGGTGCTCGCTGGCCGAGACCCTC
>CAVAUD010000092.1:0-8235 GCA_963591565.1 bacterium
TCCCAGCGCACCGGCCAGCCCAACGAGCTTTGGAGCTATGGCGAGAAGAACTTCAAGATCATGCGCGACTACTTGGACGTGCGCCTTGCCATGAAGCCCTACATCAAGCAGCTCTTCGACGAGGCGCACGAGACGGGCGCGCCGCTTCTGCGCCCGATGTTCTACGAGTTCCCGAGCGACGAGAAGTGCTGGGACCTCTATGACCAGTACCTCTTTGGCGACAAGCTCCTTGTTGCCCCGATCTTCTACGAGGACATGTGGGAGCGCGAGGTCTACCTGCCGGCCGGCACCTGGAAAGACGTCCGCACGGGCGAGGTCTTCGAGGGCGGCCAGACGATCGTCTCGCCCGCGCCCCTTGAGTCCATCCCCGTGTTCGAGCGCCAGTAAGTAGGAGGCTGCTTTGATGAACGAGCCCCAGCTCACGCCTGCCGCCGACGCCGCGTCCGAGTTCGGTTACTTCGACGACGGGCGCCGCGAGTACGTGGTCACCACGCCCAAGACCCCGCTGCCCTGGATCAACTACCTGGGCACCAACGGGTTCTTCTCGCTTATCTCCAACACCGGCGGCGGCTACAGCTTCTACCGCGACGCCAAGCTGCGCCGCATCACCCGCTACCGCTACAACAACGTGCCTGCCGACAACAACGGCCGCTACCTGTACATCGCCGACGGCAAGGACGTCTGGAACCCCGGCTGGCAGCCCACGCGCACGCCGCTGGATGCCTATGAGTGCCGCCACGGCATGGGCTACACCATCTTGGCCGGCGAGAAGAACGGCGTGGCCGCCGAGGTCCTGAACTTCGTCCCCACGGCCGACCCCTGCCACGTCATGCGCCTCACCCTGACCAATAAAGGCCAGGTAGCGAAGTCGCTTAAGGTCTTCTCCTACATCGAGTGGTGCCTGTGGAACGCCGACGAGGACGACCGTAACTTCCAGCGCAACCTCTCGACCGGCGAGGTCGAGGTGCGCGACGGCGGGCGCATGCTCATCCACAAGACCGAGTACCGCGAGCGCCGCGACCACTTCGCCTTCCTCGCCGTGAACCGCGAGGTCGCGGGTTTCGACACCGACCGCACGGCTTTTCTCGGCGCCTACAACGGGCCGGACGCGCCGGCGGCCGTCGAGGCCGGGGCCTGCACGGGCTCGGTCGCCTCGGGCTGGAGCCCGGTGGCCGCCCAGCAGCTCGACGTCGAGCTCGAGCCCGGGCAGACCTGGACCGCGACCTTCCTTCTCGGCTACGTCGAGAACCCCCGCGACCGCAAATGGGAGGCCAAGGGCGTCGTCAACCGCGAGCGCGCCTGCGAGCTGGCGGCCCGCTACGCCACGGACGCGCAGGTAGACGCCGCGTTCGCCGAGCTTCGAGCCTACTGGGACGGGCTTCTCTCCACCTACACGGCCTCCACGCCCGACGCCCGCGTCGACCGCATGGTCAACGTCTGGAACCAGTACCAGTGCATGGTGACCTTCAACATGAGCCGCTCGGCCAGCTACTACGAGAGCGGCATCGGCCGCGGCATGGGCTTTCGCGACTCCAACCAGGACCTTCTCGGCTTCGTCCACCTGGTCCCGGCGGCGGCCCGCCAGCGCATCCTGGACATCGCGGCGACCCAGAAGGCCGACGGCTCGGCCTACCACCAGTACCAGCCGCTGACCAAGAAGGGCAACTCCGACATCGGCGGCGGCTTCAACGACGACCCGCTGTGGCTGATCGCCGGCGTCTCGGCCTATCTGCGCGAGACGGGCGACTTCACGATCCTGGACGAGAAGGTCCCCTTCGACAACGACGAGGCCACGGCGTGCCCGCTGCTCGAGCACCTGCGCCGCTCCGTCGACTACACCCTGGCCAACCTCGGGCCCCACGGCCTGCCGCTCATTGGCCGCGCGGACTGGAACGACTGCCTCAACCTCAACTGCTTCAGCGAGGAGCCGGGCGAGAGCTTCCAGACCACCGGCCCTTCCGAGGGCCCCGTGGCCGAGTCGGTCTTCATCGCGGCGATGTTCGTCAAGTACGCCCGCGAGTACGCCGACATCGTCGCGACCCGCGGCGCCGATACCGAGGCCGCCCGCGCCCGCGCCGCGTCCGAGCGCATGGTGGCCGCCATCGAGCGCGACGGCTGGGACGGCGAGTGGTTCCTGCGCGCCTACGACGCGGCCGGCAACAAGGTCGGCAGCGCCGAGTGCGAGGAGGGCCAGATCTACATCGAGCCCCAGGGATTCGCCCCTCTAGCTGGGGTTGGTTTGAGCAACGGCAAGGCCGAGGCCGCCCTGGCGTCGGTCGAGCGGCTGCTGGACACCGAGTACGGCGTCATGATCTTCCAGCCCGCCTACTCCGAGTACCACAAGGAGCTGGGCGAGGTCTCGAGCTACCCGCCGGGCTACAAGGAGAACGGCGGCATCTTCTGCCACAACAACCCCTGGGTCTCCATCGCCGAGACGCAGGTGGGCCACGGCAACCGCGCCTTCGAGGTCTATCGCAAGATCTGCCCCGCCTACCTGCAGGACAAGGCCGCCCGCCACGCGACCGAGCCCTACGTCTACTCGCAGATGGTCGCCGGCCGCGACGCCGTGAACTTTGGCCAGGGCAAGAACTCCTGGCTCACCGGCACCGCTGCCTGGACCTTCGTGAACGTCTCGCAGTACATCCTGGGCCTCAAGCCCACCCTGGGCGGCCTCATGGTCGACCCTTGCGTGCCGGCCGATTGGGACGGCTTCACCGTGAGCCGCCGGTACCGCGGCGCGACGTACGAGATCCGCGTCACCAACCCCGACCACGTCGAGAAGGGCGTGGCCTCCATCGAGGTCGACGGCGAGAAGGTCGCCGGGCAGGTGCTGCCCGTCGCGGCCGCGGGCCAGACGGTCCGTGTCGCCGTGACGATGGGGTAGGGGAGAAGGAAGGGGCCGACGATGGCCGACGCGTACCGCAAGGCGCTCAAGCGCGGCGAGCAGGACCTGCGCCGGGCCACCGCCGAGGGGCGCCACCCCTACCTCACCGACCTTGACGGCATCGTCCTCGAGGGTCAAACCGCAGGCTGCGAGGCCTGCGGGACCCACGAGATCTCGCTGGACATGGTGGTCGGCACCGTCACGCGGGGGCGCCAGCAGGCCTTCTCGCGTACCTTCATGCCCCTTCTCGACCCCGATACCGAGTTCGCGATCAAGTGGGGCCGCCTCTACGACATCCAGGTCGAGGAGGGCTACCGCGACCCGGTGCGCGTCATGGAGTTCATGCACCGCTTCTACGTGCAGGAGGGCAACAAGCGCGTCTCGGTCCTCAAGTACCTGGGCGCGCACACGGTGACGGCCGAGGTCACGCGCCTGTACCCCAGCAAGTGGGAGGGCGTGGAGCGCCGCCTTTACGGCGAGTTCTGCGAGTTTTGGCGCGCCTGTCCCATCTATGACATCGAGTTCTCGCGCGAGGGGTCCTACCGCCGGCTTGCCGCCTACTTTGGGCAGGACCTCTCGCGCCCCTGGCCGGCCGACGCCGTGGACTACCTGCGCCAGAGCTACCTCTTCTTCGCGAGCGCCTATGAGCGGGCCGGAGGCGCCCACCTGGACATCACGGCGGCCGATGCCATGCTGGTTTACCTGGGGATCTATACTCAGGACCGCATCCTGGACGTGCCTTCGAGCATCGTCATCGACCGCCTGTCCCACATCTGGCGCGAGCTGTTGATCGAGGGCAAGGCGCCCGACGAGACGCTGGATTTGCTCGAGGCGCCCCAGCCCGAGGCGGCGTCGGCGGGCGTGGCGGACGCGGCCGTCCCGGTGCCCGGCTTGGCCTCGGGCGTCTTTGGCTTCTTCATGGGCAAGACGGTCTACACGGCGAGAAAACCCCTGCGCGTGAGCTTCATCCACGACCGCCAGACCAGCGAATCGGGCTGGGCCTATGCCCATGACCTGGGCCGCCAGCACCTTGAAGAGTTTTTCGGCGGCATCGTGCGGACATCGGTTTTCGAGGGTTGCGCCAGCGAGGAGGCCTTTATGGCCGCCGTGGCCGCCGCGGCCGCGCGCGGGGCAGACGTGGTCTTCACGACCTCGCCCGCCCTCATGGACTTTACGGTGCGGGCCGCCGCCGAGTATCCCCAGGTGCGCTTCCTCAACTGCTCGGTGGGCCTGCCGCACCGCCTCGTGCGGTCGTACTACGGCAAGATGTACGAGGCGAAGTTCCTTCTCGGCGCCCTTGCCGCCAGCATGAGCCGCACCGGGCGCATAGGCTACCGCGCCTACTACCCGGTCTTGGGCACGATTGCCGAGATCAACGCGTTCGCGCTGGGCGCGGCCCTGGTCGACCCCTTCTGCCGCGTGGCTCTCTCGTGGTCTTGCGGCGAGACGGGCGACCTTGCTGCCGTCATGCGCGAGCAGGGCGTCGACGTGATGAGCGGCTCGGACGTGGTCAAGCCCTTCGCGGGCTCGGCCGATTACGGCCTGCACCAGCTGCGCGAGGACGGGGGCTTGGTCGACCTGGCCGGGCCGGCCTGGCATTGGGAGCGCTACTACGAGCTGATCGTCCGCAGCCTTCTGCACGGCACCTGGGACGACGTCGAGGCGGCCGACGCGGGCAAGGCCGTCAACTACTGGTACGGGCTGAGCTCGGGCGTCATCGACGTCGATCTGGCCCCGGGGCTGCCCGTCTCGGCGCAGAAGCTGCTGGCGTACCTGCGCGAGGGCGTGGCGCGTGGGGTGCTGTCGCCCTTCGAGGGCGAGCTGCGAAGCCAGGAGGGGCTGGTCCAGGCGGCGGGGTCTTCTCGCCTGTCAAGCATCCAGGTCGTGAGCATGACCTGGCTTTGCGACAACGTCGAGGGGTCGCTGCCGGAAGGCTGGCAGCTCAGCGAGCGGGCACGCGCGGCCGCCAAGGTCGCCGGGGCGGGGGTTCTTAGGGCATGAGGGTTTTGGCCGTGGCCGACGTGGAGGAGCGCTGCCTTTGGGACTATTACTCGCCCGAGCGCTTCGCGGACGTCGACCTGATCTTGTCCGCGGGCGACCTGGACGCCGCGTACCTGGAGTTTCTCGTCACCGTCATCAATAAGCCGCTGTTGTATGTGCGCGGCAACCACGACGACGCCTACGCGCGGCGCTCGCCCGGCGGGTGCATCTGCGTCGAGGACTCGGTCTATGTGTGGCAGGGGCTGCGCGTTGCCGGCCTGGGCGGGTCGATGCGCTACCGCAACGGGGCCAACATGTACACCGAGGAGGAGATGCGCCGGCGCGTGCGGAGGCTTAACCGCAGGATTGCGCTGGTCGGCGGGGTGGATGTCCTGCTCACCCATGCGCCGGCCTATGGGGTGGGCGATATGGACGACTTGCCGCACCGCGGCTTTGAGTGCTTCAACGAGCTGATCGAGCGCTGGCAGCCGGCCTACATGGTGCACGGCCACGTCCACCGCGAGTACGGGGCCGATTTTTGCCGCGTGCGCGAGGCGGGCGCGGGCGGCGGCACGCAGGTGGTCAACGCCTACGGGTTCACTTCAATCGACATGGCGGCCGAGAGCTTCCCGGACCGCGGGGCGCGCGGGGCTTTGGTTAACTCGCTGTGTCTTCGCGCGGCCGTTGAGACGGGCGGCGCGCCGGTCTGGTAGGCCGGGCGCTATAATGCGGCCGTTGCGGGCGGCGGCAGCGGGTCGTCGCGGTTTGGCGCCAACGCGCCGCAGGTCACCATGGGTCGAAAGGGGTCCTTATGGCAATCGAGAAGGTCGCGATCATCGGCAGGGGCGCCGTCGGGCTGCTGTACGGCTCGATGATCGAGGACGCGCTGGGCGCGGGCACGGTCGAGTTCGTCATGGACGACGCGCGCTTCGAGCGCCATGCCGGCGACGCCGTGACCATCAACGGAAAGCCGTGCGAGATCGCGACGGTGCCCGCGAGCAGGGCGCGCGTGGCCGACGCCGTCATCTTGACGATCAAGACGACGGGGCTTGCGGCGGCGCTCGACACCATGGGCGCCGTCGTGGGTCCCGAGACCCGCATCGCGTCTCTGTGCAACGGCATCCGCAGCGAGAAGTCGATTGCCGAGCGTTTTGGCTGGGAAAACACCGTGCTCTCCGTCGCGCAGGGCATGGACGCCGTCTTTATCGGCGACGCGATGACCTACACCCACACCGGTGAGATTCGCTTTGGCGCGGCCGAGGGGACCGACGCGGCGGCGGTCGCCGACCTGGCCGACCTCTACGCGCGTGCCGGGATTTCCCACACCGTCGAGGAAGACATCGTGCACCGCATGTGGACCAAGCTCATGCTCAACGTGGGCCTGAACCAGACCTGCATGGTCTACGGCGGTACGTACGGTTCGGTGTTGGAGCCCGGTGGCGAGCAGCTGCGCTGTTTCATCTCGGCCATGCGCGAGGTCCGCGCCGTGGCCGAGGCCGAGGGCGTGCGTCTTTCCGAGGCCGACCTCTCCCAGATGGCCGATTTGATTGCCCACGTCGACCCGGCCGGAATGCCCTCGATGGCCCAGGACCGCGTGAACGGCAAGAAAACCGAGGTAGAGGAGTTCGCGGGCACCATCTGCGCCCTTGGTCGCGCCCACGGCATCCTCACCCCCACCAACGACTGGCTCTACACCCGCGTCCGCGAGATCGAGGCTGGGTTTTAGCCGTAAATCGGAGCTCGTCGCGGTAAAGCGACGCGAACTCTGACTTTTCGCACTTTAAAATCGAAACCACCGAGTAGAGCAAAGGCGGCGACGCCAGCCAACTGGGCAAACGTCGCCGTCTTTGTCGTGTCTACTTGCCAAGCCGAATTTTAAAGTGCGAAAAGTCAGAGTTCGTGCGCCGAGGGCCCCAAATCCGGTGCAGACCGCTGGTCCGCCGCCCATCTGCCGTGCGAAAGGCGAAACAATTCGCAGGTGGTTAACCGGCGCGACATAGTTGTCTGGAAAAATTGCCCTCCGCAAGGGCGATATGCGCCCTTTCGGACAAAGGAGCGATATGGACTTCTATCAGCGCGCCCAAGAGCTCAAGGACGAGACCGTCGCGAACCGCCGCCACATCCACACCAACGCCGAGGTCGGCCTCGACACGCCAAAGACCTGTGCTTTTGTAACCGAGAAGCTGCGCGAGTACGGCCTTGACCCCAAGCCCTGCGGCCACGGCGTGACCGCGACCCTGGGCGAGGGCACCCCCGTCATCCTGCTGCGCGCCGACATGGACGCCCTGCCCATGCCCGAGGAGTCCGGCGAGCCCTTCGCCTGCCCCACCGGCGAGCAGGCCCACGCCTGCGGCCACGACTTCCACGCCGCGATGCTGCTCACCGCCGCCCGCATGCTCAAAGAGAACGAGGGCCTGCTCAAGGGCACCGTCAAGTTCATGTTCCAGCCCGCCGAGGAGACCTTCGAGGGCGCCAAGGACATGATCGAGGCCGGCATCCTGGAGGACCCCAAGCCCGACGTGGCCCTGGCCTACCACGTGGCCGCCGGCCGCATGCCCGTGGGCATCTTCATGTACAACGACAAGAGCACCATGATGTACTCGGTCGACGGCTTCAAGATCGAGGTCCGCGGCCGCGGCTCCCACGGCGCCTACCCGCAGAACTCCATCGACCCCATCAACGCCGCTGTACACATCTACCTGGGCCTCGAGGCCATCATGGCCCGCGAGGTCGACCCCACCAAGGCGGCCATCATGACCGTCGGCCACTTCGAGGCCGGCACCGCCGCCAACATCATCCCCGACACCGCCGTCATCGAGGGCACCATCCGCTCCAACGACAAGGGCGCCCGCGAGACCATGGTCCGCCGCATGCGCGAGGTCGCGACCCGCACGGCCGAGGCCTTCGGCGCGACGGCCGAGGTCACGGCCCTCTCCGACGTGGCCCCGCTCATCTGCGACCCCGCCCTCACCAAGGAGGTCGTCGGCTACATGAAGGAGCTGCCGATCCCCGGCCTCACCCCCTACCCGGGCATCGAGGCCAGCGCCAGCGAGGACTTCGCCACCATTGCCGAGAAGATCCCCTCGACCTTCATGTACCTCTCCGCCGGCTACCCCGACGAGCGCGGCGCCTATAACGCCCACAACCCCAAGGTCCAGTTCAACGAGGCCGTCTGCGACCAGGGCCCGGCCTTCCTCGCCCACTGCGCCGTCCGCTGGCTCGAGGAGCACCAGGCCTAAGCTAACTTCTCGCCGCCATCCCCGAACCCCATCCTTCCCGCCGACCTCCCCCAACGAGAAAGGACCCTCCCATGGCAGAACAAGCCGCCCAACCCCAGGTAGCCATCCCGCTGCCGCCCGCCAAGAAACGAG
>CAVAUD010000093.1:0-8000 GCA_963591565.1 bacterium
CCCAGCTGGTGGCATCAACGGCATAGATCTGGCCAGCGCCCGAAGCGTCAAGGCCGGTAACGATGTGGTTGCTGTTTGGCTTAACGAAGAAGACGATGTAACCCGGCTTGTTCGACGTGGTGTAGTCGTTGACGGTTACGGTTCCCGTGACCGTGCTGAATGCGATGTTTGAGGTGTCGCTCGTATCGTGCCACGCGAAGTACGCGACCTCTGCGTTCTCAATGGTAGGTGTGATGGTTGCCTTAAACCTACTCCAGCCAGACGAAGAGGCGTTGGTAACCGTAATCGTCTTGCTGGCGATCTCTTCGCCGGCACCTCGGGCGGTGATCGTCACGCTGCCAGCAGCCACGGCGGTCACAACGCCGTTCTGCTCGACCTTGGCGATGGAGCTGTCGGAGGTGGTCCACCATACGGCGCCAGAGAAGCCCTCTGCGGTGTAGACAGCGAACTTGCCGACCTCAAGGGTATCGTTGCCGGTAACGGTGCCGTCAAACGTCGAGACCTCATCGACGACCATGGGGGCGTTGGCGTCATCGGTCGCGTTGGTGGCGTCATCGGCCGCGACGGTGGAGTCGTCCGTCGTGTCAACGGCCAAGTTGTTGTTAAGGGTGTTGGAGTCGTCGACAATCTCGGTGTCGCTTGCGACAACGATCGCGGCCGAGGTGGCCGCGGGGCCGTCTGCGAGCTTCTCGGCTTCAAGCTCGATGGCGGCGCCGGCGATGATGTCGGCGGCAGAGACGGTAAAGACGAAGTTTGCGTCGGGGTCGATCTCGGTCTTCTCGCCGTTGGCAACGGTGAGGTAGACGGCGGTGAGCTCGTAGCCCTCGTTGGCCGTCGCGGTGAACTTGAAGTCATCGGAGGTGGGGACCGTGACCTTGCTCATCGGGGCGGCGATGTTCTGGTTGTTGTAGGTGATGTAGGCGGAGCCGAGGGAAAGCGCGATGTCTGCCTCGGTGGGGACCTCGTCGGTCGCGGCGCCTTCGGTCGCGGAGTCGTCTGCAGCGGCGGGGGCGTCGTCTGCCTCGGAGCCGTTGGACTCGGCAGTCTTCTCGCCTTCGGTCGTGGACTCGGCGGCCTCGGCAGAGGTCGTCTCGGCAGAATCCTGGTCAACGACGACGTCGGCATCGTCCTCGGCGTCGACGACCTGGGTCTGCTCGACAGCCTCCTCCTGAGCGGCGGCCAGCTCTTTTTGGACCTCGGCCAGAGCGCCGGTGGGCCACATGGACCAAACCAGCAGCGCCGATGCCGCGACAGAAGCAATCTTGTGGCTCAGCGGGTGACCGCCGGACCGCAGCCTTGCGCTTGCGTTGTTCTTGTAACTCATAATTCCCACCTCATAGTCCATCGCGAATGACCCCGAAATCGAACTAGAATCACCCGACGTGCACCTCTATCAGGCAAAATCTATAGACTTCGCCCAATAATGATAATTACACAGAATATTACCTGTTTTAGGAGGGGGGCATACACCACAATCTTCCTCTGACCATAGAAATTAATCCGCAAGTCAGAGGGCTTAAATCACCTTAACGACCCCTTATATGCAACGCGGTGCCGCCTGACTTCAACGCGAGCATAGGCGCCAGCCACAAAAATGCCCGGGCGGCCAAATCGACCACCCGGGCAACTATCAAACCCGTGAATCTGTCTGGATCCCTCGAGGCTTTACAGCCCCTCCGCGCCAAAGCGGCGCTCGAGGGCCTCGGGGTAGTTGGCGTACTGCAGCGCGGTCTCCTTGGCGACCTTGCCGGACTTCACCACGGCGAAAAGCGCCTGGTCCATGGTCTGCATGCCGCTCTTGCCGCCCGCCGCGATCACAGAGTCGATCTGGTAGGTCTTCTCCTCGCGGATCAGGTTGCGGATGGCCGTGTTCATCGTCATGATCTCGAACACCGGCACCGTGCCGCCGTCGACCGTCGGCACCAGCTGCTGGGCCACGGTCGCCTGCAGGACCAGCGAAAGCTGGATGCGAATCTGGCGCTGCTGCGCGGCGGGGAAGGCGTCGACGATGCGCTCGACCGTATCGGCCGCGCTGGTGGTGTGCAGGGTCGACAGGACGAGCTGGGCCATCTCGGCCGCGGTCATGGCCGCGCCGATCGTCTCGGCGTCGCGTATCTCGCCCAGCATGATGACGTTGGGCGCCTCGCGCATCGCGGAACGAAGGGCCTCGGCGTAGGTCGCCACGTCGGTCGGGACCTCGCGCTGCGTAACGATGCAGCTACCGTGCTTGTGCACGTACTCGATCGGGTCCTCCATCGTGATGATGTGGCCTGTGCGCTCGTGGTTCATGCGGTCGATGACGCAGGCCAGCGTGGTCGACTTGCCGGAACCCGCGGGACCCGTGACCAGCACAAGGCCCTTGTTCACGTTGGCCAGGCGCAGGACGCTCTCGGGGATGTTCTTCTCGACCGGGTCGGGCAGGCCAAACGGGATGACGCGGACAACGGCCCCGTACGAGCCGCGCTGGCGGAAGATGTTTGCCCTAAAGCGGCCGATGCCGGGCAGCGCGAACGAGAAATCCTCGTCGTGGTTCTCTTTTGCCTGGAAAAGGGCGATGTCGCGGCCGGCGACGGCGTAAATCGCACGGACCATCGCCTCGGTGTCGGCGGGCATGAGGGGAACCTCGCCCGCGCGAACCTGCACGCCGCTGGTCTGGTAGGTAAGCGGCAAGCCGGCGATGAAGAAGACGTCGGAGGCCTGGGCCTCAATCATCTGGCTGAGCAAATCCTTGAGTTCCATAAGATTTCCCTTCTTGGCTTAGGCTTGCTAGTTTGCGCTGGTAGATGAGGCAGAAGAGGACCAAAGGTTGGTCTGCTCCTGCGCCTGGGAGGTGGACATCTTCCACTCGGTGGTGTCGCAGGCCAAAGACTGGGTGATGCTCACCTGGGCCTCGAGCTTGCGGCCGTTTGGTGCCTGGACGGTGAACTCGACCGCGTTGCCGTCGACGGCGAGAGTGACCTCAAGCCCGGCGTCGGCCGCGTCCACCTGGTCAAGCGCGGCCTCTTGGATCTTGGCGGCGCCGGCCTTGACGTTGGCCGCGGCCTGGGCGGCAGACCCGCCCTGCGCCTTGACCACGGCGACCTGGGCGTCTATCTGGGACAGAATCGCCTGGCCCACGCCGTCGACCTGGTAGGTCTCGCTCACCGAGACGCCCTGCTTCTGGGTCGTGGCCCAGGTCGCGCGGGCGCTCACCACGCAGAGAACGGCCAGGACGCTCATGAGCAGGATGGCCAGCAAGGTGATGAAGCTCACGATGCCGATGCGCACGTTACCTGCGGCTTTCTTGGCCATGCTACTTCACCTCGCTTACGTAGCGGGTGGCGTCGACGGAGAAGAGCTCGGCGGGCGCGGCGGCTTCGGCGGAGGCGTCGGCCTCGGCCGCGTCCCCGGCCTCGACGACCGCGATGTGGGCCCGGTACAAGACCCCGGCCTCGGTCGCCTCTTCCTCGACGTCACAGGTCACGGCGAGAGACGCGGTGTTCTTCTCGCCGGCGGCAAAGCCAAGGCCAACCGGGGTGCCGGATGCCACGGACGCCGGGTCGTTGGAGAACTCCTCGGCCGCGGACTGGGCCATCTGGATGGCCTGCGTCAGGTCCTCGGAGCGGGCGGCCAAGGTCGCGGCCTTCGCGTACAGCGAGGTAAACACCGCCATCGAGACCACGATGGCAAACAAGAGGATAAGCGCCTCGACGACAAACGCCAGGTTGGCCCACGGGCGAGCCGCGCCCGCCTCCATGTTCTTCTCGGCTTCCACTACAGGTCACCTCCCTGGAGGTTGCGCAGGGTGACCTCACAGGTCCCGGAGTCGGTCGTGATGCTAAACAGACCGTGCGAGACGCCAAACGAGAAGGTGCTGGACTCGGTCAGCTCGGTTGCCGAGGCGGGCGTGTAGGGCGCGCCCTGGATGGCGTACTCCTGCAGGATTTTTCCCTGGTAGAGATAGGTGCGAATCTCGTAGGTACCGCTGTCGAGGTTCTGCACGACGACCAGCGAGCGGCCCTCGGGGCCCTCGCCCACGGCCACAGAGCCCGTGGCGTCGTTCGCGCGAATCGAGTTGACGATAAGCTCCATGCCCTCGCGCGCCTGGTTGTTGTTTCGCTGCGCCGCGGCGACGCTGCTGTACACGTTGACGCCGGTGATCAGGGCCACCAGCAGCATCAAGAACAGCACGGCCAGGAACAGCGGCGGGAAGAGACTCGCGGCCCAACCGACCTTCTCGTCTGCCAAAGAAATGCGGGCGACGTTGGTCAGGGCCTCGGTGCGGTCGATCTTGTGGGTGTTCACGTTGTTCATCGCGGCGCCACCACCACACTGGGGACGATGTTGTCGGCGAACCACTCGTAGGTGATGACGTAGTCGTCGTGGTTGATGGTGAGGCCGTAGCTCTCCTCGAGGTGCGACAGCGAGCTGGGGTAGGCGCCCTCGACCGAGGCGCACTGCTTCGCGGCCGAGAGGATCGACGCGCGCAGCGCCGCCGCGCCCTGGACGCGCGCGTTGCGGTGGGCGACCCCGGCAAGGGCCGCGCCGGCCACGCACACGACGACCAGCAGGGCGACAATCGCCCAGCGCCGCTTCTTGCGCTTCTCGGCTTCTTTATAAGTGAGCTCGTGAAACATCGATCGGGCCTGCCCTTCTCGCCGCTAGCCGATGGAGCTCATGATGCCGACGAGGGGCATCATCACGGCGATCAGCGTGGCGCTCACGGCAAGCGTGAGGAAGACGGCCAGGGCGGGCTCGATGGTGTCGATGATCGAGTCGATGCGCACCGTGGCGTCATCGAAGAAGACGTCGGAAAGGCGGCCGAGAACCTCGTCGGTCGAGCCGGCGCGGGTGCCGACGACCAGCATGCGGGCGTAGATGGGCTCGAACAGGTCGTTCTCGGCGATGGCCTGGCCCAGGCTGCGGGGGTTGTCCAGGTTGGCCATGGACGCGCGGGCGGCCTCGGCCTTCTGGCGCAGGGCCTCGTGGTCGACGGTCTTCGCGGCCTCCTCCATGGCCTGGGTATCGTGGACGCCCGAGGCGATGTAGGCAGCAAGCGCGCTGGTAAAGCGGGACAGGGCGAGCTGGTACATGGCCTGGTTGGTGGCCGGGTAGCGCTCGAGGAACTTCAAAAGTTTGATGCGGCCGGTCTCGGAGCGCGACTGCGCGACCATGACAAGGACGGCCACCGTGGCGACCAGGACGACGGCCAGCGCGATCCAACCGATGACCATCGAGGCGCCCACCGAGCCATACGAACCCGAGGTCAGCGACCCGGCGATGTCCTTGTACACGTCCGAGAAGATCGGCAGGATGACCGCGACGGTGAAGGCGAGAACGACGCTCATGACGCACAGGAGCGCGGCCGGGTAGCCCACGGCGCTCTGCAGCTTGGCGAACAGGCGACCCTCGCTGCCGTAGTAGCGGTCGAGGCTGCGCAGGACACGGTCGGTGCGGCCCGAGGCCTCGCCGACGCGGACCATGCTCACGGCGTAGGGCGGGAAGGCGCCGGTCGACTCCATGGCCTCGGCCAGGCCCACGCCGCTGACCAGCTTGAGGTAGGTCTTGTCGCAAACATCCTTGAAGTAGGACTGCTCGCGGTTCTCGGACAGCATGTGAACGGCCTCGTCGATCTGGACGCCAGCCGAGAGCATGGTCGCGACGCTTCCGCAGAAGGCGCTGATCGCGCTGCTTTCAAGTAGCTTGTCTGCCATAAGAGCTCCAGATTCCTCGCGACGAACCATTTTTGAGTTGGTAGTGACTTTACCATGCTTTAGTTAAACGAAAAGCACCCCGTGGCTAATTGGGTCAGCTTTTGGCACGGGCGGAGAAGCACCGTTGATGTTGCCATTAGTACAGATGTTGAGGGGTATAGGTCTTGCCGTCGCCCACATTGGTCCCCCCTCCACTCGCAGCGAAGGTCAAATCCACGCGCGACCAGGTGTTTTGCTGTACGTCGAAGGCGGCCGAGGTCCAGGTACCGTCGATGTAGACCATGAGCCATGCGTGCGAGATGTTGTCGGGCGAGACCTCGCCGGTCACGATCTGGGCCGGGATGCCCTGGCTGCGCAGCATCGCGGCACCGAGGCTGGCGTAGTCGAAGCAGATGCCCGAGCCGGCGGCGAGAGTGGCGTCCGGGTTGGGGATGTAGCCGGACGAGTCCTTGAGCTGGGCGGCCTTCTCGTCGTCATAGGTAATGTTGTCGCAAATCCAGTCGCAGATGGCGGCGAGGGCCGCGCCTTGGGTCTGGGCTGCGGCAACGAGGTCGCGGGCCTTGGCCACGCAGGCGCTTGTCTCGCCGTAGCTGCAGATGACGTTGGGACGCAGATAGGGGGCGAACTCGCTTTCGAGCTGGGCATCGACCGTGGCGCGGGCGAGCTCGACGTAGCTCGAGCCGGTGGTGTTTTGCATAACGCGCACCAGGTAGGTGCCGCTGCCCAGGGTGAGGGGGACGACCGCCGGGGTGCCGTCGGCTGGGATATCGAGGTTGTAGCTGGCATCTCCCAGGGAGACCTGGATCTTGAGGCGGCTTGAGCTGGTGGCCGAGGCCGCGACGTAGCCTTGCGCGGCGTGGCTGACGTCGATCAGGGCGCCGTTGTCGCCCTCGGCGGCGGCCTCGTCGAAGCCCGAGGTATAGGGCAGGGTCGCGGCCGGGGTGAAGGCAGCGCCGGTCGCCGACTCACCAGAGAAGGCCGATTGGACGGCGCCCGTCGCGGACGACGCGGCCGAGCTGCAGCCACAAAGAACCAACGTCGCGGCCAAAAACACGCAACGTATGAGTTGACCTGCGCAAACGCGCGGGGCGGTGTATGTCTCGCTGAAGCGATTCATTGGCAAGGATTATACAGTCGCGGGCGCCGGCATACTCCCTCGCATTCCCGAACGACTTTTTCCATTTTAAAATCCAAACCCTCAAGTAGCCCTTCTTGGCCAACTGGGCAAACGTGGCCAAAAACCGGCCCGCTACTCGCGCATCCCAAATTTAAAGTGGAAAAGGTCGCTCGGGATGCGCGGCGGCGCCCCCGCGGCACGAAAAAGCGCCGGCACACGCAAGGTGTGCCGGCGCCGCAAGCTCAAGCTCGCTTGGAAAACCTAGGCCTCGGGCTTGATGACCTCGATGCCGCCCATGTAGGGGCGCAGGGCCTCGGGCACGGTGATGGTGCCGTCGGCGTTCTGGTAGTTCTCCATGATGGCGGCCATCGTGCGGCCCACGGCCAGGCCAGAGCCGTTGAGCGTGTGGACGTAACGGGTGCCCTTGAAGTTGGCCGGGTCGCGGTACTTGATGTTGGCGCGGCGAGCCTGGAAATCCCAGCAGTTGGAGCAAGAGGAGATCTCTTTGTAGTTGTTGTAGCTGGGCAGCCACACCTCGATGTCGTAGCACTTGGTGGCAGAGAAGCCGATGTCACCGGTGCACAGGGTGACCACGTGGTACGGCAGGCCCAGCGCCTGCAGGCAGGCCTCGGCCTCGGCGACCATGGACTCGAGCTGGTTCATGGAGTCCTCGGGCGTGGCGAACTTGACCATCTCGACCTTGTCGAACTCGTGCACGCGGATGATGCCGCGGGTGTCGCGGCCGGCCGAGCCCGCCTCCTCGCGAAAGCACGGGGTGAAGGCGGTGTAGAGCAGCGGCAGCTGGCTGGCGTCCAGGACCTCGTCGCGGTGGATGTTGGTGAGCTGGACCTCGGCCGTGGGGATGAGGTAGAGGTCGGGGTTCACGTGGTAGAGGTCGTCATCGAACTTGGGCAGCTGGCCGGTGCCGAACAGGCTGTCGTGGTTGGTGATGACGGGGGGCCACCACTCCTTGAAGCCGGCCTTGTTGTGCATGTCGATGAAGAAGTTGATCAGGCCGCGCTCCATGCGAGCACCCATGCCGCCCAGCAGGTAGAAGCGGGTGCCGGCGAGCTTGACGCCGCGGTCGAAGTCGATCATGCCCAGCTCGGGGCCCAGGTCCCAGTGGGCCTTGGGGTCGAAGTCGAACTCGCGCGGGGTGCCCCAGCGGCGCACCTCGGGGTTGTCGGAGT
>CAVAUD010000094.1:0-7949 GCA_963591565.1 bacterium
AGCACGACGACGGCACCGGCACCAACGAGCGCAAGAAGAAGGACTCCTTCTACGCCTACCAGCGCATCATTAAGTCGAACGGCGCCGAGGGCCTGGAGTAAGGGCTTCTCGCCAGAACGCCAGAACCATAGATTTCCGCACCTCAAGGCGGCCGGCTTCGGCTGGGCCGCCTTTTCTCTACCCAACCTCACGGATCGGAGCCAACAATGAGCGACAAGAAGATCCTCTTCCTCGACGTGGACGGCACCATCACGAACTACGACAACCAGATCCCCGAGTCGGCCAAGCGCGCCATCCGCGCCGCCCGCGCCAACGGGCACCGCGTCTATATGTGCACCGGCCGCAGCAAGGCCGAGAACCCGCCCGAGCTCACCCAGATCGGCTTCGACGGCATGATCGGCGGCAACGGCTCCTACGTCGAGTCGGACGGCGAGGTCGTCATGCACCAGCTCATCACGGCCGAGCAGTGCCGCCACATCGTCGACTGGCTCCACGGCCGCGGCCTCGAGTTCTACCTGGAGTCCAACAACGGCCTGTTTGCCAGCGAGAACTTCCGCGAGGCCGCCCGCCCCGTCCTTCGCGTCTACGCCGACCGCAAGGGCGCGCCCAACGCCTACGAGCTCGAGACCGACGACGTCATGCACGGCATGGTCTACGGCGCCGACCTCTACCGCGACGACCTCAACAAGGTGAGCTTCATCCTGAGCTCCTACCAGGACCACCTCGACTCCGTCGCCGAGTTCCCCGACCTCGAGTGCCACACCTGGGGCGGCGCCGGCGAGACGGCCCTCTTTGGCGACATGGGCGTCAAGGGCATCGACAAGGCCCACGCCGTCCACGTCCTTCTCGACCACCTGGGCGCCAGCATCAACGACACCGTGGCCTTCGGCGACGCGAAGATCGACATCCCGATGTTCGAGTGCTGCGCGGCCTCTGTCTGCATGGGTTCCGGCGGAGAAGAGGCCAAGGCGGCGGCCGGCTGGGTCACCACCGCGGTCGACGACGACGGCCTCTGGAACGCCTTCGCCCATCTCGGCCTGATCTAGGCCCCGCGCCGGCAACGGCAGCCACACCCACGCCGCCAACCAATCTACCGTTCGCCGGTGAGCACGCTACCGCTCACCGGCGAACGGTTCTCTAAAACCCCACGTTTCCCTACAGTAGTCGTGCAGCGAGTTTGTTACTCTCCGGGAGGCATCACTTGCGCAGGGAAAGTCGTTTATAGTAACCACTCTGCGCCAAAGCCACGGGGAGTTTTTTCATGCTTATCCTTAAGAAGATCAACAACAACGTCGCGCTTGCGTGCTCCGACGCAGGCGACGAGGTCGTTGTCTTCGGAAAGGGCGTCGGCTTTCCCTCCATGCCTTACGAGCTCGAGGACCTCTCGGTCATCGAGAAGACCTTCGTGAGCGACGGCGGCAACACGCCGGACGCCCTCTCCACCGTCAGCGACGAGGTGCTGCGCGCGGCCTCCGACATCAACGACCTTGCCCGCGCCAACCTTGGCTGCAAGATCGCCGCGAGCCTGCCGTTTCTTCTCGCCGACCACCTGCAGTTCGCGGTGGACCGCACCCGCGACGGCATCGTGATCGAGAACCCCCTGGCCACAGACGTCGCCCGCGTCTACCAGCGCGAGTACGAGCTCGGCGTCCAGGGCCTCGCCATCGTGCAGGACCACACCGGCGTCCTTCTCCCCGAGGGCGAGGCGGCCTCGATCGCCCTTCACCTCGTGAACTCCGACCTGGGCACCGCGGCTCCGCCGAAGAACATCGACGAGCTGATGCGCACCACGAAGACCCTCGAGGAGATCATCGAGGTCGTCGAGGAGCAGGTCGGCTTCGAGCTCGACCGCACCTGCTACGCCTACGTGCGCTTCGTCACGCACACGCGCTACCTCATCCGCCGCCTCATGAAAGGCGCGTCCGTCCAGTCGGCGAACCTGTCGCTGTTTCACCAGGCGGCGCGCGACTTTCCCGAGACGTACAGGATCGCGATGGCGATCAACCAGTACCTCGAGCGAAACCGCAACTGGTCGTGCACGGACGAGGAGATGCTCTACCTCATGATGCACTTGAACCAGCTCCAACCACGGGAGAAACCCACGGGGCAGTAGGCTCTCGCGTCCCTTCTCGCAAGCACCCCACAACCCAATTCGTTGTCTTTGTCGCCGGCCCACCAGGGCCCGGTGCCCGGCGATCGCATGGCATATCTGGCATCAAGCACCACAGAGCACCACAAGGAAAGGAAGAAACATGGCTGGTAAGTACGACGAGCTCGCCTCCAAGATCGTGGATCTGGTCGGCGGCCCGAGCAACGTCAACTCCGTCGCCCACTGCATCACCCGCGTCCGCTTCAAGCTCAAGGACGAGGCCAAGGCAAACGACGACGCGATCGCCGAGCTGCCCGAGGTCATCAAGGTCATGCACGCCAACGGCCAGTACCAGGTCGTCGTCGGCAACATCGTCGAGGACGTCTACGACGCCGTTCTCGCCGCCGGCAAGTTCACCGACGGCGGCTCCGTCGACGAGGACGAGGAGAGCGACAAGCCCAAGGGCCCGCTCGACGTCATCATCGACCTTATCTCCGGCATCTTCTCGCCCATCCTGGGCACCTTCTGCGCCGCCGGCATCGTGAAGGGCCTTCTCGCCCTCGCCACCTTCCTGTGGCCCGACTTCGCCAACAACGGCGCCTACACCACGCTCTACACCGTCGCCGACGGCATGTTCTACTTCCTGCCCGTCGTTCTTGGCTACACCGCGGCCAAGAAGTTCAAGATGAGCGAGTTCAACGGTATGGCCATCGCGTTTGCCCTGGTCTACCCCACCATGGTCGCGCTTACCTCCGGTGAGGTCCTGGGCAGCGTCACCCTGCCCGTCCTCGGCACCTTCTCGTGGTACGCCGACTTCCTGGGGATCCCCATCATCATGCCCGCCGCCGGCTACACCAGCTCGGTCATCCCCATCCTTCTGATGGTCTGGCTCGCCTCCAAGCTCGAGGCCTGGGTCAAGACCTGGATGCCCGCCTCGATGAAGCTCTTCTTCGTGCCCCTGATCACCGTGACCGTCTCGGTCGTCTTGGGCTACCTGGTCATCGGCCCCGTCGCCACCGTGATCAACAACCTGCTCGCCGCCTTCTTCGAGCTCCTCTTTGGCCTGCCCGTCGTCGGCTCCATCCTGGGCTGCGCCATCGTCGGCGGCTTCTGGATGTGCCTGGTCATCTTTGGCTTCCACTGGTCGCTCGTGCCGCTGGGCATCCTTAACCTCACGACCCTTGGCCACGACTTCATCCTCGGCTCCATCATCGGCCACTCCTTCGCCCTGGGCGCCGCGCTCTTCGCCATGTACCTCAAGAACAAGGATGAGAAGTTCCGCGGCATCGCCCTGCCGGCCATGATCTCCGCCTTCTTCTTCGGCGTCACCGAGCCCGCCATCTACGGCATTGCCCTGCCCGAGAAGAAGCCCTTCATCATCGCCTGCATCGGCTCCGCGGTGAGCGGCCTGATCATCGGCGCCACCAACTGCTGCCTGTACATCTCTGGCGGCCTGGGCGTCTTCAACTGGCTGTCCTTCATCGACCCCGCCGAGGGCGGCACCGGCGTCACCAACATGGTCATCGCCATCATCGCCTCGCTTGTTGGCGCCGCCGTCGCGTTCGTCATCGAATTCGTGACCTACAAGGCCCCGGAACAGAACTAAAATACGTACACGCACGTCTGTGCGGGCCGGGAAGCCAAGGGGGCTTCTCGGCCCGCCCGTTTTCCAAAAGGAGAAAGACATGGGACTTTTCGACGCATTCAAGAAGAAGGCGGCTCCCGCCCCCGCAGCTCCCGCACCTGTTGAGGCCCAGGAGGCCGCCGGTGTCCTCTGCGCGCCCGTGAGCGGCCGCGCCATCAAGATGACCGACGTTCCCGATCCGGTCTTTGGCGGCGAGATGATGGGCAAGGGCTGCGCCGTCTACCCCGACGCCGACGTCGTCTATGCCCCCGTCTCCGGCACCGTAAGCGTGCTCATGCCCCACGCCGTGGGCATCAACACCGCCGACGGCGTCGAGGTCCTCTGCCACGTGGGCGTCGACACCGTTGACATGAACGGCGACGGCTTCACCAGCCTCGTTGCCCAGGGCGACGCCGTCAAGGCCGGCCAGCCCTGCATCAAGATCGACCGCAAGAAGATCGCCGACGCCGGCCACCCCGACTGCGTCGTCCTGATCGTCACCAACACGGCCGATTACGCCGCCGTCGACATGCTCGTCGACGCCGAGGCCACCGTCTCTGCCGGCCAGGCCGTGGTGAAGGTCACCAAGTAGCACGCTGGTTGGTACAACGTTGTACGCGAGAAGGGCGTCGGGATTCCGGCGCCCTTCTTTTGTGTGGCGAGAGGGGCGCGGCGGGCTGGCGTCGAGCGGCCTCGGGGTGGCCTGAGCGGCCCGAGCAGCCAGGCCGACCCGGCCCGCCCTACTCCCCCAGCCCCGGCTTCTGCACAAACGGCAGCGTCTGCCGGATGAACTCCATGCTCGCGTCGTAATCGGCCGAGACGACGCAGCCGTACAGCACGTCCAGCACGTACTGCACCGAGATGTGCGAGGCGAACTGCGTGATGCGGTGCTTGGTCGACTCCGAGTCGCCTACCAGCAGATACGCCGCCAGGCCCGGGTTTCTCCGCTGCGCCGCCGCCGTGCCGATCAAGATGATGGGCACTTCTCGCCGAGAAAGGACGGGCAGGAGCTGCTGCGCGAACATCGTGACGCCCGAGTACGAGATGTAGATCGCGACGTGGCCGGCATCGCTCGAAAGCGCCGTGCGGACCTTGCGCTCCTGGCTCTCGTGGCAGGTCGCCGGCCGGCCCACGGAAAGCAGGCGGTCGACGAACATCTGGGCCGGGTAGAGGTTGTGCGACTCGGTGTAGATGTCGACCTCGCTGGCGGCGCCGATGAGCTCGGCCGCGCGGGCGAGCTCCTGCGGGTCCAGGACCTCGAGGGTCTCCTCGATGGCGCCCGCGTAGAGGGACTTCAGGCTGGCGGTCACGCGATCGGGGCCCCAACCGGCGTCGAAGGGGAAGTCGAAGTTGACCTCGGGCGCCTCACGGCCACGCTCGGCCGCCCGTGCGAGGGCGACCTTGAGCTCCTTGTAGCCCTCGAGGCCCAGCTTCTTGCACAGGCGGTGGACCGTCGCGATCGAGGTCGCCGAGGCCCGGGCCAGCTCCTTGATCGAGGTGTCCTGGATGCGCTCGCCCATCGCCAGGATCGTCCGCGCGAGCTGGGCCTCGGTGGGGGTCAGGGTCTTGTTCTCGCGCAGGCGCCGGCGTACGTCCATGTATCCTCCCCGGGTATCAAAAGGTGTCAACGCACAGTATACCCGCGGGCTTCTCGCCGTCTTATCGAGGAGACGGGCGACGTGCGGGCCACAGCGGCCGCACCCGGCCCCGCGGGCTTCTCGCCGTCCCCGCGTCAACACTTTGTGAACGGCGCTCCCATCCCGCAACCTTGGTTAATCACAGAGGGGGTATGTGATATTGTTTGAGAGTTGAGAATTTCCAGCGAAAGTCCTGCTTAGGCATAGCAAGCGAAGGGAAAGACAAGGCACATGACGCTCCTTGAACTTATCAACCTGCTGAAGAAGCACCTCAAGCTCGTGGTGATTCTTCCCATTGTGTGCGCCCTGGCCATGGGCGCGGGCAGCCTGATCTTCATGCACGACACCTACACCGCGACGACCAGCATGTACGTCTTGGTCAAGAACGGCAACGACAGCTCCTCGGTTTCCTCTTCCGACCTGTCGGCCTCTCAGATGATCACCAACGACGTCTCGCAGCTGCTCAGCTCCGACCGCGTGACCAAGGACGCCGCCAGCCAGCTTGGGCTCGAGAGCCTCAAGGGTTACAAGACCAGCGTCACCTCTTCCACCACTTCCCGCGTCCTCACGCTTTCCGTCACCGGCGAGAACCCCGAGAACGCCGCTAACGTCGCCAAGGTCATGGCCAAGAGCGTGTCCGAGATCGCGCAGCAGGTGATGGACGTCGAGTCGATCAACGTCATCGACGAGGCCCAGGCCCCCACCTCCCCCAGCGGCCCCAACCGCAAGCTGTACGTCGCCGTGGCTTTCCTGGCAGGCCTTTTCGTGGCTGTGGCCATCGTCGTCTTGGCCGACATGCTCAACACCAAGATCCGCAACCAAGAAGAGCTCGAAGAGCTGCTGGGCGTGCCCGTCATCGGGCGCATCCCGCGCATGTAAGGGAGGCACCTCACTATGTTTGGTAAGAAATCCGGTGGCTCCAAGGGCTCGAACGACAAGGTCTTTGTCCAGAACGCCGTCAAGACCCTCGTGGCCAACATCCGCTTCGCCTCTGTCGACAACCCGGTGCGCGTCATCGGCGTGACGTCGTCGATTCCCAACGAGGGCAAGTCCACGGTCTCCTATTCGCTGGCACAGGCGCTGGCCAACGGCGGCCAGACCGTCCTTCTCGTCGACTGCGACCTGCGCCGTCGCTCGCTGGCGGGCATTATCGGCTGCCACGCCCAGGCCGGCATCTACGGCGTGCTCTCGGGCCAGGTCTCCATCGAGGACGCCGCCGTGCACACCTCGACCAAGGGCCTGTACTTCCTCGACTGCGAGCCGCACATCCCCAACCCGGTCGACATCCTGTCTTCTCGCCGTTTCAAGAACTTCATCGCCGAGATGCGCGAGAAGTTCACCTACGTCGTCGTGGACACCCCGCCGCTGACCGCCTTCGTCGACGCCGCCGTCATCTCGCAAAACGTCGACGGCATGCTGCTGGTCGTGCGCCAGGACCTGACCAAGCGCGACGACCTCTTGGAGGCCTACGAGCAGCTGCAGAAGGCCGGCGCCAACGTCATCGGCTGCGTGCTGAACTTTGCCGACAACGAGAAGAGCGACTACTACTACTCCTATTACAACAAGGACGGCAAGCGCGTTCGCAAGAGCAAGGGCTCTTCCTCGGCCGACGCGCCCAAGCTCCCCGACACCCCGCTGTCGCAGCAGGCGGCGCGCCCGGCCGCGCAGGCCGCGCCGCGCCCCGTGCAGGCTCAGCAGGCTCCCAGGCGCGCGGCGGCAAGCCCCAAGGCCGCCGATGACGCCGTGGCGACCCCCGGTTTGAAGCCGCTGCCGACGCAGGGCGGCGCGGTCGCCGGTGCCGGTGCCGGCTCTGGCTCGCCCGACAGCACGATGTCCTTCCTCGCCCAGACGGGCTACCGTCCCAAGGCCTCCAACTAGTAGCACGAGGCCATAACGATGCGCGACATGCACTGCCACATCCTGCCCGGCGTCGACGACGGCGCGCCCGACCTCGAGGCAAGCCTGAAGATGCTCGAGGCCGCGCGCGCCGCCGGCGTGACGTCGATCGTCTGCACGCCGCACGCGCGCAGCCCGTACTTCGACTACGACAAGATGGTCGAGGCCTACGGGGTGTTCAGGGACGCCGCGGCGGGCGTGGCGCCCGAGGTCCACGTTGCGATGGGCTTCGAGGTCGCGCACAAGAAGCTCATGCAGCTTGGCGTCGAGGATTGGGCCCCCTACCTGCGCTTTGCCGAGACGCCCGAGTTCTTGCTGGAGCTCGACACCGCGTGCAAGGCCGCGGACTTCCGCGAGTACGAGCGCACGATCTACACGCTGCAGGGCATGGGGCTGACGGTCATCATCGCCCACCCCGAGCGCTACCACGCGATCCAGAAGGACATCCAGATCGCCCGCGATCTGGTCAAGATGGGCTGCAAGCTGCAGGCCTCGGCCGATTTCGTGGCCGGCGGGCGTTTTGGCCGCGAGAAGAAGCCGGCCAAGAAGATGTTCGAGGAGCGCCTCTACACCTACATCGCCAGCGACGCCCACAGGCCCGAGCACTACACCTACCTCGCCCAAGCCCGCCGCGACTACGCCGTGCGGGGGAAGCACTTTAGGTAGGGGCGCCAGGGGCCGGGGCGCCGGGGTGCCCACGCTA
>CAVAUD010000095.1:0-7935 GCA_963591565.1 bacterium
CTAGCCCGTGTAGGCGTCCTCGGGGCGGTTGGTGAAGTCCTGGGCGGCGAGCCAAGCTGCATCGGCGTCGTTCTCGGGCACGTCGACGCGCTCGATCTTGAAGGTCACCGGCCGCGTCCCGTCGTTGCAGCAGGCGATCATCAGGCGCTCGTCGCGGGTCCAGCCGTGCATGATCGAGCCGCCCTGCAGCGCTGTGTACACATAGCGGCTCACCGCGTCCCAGGCCTCGCCGCAAAAGCGACCATCTGCCAGGTGGTAGAAGTCGTCGCGTTCGGGCGTGCGTTCGAACCAGATCTCCTGGCCCGGCTTGAAGAAAGGACAGGGTCCGCTCGCGGGATCGGCCAGGTAGCGCTCCTGCAGGTCGGGCCGCACGGTGGTCTCGAGCACCGTGACCTTGCACTTATGGCGCACGGTGGTCTAGGCCTTCTCGGCCGCGGGCTCGGCCTCGCCCGCAGCGTCCTCGTCGCGGTAGCCCCAAACCCAGACCAGCGCGAAGGTCACGACGAAGCCGATAACCGCGGCGACGCAGGCGTTGATGAAGTTGCCCATGCCGTCGGGGCCGATGAACGCGGGCATCGACAAAAGGCCCGGCGAGATGAACGCGTAGCACTTCACGCCTGTGATGCCTGAGTAGAAGCCGCCGCACGCGCCGCCGATCATGACGCAGGTCAGGACCTTCTTGAAGTTGAGGGTGACACCAAAGAGCGCGGGCTCGGTCGTGCCGAGGATCGCCGTGATGCCGGCGGTGATGGCGGTCTCCTTGAGCTCGACCTTCTTGCTCTTGAGGCCGACGGCCAGCGCCGCCGCGCCCTGCGCGATGTTGGAGGGGAGGTTACCCGGGCAGCAGATCTGCTCGAAGCCCTGAGCGGCCAGCGACTGCATCATGAAGGGCACGATGCCGTAGTGCATGCCGGTGGTGACCATGAGCGGGAAAATGGCGCCGACCAGCGTCGGGACAAGCCAAGGCACGTAGGCCGACAAGCCGTCGAGACCCGCGGAGACCAGGTTGCCAAACAGGAAGCCCAAGGGACCCAGCACAATGAAGGTCAGCGCGCCCACGACCACCATGCACACGACGGGCTTGAAGAAGAAGCGGGCCAGCTTGGGGATCACGCGGTCGCAGGCCTTCTCGACAAAGTACAGGGCGCCCACCATGAGCAGGGCCGGAATGACCGAGGAGCTATAGGTCGCCAGGGTCACCGGCAGGCCAAACATCGACGAGAAGTTGATCGCGAAGGCGTCGGTGATCATGGCCGTGTAGGTGGGGTGCAGCATGGCGCCCGCGATCGCGACGGCCAGGAAGCTGTTGCAGCCCGCCTTCTTGGACGCCGTGTAGGCGAGCATCACCGGCAGGAAGTACAGCGGGGCGTCTCCGATGAGGTTCACGAAAACGTAGGTGCTGTCCTCGGCAGATACGCCGAGAAGAACTGCGATGGCGAGAAGGGACTTGATCAGGCCGGCGCCGATGATGGCGGGCAGGATCGGGGTGAAGACCGAGCTCACGAAGTCGAAGACGACGTCGAGGACGCGCTTCTTGGCACGGGCGGCAGGGCCGCCGGTCGCAGCAGCATCGGCGGCAGCGGAGTCCGTCGCGGCCTGGCCGGCGTCGGCGGGGAGAAGCCCCTGCAGCGCGGCGAAGACGCCCGGCACCTCGGCGCCGATGATGCACTGGTACTGGCCGCCGCCATGCGCGATGTTGATAACGCCCTCGATAGCCTTGACCTCGGCATCGTTGGCGAGAGACTCATCTGCCAGCGTGAGGCGCAGGCGCGTCGCGCAGTGGGTCGACGCCTTGATGTTGCCGGCGCCGCCCACCTTCTCCAAGATCTCGGCGGCTACTTTCTTGTGGTCCATGCTTTTCTCCTTTTCCTCGGGGCCGCGTAACGGCCCTCGTTACTGCCTTAGTGGCGAGACAAACGCGGCCTACAGCCCCGCCGCGATGACGTGTCCCTCCTCGACCGCCGCGGCGATCTTGCGGGCCCGCACGGCGTCGCCGATCTCGTAGACCTCGGCCACACAGTCGCGCAGCTCGTCTGCCAGCGGGTTCGTGTTGCGGTAGCCCACGGCGACCACGACTGCGTCGCAGGCGATTCGCTCGGCGCGCTTCTCGCCACCGTTCGTGCCGACCACCTCGACCTCGATGAAGCCGTCGCCCACGCCGGTGAGGCAGGTCGACTCATGGACCACGGCGCCCGTCGCGGCCAAGGTCGCCAGCTGCTCGCCGCGCGTCACGTAGCTCGCGTCGAGAAGGACCTCCTCGCGCATCTCGACCAGGTGGCAGGCGCATCCCGCGTCGGCCAGGACGCTCACGGTCTCACAGCCCACCAGGCCGCCGCCGATCACGGCGACGGTACCGGCGACCTGGGCGCAGCCGCTCAAAACGTCGTCGGCCACGTGCGCGAAGCCGCGCCCCAGGGCCTCTTCCATGCCCGGGACGCGCGGCACGATGGGCGTCGCGCCCAAGGCCACGATCGCCGCGTCGGGGGCCAACGCCTCCACGCTCTCGCGCGTGGCCTCGCAGCCCAGGCGCACGTCAACGCCCGAGCGGCCAAGCTCGAAGCGCAGGTAATCGCGGTAGGCCAGGTACTGCTTCTTGTACGAGGGCGCCGCCACGATGCCCAGCTTGCCGCCCACCTCTTGGCCGCGCTCGAGCAAGACGACCTCGTGCCCGCGGCGCGCCGCGGTCAAGGCCGCCTCGATGCCGCCGGGGCCACCGCCCACCACGGCCACGCGTTTCTTCTCGCATGCCGGCGCAACGCCGCCCTCGAACTCGTGGCCCAACTCGGCGTTGACCGCGCACTTCGCGCCCTTGCCCTCCCACAGGGTGTGCAGGCAGTAGTTGCAGCGCAGGCACTGACGGCGCGGCAGCTCGCGCCCATAGCGCTCCACCAGGTCGGGGTTGGCGATCCACATGCGTCCCAGGCTAAAGAAATCGGCCTCGCCCGCCTCGAGCATGGCCTGCATGCGCGTCGGGTCGTCCAAGCGGTTCTCGAAGATGCAGGGCTTCTCCACCGCGGCCTTAAAGCGCGCGAAGTTCTCGACGTAGGGCGCGTTGTCGTGGTAGCACGAGGGCACGATGTCGGCCTGGTCGTAGTAGTTGCCGATGCGCAGCTGGTAAGCGTCGACAAGGCCCCGGCGCTCAAGCTCGCGGGCCACCTCGATCTGCTCGTCCACCGTGATACCCGCGCAAGGCGCCACGCCCTCGGGCAAAAGATCGTCCATGTTGACGCCCAAGATCACGGGGTAGCTCTCCCCCACCTCGGCGCGCACGGCCTCGAGGGTCTCGACCAAAAAACGCATGCGCTTCTCAGCCGTGCCACCGTACTCGTCGGTGCGCTGGTTCCACGCCGGCGAGAGGAACTGGTTGATGAGGTAGCCGCCCTGGCCCATGACCAGCAGGCAGTCGAAGCCGGCACGCTTCAAGCGCCCGGCCGCCGCGGCGTAGGTCCGGATCATATGGGCAATCTCGCCCTTGGTCATCTCACGCGCGCGCAGCTTCGGGTCGTACTGGGTCTGGCACGGCGAGGGCGCGATCGGGTCGATTCCCGCCTGCGGGGTATCGTAGTAGCGCCCCGAGCCCATCGTCAGCTCGCAGCCGATCTTGGCGCCGTAGACGTGGACCATATCGGCCGCCTCGGCGAACTCCTTGATCCTCTCGTCACGGTCGATAAGCGGGAACTGCATGTCGTATGGGTAGGGCATGACCTCGCGCTCGGCCTGCACCGCACAGGTAAAAATCAGGCCGCAGCCGCCCTTGGCGCGCGCCTCGAAGACCTTCGCGTGGCGGTAGGTGAGCGTCGAGTCAAACGAGTTGCCCGTGAAGTACTTGAAGTCCATCGGCGCCATGCAGATGCGGTTCTTGAGGCGCATCGTGCCGATGCTCGCGGGTTTGAGCAGGTCGCCGTACGTGTTCCAGGTCATGCGCGTCCCCTCCGTCGGGTCGTTGGCGCGCCAGCGGCTCCCCCATCGCCGGCCGCGCCCCTCTCATACACAGGAGAGATTCGCGCACTCGGCCGATTCGCTCTGTAGCCTGGGTTACACAAGGGTGTATTTTTTCTTTGCTCAGGCGAGAAGACCTGCGCGCCCGACGCCGGTGAGAAAGGCTTTACCTTGCTCGTACCTCGTTACCTGTACAAAGACGATTTCTCGCCCTTCCTGGACGAGCTGCGCGAGCTGCCTCACGTCGAACGGCGCTTCTCGCGCGGAGAATACCTCTGGCGGCCCGGCGACCTCATCGAGCAGGTCCATTACATCATCGAGGGCGTAGCCCGCACATCGTTCATCAACGAGGACGGACGCGCGAAGGTCCTGTTCTACCACGGCGCCGGTATGGTCTTTCCCGGCTGCCACGAGTCGCAGTTCGCCATCGAGCGCTCCATCGTTACCGAGGCGATGAGCCCCATGCGCACGCTCGAGTTCGCGCGGGCCGATTTCCTCGCCCTGGCGCGCAGAGACGCGCAGATCGGCGCGACGATGTTCGAAAACTACGCCCGTTACATCAATCTTCTAATCTTCGAGTCCGCCCACCAGGAGAGATGCGAGGCACAGGTCAAGCTCTGCAATGTCCTTGAGCTGCTGGCGAGAGACGCCGAGCGCGGGCAGGGCCCAGGCGACGGGCACAGCCGCCGCATCGACATCAGCCAAGGGGACCTCGCAGAGATTCTCGCCATGAATCGCGTGAGCGTCGCGCGCCTCATGGGCAAGCTTGCCGACGCAGGTATCGTGGCCACTCACCGAGGCTGGGTAGAGATCCTGGACCGCGAGGCCCTTCTCTCTCGCTGCACCGGCGAGGTCGCGGTTTAAGCGGCGAGACGGGCGCGGCGCACCCGGGGTGCGGGCTGGCTTCGCGGCCGGGCGGTCTTCTCGCTCGCCCTTCTCGCCGCCGAAATCTGGTTACTTTCGTCAGGTTGACGTTCCTCGGGCGCAGGCTTTACGCGGGCGGGGCATAATCTGTCGCGTTAAACCACGCGCAAAGGAGTCTCGCACTTGAGCAGCATCGATACCGGCCGCGCCGGCCGCAGCTTCGACCTTATCGCCTTCGACCTGGACGGGACCGTCTTCTCGACGCCCACGAACCAGGTCATCAGCCCGCGTGTCTGCGCCGCGCTTGAGGCGGCCCACGAGGCGGGGGTCGCCATCGCGGTCGCCTCGGGCCGGCCTGCCTGGATGCTGGGCGAGCAGATTCCCGCGGCGCCCTGGATGGACTGGGCGATCACCTGCAACGGGTCGCGCGTCCTGGGATACCAGCGCCATGACCTGGACTTTTCTTGCGGATTCTCGCGCAAGCTGGCCGAGGACGTGCTTGCGTGTTTGGACGAGCTGGGCGCGAGCTCGAGCATCCACACCAACCGCGCGACCCTTATCGAGCGCCGGCAACTCAAGATCATGGTCGGCGACCTCAAGGACCAGACGGCTGCCGCGGGCGAGCAGTTCCCGGACAACCCCATCGACGAGCTTTTGCGCTCCTTCGGCGCGGCCGAGATCGAGTCGGCCGTCGAGGCGTTTGCGGCCCGGCCCGATGAGCAGCTGGACAAGGTCGACTGCCGGCTCGCGTCGCCTCAGGCAGCCGACGAGCTGGTGGCCCGCCTGGGGGCGCTGGGCGGCGTCGCCGTCGCGCGTCTCAACCCGGTTAACTTCGAGCTCACGAGCGCCGCCGCCTCGAAGGGTAACGCGACCTGCGAGCTTTGCCGGCGCCTGGGGATTGACCCGGCCCGCGCCGTGGCCTTCGGCGACTCGGGCAACGACCTGTCCATGACGGGCCGCGAGCTCACCTTCGTGGCCATGGGCAACGCGGCACCCGAGGTCAAGGCCGCAGCCGACGACGTGACGGATTCCGTCTTCGACGACGGTGTGGCCACCTGGATCGAGGCGCGGCTCTAGGGCTTCTCACCAGGGGCTTCTCGCCGGGCTTCTCGCCTACTCGTCGTCCCCGTCCTCGATGTACTCGAGGATATCGCCGGGCTCGCAGCCCAGCTCGCGGCAGATCGCGTTCAAGGTCGAGAACCTGATGGCGCTCACCTTGCCCGTCTTGATGCGCGAGAGGTTGACCTCGGACAGGCCGATCTTCTCGGCCAGGTCCTTCGAGCGCATCTTCTTGTCTGCCAGCACCCGGTCGAGGCGCAAAACTATCATGCGAGCTCCTCAGATCAACTCGTCGTCCTGGCGCTGCAGGATGCAGCCGTACTCGAAGGCGCGCACCAGCGCGACTATGATCCACAGGAAAATGATCGCGTTGAGCGGGGTCACCTCATAGGTCAGGCCGTTCGACAGCGACACGGCGGCGCCGCCGGCCGGGCACAGCAGGTTGACGGGGTACGCGAGGACAAACGGGTAGAAGACGAGAACGACGATGAGCCAGTAGATGACCTTCATGTGCTTGACGACCTCAGGGGTGAAGGGCGTGTCGGCCTCCGCGATCGCCTTGAAGCAGCGGATTCCCTCGACGCAGATGACGAGCAGCAGAACCGCCGAGAGACCCAGGCCCATGATGATTGTCATCGCGCTGCCCCAGTGGGTGACCCCCGAGGAGTCCGTCGTGGCAGCGACGCCCTCGACAGACGTCCAAAGCGCGAGCCACCAGTCGTTGCCGCAGGTCGCGGAGGCCTCGCGCAGGCAATAGCTCACCTTAGTGGCGCACAGCCACAGCTGAACGATGCAGATTATGGCCGCCGCCGCGAACCAACCGCGCACGTTGCCGCAGGCCTGGCGCATGTTCTCGATGGCCTCGGCCTTTGTGGCCTCGGGCTTTTGCTTCGAATTCTTTCTCAGGTTAAACATGAGGGCTTCCTTCTCTATGAGTCGAGAATGGCGTTTTGGGCGGGGGCGGGGGGCGCGGGCCCGCGACGGTCGCGGGCTCCTACACCAGGCCGTCGTCTTGCGCCTGCAGGATGCAGCCGTAGTCGAGGATGCGCGAGACGGCGATCACAATGGCGCCGCTCATGGCCAGCGTCACCTGCGGCGCGGCCGGGTCTGCCCCTCCGGGCACGGCGATCGCGAACGGCAGGCTCACCAGGCACGGGACAAAGCCCGCGAGCAGCATGAGGATCCCGCATTTATAGAGGTCGGAGGCGCAATCGCGCTCGAACGGCCTGTGGTCGCGGGCGACGCGCTCGCACATGCGCTGGCCCAGCCACAGGGCCGGGATCGTGAGGCACAGGCTCACGAGGTTGCCCACCGAGCCGGGCAGCTGGGCGAGGTCGCTCGAGCCGTCGCCCATCGTCAGGGCCTTCAAGACCCCCGTCTGCGCTGACACGAAGACGAAAGCCACCACGGCCAGGACCTGCAGGACCAGGCCGATTTGCAGGAATCGTCTGATGATGTTGCAGATGGACTCGAGCCGCTCCAGAGGGTCGCGGCGACCGTCATCTTGCGGATAGGTCTTCTCGCCCATGGTCTTCTCCGTTCCAACGCGTGGCCTTTGAACCGACGCCCAAAAAATGGCCGTAATCTGATTAACGACATCGTACTATTAGTTATCGTTTGTCGTTAAGTCTCGTGTGACCTGTCGGTGAACGGTAGTATCTCGGCCCGGAAGCGGTCGGTTTCTGTCATTATGTTTTGCATCCAAAATTCGCGTGCAAACACAGACCATCTGGGAGGCCAGCGCATGAAGGAACTCGAGGACCGCATCCGCCAGGACGGCATCATTCGTGAAGGCAACGTCCTGAAGGTTGACAGCTTCCTCAACCACAAGTGCGACGTCGCGCTTTACGACCACATGGGCGCCGAGTGGGCGCGCCTTTTTGCTGGCAAGCAAGTCGACAAGATCTTGACCATCGAGTCCTCGGGCATCGGCATCGCGTGCGTCGCGTCGCGCCACTTTGGCGACGTGCCCGTCGTTTTTGGCCGCAAGACCGAGAGCAAGAACCTCGACGGCGACCAGTACCGCACGCAGATTCGCAGCTACACGAAGGGCCGCGTCTACGAGGTCATCGT
>CAVAUD010000096.1:0-7715 GCA_963591565.1 bacterium
CTATTTTCGAAAAGCGGACGCACTATTGGGATCCGGCGAGTACACAGACGTTTCGAGCGCGTCTCAACTGGGGTTTTGTAGTGGACACAACCTTGGCTACTCTGGGAATCACAAAACAGCGTCCGCTTTTCGAAAATAGATGCCGTCGGGGTAGGTCCGCAGAGGTCGCGTGCGCCAAAATGGAGGCTTATCGGTGTTTTGACGGGGAGAACGCGCCAAAATCGCCTCTCGTCAGTGTTTTTCCAGGCGAATCTGGGACCTCTCGCAAGGGTCTCTCTGCAAAGCCGCAGGTAGACGGCTTGAGGAGCTTCTTGCTTTAAGAAGAAGAACCCAGGCAAACACTGACGGAAAGCGTTTTTGGCGCAGACATCCGAGATGAACGCCGACGAGCAGCGATTTTGGCGCGGGCTTCCGGTGCGCCAGCCTGCGGCCCCGGGACACCAAAACGTAACAAAATCACGGGGCGCGGCGGGCGGGGTTGGCGTAAAGTGGCATGTAGTTGAATAGCGCACCTAAACCAATGAGACGGAAAAGTAGTCGCCAGCGCGCGCAGAGCGAGCCCGGGACGGTGTGAGCCGGGATGAAAGCGGGACGTCGAATGGGCCGTCGAGGGCGCACCCAAAGGCCACGTGCCGAGTAGGCTGCGACGTGCGGGCACACGTTAGTTGCCAGAGGCGTGAAGGCGCCTCGCAAAAGGGCACGGCCTCGGCCGTGAAACAAGGTGGCACCGCGGGTTTGCTCTCAAGCTCGTCCTTGGCGTTTCATTGGCTGAGGATGGGCATTTTTTATGCCCCTCCGCACCGCATGTTAGGAGGGTTTATGACAAATGAAGTGCAGGTAGAAGGCACCGCAGGCGAGAAGGTCGCCGTGCGCGGCCGCGACATGGCCCCGGCTCTGGCCGAGGTCGCCAAGATCGCCGAGGCGGGCACCTACCGCCGCGTCCCCGTGAAGCGCGAGCTCATGGCCGACGCCTTCACCACCATCGAGGCCATGCGCCGCGTGCGCGCCGCCTCCAACCACTGCTTCCTCTTCGAGTCGGCCGAGGCGGACCGCCGCTGGGGCCGCTACAGCTTCCTGGGCTTCGCGCCCTCGGTCGAGCTGACCTGCGTGAACGGCCAGCTCACGGTCACCCGCGACGTCGAGGGCGCCTCCCCCGTCGTCACCCAAAAGCAGGTCGACCACCCCGGCGACGCCATCCGCGCGCTTCTCGCCGAGCACGCGTCGCCCCAGCTCCCGGGCTTCCCGCCGTTCACGGGCGGCCTCGTGGGCTACTTCGCCTACGACTACCTCAAGTACGCCGAGCCCATCCTTCGCCGCGAGGGCATGGGCCGCGAGGACTTCCTCGACGTCGACCTCATGGCCTTCGACCGCGTGATCTGCTTCGACTCGTACCGCCAGAAGGTCGTTTTGATCGCGTCCGTCGACGTCAGCGACCCGGCGCCGGCGGCGCTGACGGCCGCCTACGACGCCGCGGCGGCCGAGCTCGACCGCATGCAGGACATCCTGGAAAACGGCGAGAAGCACGACTTCGCCCCGCTTCACCTCGAGCGCGACCTCGCCCCCGTCTATGACCAGGCCCGCTTCGAGCAGATGGTCAAGACTGCCCAGGACCACATCCACGAGGGCGACATCTTCCAGGTCGTGCTGTCTGACCCGATCACCGCGCCCGCGCAAGGCAGCCTCTTCGACGTCTACCGCACGCTGCGCTGCACGAACCCCTCGCCCTACATGGCCTTTATTTCCTCCGACGACGTCGAGGTCGCCGCCGCGAGCCCCGAGACCCTGGCCAAGCTCGAGAACGGCAAGCTCTTCACCTACCCCCTGGCCGGCACGCGCCCGCGCGGCGCCACGCCCGAGGAGGACGCTGAGCTCGAGCGCGGCCTTCTCGCCGACGAGAAGGAGCTGGCCGAGCACAATATGCTGGTTGACCTGGGCCGCAATGACATCGGCAGGGTCGCCGCGCTGGGCAGCGTCGAGGTCGAGAGCTACCACAACATCCTGCGCTTCTCGCACGTCATGCACATCGGCTCGACCGTGACGGGCCAGCTCGCGGCCGACAAGGACGCCGTCGACGTCATCGACTCGATCCTGCCGGCGGGCACCCTCTCGGGCGCGCCCAAGCTGCGCGCCTGCCAGATCATCAGCGACCTGGAGGGCGCCAAGCGCGGCATCTACGGCGGCGCCATCGGCTACCTGGACTTCTCCGGAAACCTGGACACCTGCATCGGCATTCGCCTGGCGTACAAGAAAAACGGCGAGGTCTGCGTGCAGTCCGGCGCCGGCATCGTGGCAGACTCGGTGCCCGCCAAGGAGTTCGCCGAGTGCCAGAACAAGGCGCGCGCCGTCGTCGAGGCCGTCCGCGCCGCGGAAGGGGGCCTCGCATGATCGTCCTTATCGACAACTACGACAGCTTCTCCTATAACCTCTACCAGCTGCTGGGTTCCATCGAGCCAAACATCCGGGTGCTGAGAAACGACGAGATCGGCGTGGCCGAGCTGGCCGAGCTCGCTCCCGCGGGCATCGTCTTGAGCCCCGGCCCGGGCCGCCCGGCAGAGGCGGGCATCTGCGAGGACGTCGCCCGCGAGCTCACCGGCCGCGTCCCCATCCTGGGCGTGTGCCTGGGCCACCAGGCCATCTGCGAGGCCTTTGGCGGCACCGTGACCTACGCGGCCGAGCTCATGCACGGCAAGTCGTCGATCGCCGACGTCGAGCCGGGCTCTCGCCTGTTCGCGGGCCTGGGCGGGCAGGTCGAGGTCGCCCGCTACCACTCGCTGGAGGCAGACGAGGCGAGCCTGCCGGCGTGCCTGCGCGTCACCGCCCGCACCGCCGACGACAAGCGCGAGGTCATGGCCGTCGAGCACGTGAGCGCGCCCACCTTCGGCGTCCAGTTCCACCCCGAGTCGATCCTCACGCCGCAGGGCCACGCCATGGCGGCCAACTTCATCGGCATCTGCAACGCGTTTGCCGCCGAGGCCACCGGCGAGCCCGCTACCAGCGCGTCCTTCTCCGCCACCGCATAAAGAAAGGAACCATCGTGATCAAGGAAGCAATCGAGAAGATCGTCATGAAAGAGGACCTCACCTACGACGAGGCCTACACCACCATGCACGAGATCATGAGCGGCGAGACGAGCGCCACCCAAAACGCCGCCTTCCTGGCCGCCCTTTCGACCAAGTCCTCCACCGCCGAGACGATCGACGAGATCTCGGGCTGCGCGGCGGCCATGCGCGAGCTGGCGACGCCTGTCCCCCACCCCGGCGTCGAGACCCTCGAGATCGTGGGCACCGGCGGCGACCGCTCCAACACCTTCAACATCTCCACGACGGCCGCGATCATCTGCGCCGCCGCGGGCGTCCCCGTGACCAAGCACGGCAACCGCGCGGCCAGCTCCAAGTGCGGCACCGCCGACTGCCTGGAGGCTTTGGGCGTCAACCTCGACCAGTCGCCCGAGAAGGTCGCGGCCGAGCTGGCGGGCTGCGGGATGGCCTTCCTCTTCGCACAGCGCTACCACGCGGCGATGAAGTACGTCGGCCCCATCCGCAAGGAGCTGGGCATCCGCACCGTCTTCAACATCTTGGGCCCGCTCACCAACCCCGCCCGCCCCGAGTACTTCCTGTTGGGCGTCTACGACGAGTACCTGGTCGAGCCCGTGGCCCACGTCCTGGCCAAGCTCGGCGTCAAGCGCGCGCTGGTCGTCTTTGGCCGCGACCGCATGGACGAGATCAGCCTCTCGGCCGAGACCGCGGTCTGCGAGCTGGCCGACGGCGAGACCCGCACCTACACGATCGCGCCCGAGGACTTTGGCCTTTCCCGTTGCGAGAAGAGCGACCTGGTCGGCGGCACGCCCGAGGAGAACGCGGCCTGCGTGCGCGCCATCCTGGCCGGCGAGGAGCGCGGCCCCAAGCGCAACGCGGCCCTGCTCAACGCGGGTGCGGCACTGTACGCGGCCGGCGCCGTCGAGTCCATCGCTGCCGGCATCGAGCGCGCGGCCGAGGTCGTCGACTCTGGCGCCGCGACGGCGACCCTTGAGGCCTTCGTCAAAGAGAGCAACGAGTAATGCCTGTCGAGGACCCCAAGACCACCAACATCCTGGAGAAGATCGCCGCCCGCACCCGCGAGCGCGTCGAGGCCGAGAAGCGCGAGGTCCCTCTCGCCGAGATGGCCGAGCGTGCCCGCGCCGCGGCAGCCGCCGAGCTGGCTGCCTCTCCCACCGGCGAGTTCGCCTTCCCCTTTGAGGCGGCCCTGCGCGCACCCGGGATGTCCTTTATCTGCGAGGTCAAGAAGGCGTCGCCGTCTAAGGGGCTGATCAGCGCGGACTTTGACCCGGTGGCCATCGCGCGCGACTACGAGGCCGCGGGCGCCGCTGCCGTGAGCTGCCTCACCGAGCCCTTCTGGTTCCAGGGGGCAGACGAGTACCTGACGGCGATCGCGGGCGCGGTGAACATCCCTGTGCTTCGCAAGGACTTCGTGGTCGACGAGTACATGGTCTACCAGGCACGCGCGATCGGCGCGGCGGCGGTGCTTCTCATCTGCTCCATCCTGACCGACGAGCAGCTGGCCGCCTACGTGGCCCTGGCCCATGAGCTGGGCATATCCGCCCTGGTCGAGGCCTACGCGCCCGAGGAGGTCCCCCGCGCCGTGGCCGCCGGCGCCCGCATCGTGGGCGTCAACAACCGCGACCTGCGCACCTTTGAGGTCGACTTCGGCCGCAGCATCGACCTGCGCCCCGCCGCCGGCGCCGAGCGCGTCTTTGTCTCGGAGTCCGGCGTCGAGACCCGCGCCGACGTGGCGCGGCTCGAGGAGGCGGGCGTCGACGCCGTCTTGATCGGCGAGACGCTCATGCGGGCGGCCGACAAGCGCGGCATGCTCGATGAGCTGCGCGGGGTTGGCGAGACGGGCGCGGGTGCGGCGGGCGACCTGGCGTCCTCGGCCGACTCGACGGCCCCGGCGGTCCCCGAGGCCCCGGCCCCTGCCGGCCCCCGCGTCAAGCTCTGCGGCCTGTGGCGCGACGAGGACATCGACGCCGTTCTCGCCGCCGCCCCCGACTACTGCGGCTTCGTGATCGACTTCCCCGCCTCGCACCGCTCGGTCACGCCCGAGCGCGCGGTCGAGCTGGGCTACGCCCTCGAGGGCTCGGGCATCGCCCGCACGGGCGTCTTCGTCGACGCCGACCCCGAGACCATCGAGCTGCTCGTCCTGGCCGAGGCCATCGACGCCGTCCAGCTCCACGGCCACGAGGACGCCGCCTACGTCGAGGCCCTCAAGGAGCGCCTCCGCGGCCGCGCGACCGTCATCCAGGCCTTCAAGGTCCGCGACGCCGCAGACATCGAGGCCGCCGAGAAAAGCCCCGCCGACCTTGTACTTCTCGACAACGGCCAAGGCACGGGCGAGGCCTTTGACTGGGGTCTTCTCGCCACAGACGCACCCACGCGGCCCAAGAGGCCCTTCATCTTGGCCGGCGGCCTCACGCCCCAAAACGTCGCGGCCGCCATCGCGGCCACCCGGCCCTTCGGCGTGGACATGTCCTCGGGCATCGAGTCGCCCGCAGCGGACGGCACGCCCGCCAAGGACCCGCAAAAAATGATCGACGCGGTCGCCGCCGTGCGCGCCGCCAAAAAGGAAAAGGAGCAAGCATGAGCAATTCCCCCGCCTCCCGCGGGCGTTTTGGCATCCACGGGGGCCAGTACATCCCCGAGACGCTGATGAACGCCGTGATCGAGCTCGAGGAGGCCTACGACCACTACAAGGACGACCCCGAGTTCAACGCCGAGCTGACCGACCTTCTCAACAACTACGCCGGCCGCCCGAGCCTGCTCTACTTTGCGGCCAACATGACGGCCGACCTGGGCGGCGCCAAGGTCTACCTCAAGCGCGAGGACCTCAACCACACGGGCGCCCACAAGATCAACAACGTGCTTGGCCAGGCACTTCTCGCCAAGAAGATGGGCAAGACCCGCCTGATCGCCGAGACGGGCGCGGGCCAGCACGGCGTGGCGACCGCCACCGCGGCGGCCCTGTTGGGCATGGAGTGCCGCGTCTACATGGGCACCGAGGACATGGAGCGCCAGGCCTTGAACGTCTACCGCATGCGCCTTCTGGGCAGCGAGGTCGTGGGCGTCTCGGCGGGCACCGGCACCTTGAAGGACGCCGTGTCCGAGACCTTCCGCGAGTGGACCAACCGCATCGACGACACCCACTACTGCCTGGGTTCCGTCATGGGCCCGCACCCGTTCCCGACCATCGTGCGCGACTTCCAGGCCATTATCAGCAAAGAGGCCCGCGCACAGATCCTCGAGCTCGAGGGCAAGCTTCCGGACGCGGTCCTGGCCTGCGTGGGCGGCGGCTCCAACGCCATCGGCAGCTTCTATCACTTCATCGGCGACGAGGGCGTGCGCCTCATCGGCTGCGAGGCCGCCGGCCGCGGCATCGACACCTGGGAGACGGCGGCCACCATGTGCACGGGCAGCCTCGGCATCTTCCACGGCATGAAGAGCTACTTCTGCCAGGACGAGTACGGCCAGATCGCGCCGGTCTACAGCATCTCGGCCGGCCTTGACTACCCGGGCGTCGGCCCCGAGCACGCGTGGCTGCGCGACGAGGGCCGCGCCGAGTACGTGCCCGTCACCGACGACGAGGCCGTCGACGCCTTCGAGTACCTGTCCCGCAAGGAGGGCGTGATCCCGGCCATCGAGAGCGCGCACGCCGTGGCCTACGCCATGAAGCTCGCCCCCACCATGAGGCCCGACCAGGTCATCGTCGTCACCCTTTCTGGGCGCGGCGACAAGGACGTCGCGGCCATCGCTCGCTACAGAGGAGAAGATCTGCATGAGTAGAATCGCTTCCGCCTTCACCGCGGCCGACGGGTCGCGCAAGAAGGCCTTCATCCCCTTCATCACCTGCGGGGACCCGACCCTGGCCGTGACCGAGGAGGCCGTCGTGGCCATGGCCGAGGCGGGCGCCGACCTGATCGAGCTGGGCATCCCCTTCTCTGACCCCACGGCAGAAGGGCCCGTCATCCAGGAGGCCAACATCCGCGCGCTGGCCGGCGCTGTCACGACCGACGACGCGTTTGCGCTGGTCGCGCGCCTGCGCGAGCGCGGGGTCGAGGTCCCGATGGTCTTCATGACCTACTCCAACGTGCTGTTCTCGTACGGGCTTGAGCGCTTTGCCGCGGCGGCCGCGGCGGCCGGGATCGACGGCGTCATCTTGCCGGACGTCCCGCACGAGGAGAAGCCCGAGTTCGCCGAGCCGCTGGCCGCCGAGGGCCTGGAGCTCGTCTCGCTGATCGCGCCGACGTCGCACGAGCGCGTGCGCCAGATCGCGAGCGACGCCGCGGGTTTCGTGTACTGCGTGAGCTCGCTGGGCGTGACCGGCGTGCGCCAGGCCATCACGACCGACATCGCCGGCATGGTCGAGCTGGTGCGCGAGGCCACCGACGTGCCGTGCGCCGTGGGCTTCGGCATCTCGACGCCCGAGCAGGCCCGCGACATGGCCGCCAAGTCCGACGGCGCGATCGTGGGCTCGGCGATCGTCAAGATCCTGGCCCAGTACGGCGAGGACGCGGTGCCCCACGTGGCCGAGTACGTCCACGCCATGGCCGAGGCGGTCCACGGGGCGTAGGGCGCCGGGCCGGCTTAGAGGCGGCGGGGTCTTCTCGCCGCCTCCCCTGCAATTTTGGGACTTGTCTGATAGTCGCGTATCAGACAAGTCCCGTT
>CAVAUD010000097.1:0-7661 GCA_963591565.1 bacterium
TGGAGAGCCAGCCCTGGGGCTTGCCGGCCTCGCGCCAGCGCACCATGCCTGCGTGGCGGCGCCAGAAGTAGAGGACCATCAGGGCAACAAAGACCACGTCAAAGACGGTGAAGCCGGTCTTGATCGTTCCGCCCAGGCCGGCGGTCGCGGTCTCAAGCGCGTCGGAGTTGGCCACCATGTACAGCACGTTGTGGGTCGCGCGGCGAAGCGCCTGGTGACCGGCGGCGGTATCGGTGGTGTCGGACGTCATCGAGAAGTCCTGCAGGAAGTTGAGGTTGAGGTCGTTGCCCGCGCGCAGGCTGCGGTTGACGTCCGAGGTCGCCGCGGCCATGGTGCAGTCGGTGACGACGGCGCCGCGGAAGCCCCACTCGCCGCGAAGGACGTCGGTGAGCAGCGCCTTGCTCTCGGCCGCCGGCGTGGTGCCCAGGCGGTTGTACGAGCTCATCATGCCGGTGTTGCCGGCCTCCTTGACGATGATCTCGAACGGGCGCAGGTAGATCTCGCGGAAGGCCTGCTCGTTGAACCAGGTCACCAGGCCGCCGTCGCTGCGGTGGGTCTCCTGGTCGTTGGCCGCGAAGTGCTTGACGTAGCAGTAGACGCCGTTGTCCTGGATGGCCTTGGCCTCGGCCGCGATGACCTTGCCGGAAAGCAGGCCGTCCTCAGAGACGTACTCGTAGTTGCGCCCGCCAAAGGCCGAGCGGTGGATGTTGACGGCGGGCGCGTACAGGCCGGCCACGTGGTAGGCCTTGGCCTCGGCCGCGAAGGCCTCGCCCAGGCGCGCCGCCAGCTCGCAGTTCCACGTCTGGCCCAGGACCGACTGGCCCGTGAGCTGGGTGCCGTTTACGCCAACCATCAAATTGTTGATGCCGTTGGGGCCGTCGCACTCGGTGAGGGCCGGCTTGCCCACGCTCTCGATCGAGGTGGTCAGCCAGCCGGCGTTGCCCACCAGGACCTCCATCTCGCCCAGGCTCACCTGGTCGAGAAGATCGTCCCACTTGGGGTCGTCGTAATCGAGCCCCTTCACGTCTGCCAAGGTCAGGCCGTTCTTGGCCCCGGTGGTGATGTCGGCGGTCTCGGAGTTGTCGAGAGGAACGGGGTTGGTCAGGGCCTCGACCTGCGCGGCCGTGGCCTCCTTGGTCAGCGCAGAGACCTCGGTCGGCATGGTGCCCGCCCAGTTCGCGCGGCTGAGATAGACCAGGTCGTCGCCAAAGCTCACGTCGTCGAAGAGGTTGGTCGCGGCCACGTCGTCGCTGTCGCGCTTGCCGTCGTTGGCGTCGTTGTAGATGACGTCGGCGTCGACGTGCACGGTCTTGCTCGCCACCACGTGGTGCGAGTCGGTCTGCAGCTGGATGCCGTAGTCGCCGGCCTCAAGCACGTACGCACCGCCCTGGGCCTTGACGCCCGTGTAGTCGTAGCTGGCCATGTCCTCGCGTGCAAAGCTGATGCTTAAGGTCTGGGACTCGCCCGGCTCAAGCAGCTTGGTCTTGTCGAAGCCGGCGAGAACAACCGAGCTCTTCTCGATTCCGCCCGCCGTATAGGGCGCGGCGACGTAGATCTCGGCGACCTGCTTGCCGGCGACCTGGCCGGTGTTGGTCACGGTAACCGTCGCGGTGATGGTGGTCCCGTCGTCGGTCACGCTGTCCAGGGTCTGGTCGAACGTGGTGTAGGACAGGCCGTAGCCAAACGGGAACTGCACCGTCGCGTCGTAGTCGATGAAGCCGTCGGCCGCGGCGGTCTCGTAGTAGCGATAGCCCACGTAGATGCCCTCTTGGTACTCCACGTAGTGGTAGTTGTCGGTGCCCGCGGCCGAGTCACCGGTGCCCGCGTAAGACGCGGAGTTGGTGTAGGTCGCGTTGGTGTAGTCGCGACCGCCAAAGTTGTAGTAGCTCGGCGCGGACTCGACCTGGTACGGGAAGCTGTCCACCGTCTTGCCCGAGGGGTTGACGGCGCCCGTTAGCACGTTGCCGATGGCGTTGCAACCGGTGGCGCCCACGGTGCCGACCCACAGGGCCGCGTCGATGCCCTCGTCCTCAAGAAAGCCCAGCTCCATGGCGTTGGGGCTGTTGAGCACCACGACCACGCGGCTAAAGTTGGCCTTGGCCTCGGCGAGAAGGTCCTCCTCGTTGGGGGTCAGCTCGAGGTAGCTGCGCCCGGCCTCAGAGCCGGTGTATGCGGCCATGTCCGTGGGCAGGTCGTGGCCCTCGCCGCCCTTGCGGGTGATGACCACGACGGCCGTGTCGGAAAAGGCGCGGGCCTTCTCGGCCCAACCCTGCTCATAGCTGGACTGCGGCAGCTCGTAGAGGTTCCAGTCGGTGCCCACCAGGCCGTAGTCGATGGCCGAGGTGGCCTTCTCGTCGTAGAAGCTCTTGAGGTCCGGGTTGACCTCAAGCCCTGCGTTGGCCAGGCCCTGGTAGAAGCTCACGTTGCTCGACTCGTCGCCCGAGCCGGAGCCGGTGCCGCCGTAGCTAAAGTTGTTGCCGGCGGTCGAGCCCAGGACGTTGACCTTGGCCGAGTTGCCCAGCGGCAGCGCGTTGTTGTCGTTCTTGAGAAGGACGATGCCCTCGGCCTCGATCTCCTCGGTCATGCGGGCCGTCTCGGCGCTGGCGGCCTTGACCTCCTCGGTTGTGGTGTCGGTCACCTTGGTGAAGACGTCGACGATGTCCAGGTGCGGCACCAAAACCGCCCAAAACACCACGTTAAGCGCGGTGATAACGGCGATCAAAAGGCACACCAGGACCAATAAAGGCCTGTTGGGACGCCGTGGTACCCGCGCTTTCTTCTCCTCTTCCATGTTCTTCCCTTCTTTCCTTTCCCGGCGAGAAGACCTTCTCGCCGTCTCGTGCGTCGCGGCGGGACCGGCCTGGCGTCGGCATGGTCCCGCAGCCTACTTCGGCGAAAACTCTAGGGAGCGGGCGGGCGCGGCGGGGGCGCATGACTTAGAATGCGCAGAGGGTGACTTAGTTGGCCGGGGACCGGGAAGGGCCGCGGGCTGCGATTGAAGCCGGGCTCGCGGCCACGGCGAGAGGGAAGGGGAGGGCCATGTACAAGGCGATCATCGTCGAGGACGACGCGGCGGCGGCCGATGCCCTGCGCTCCCACCTGGCCCGCTATGGCGAGGCGACCGGCACCGAGTTCTCGGTCGAGGTCCTGACCAGCGCCCTTGAGCTGCTGGAAGGCTCCGCGCGCACCCGCACCTGCGACATCTACTTCCTGGACATCGGCCTGCCGGGCATCAACGGCATGGAGGCCGCCCAGATCATCCGCCAGACCGACGACGTGACGCCCATCGTCTTTGTCACCGACCTGGCCCAGTACGCCGTGCGCGGCTACTCGGTCGACGCCCTCGACTTCATGGTGAAGCCGGTGAGCTACCAGGACTTCGCCCTGCGCATGGGCCGCGCCCTTCGCGTGATGGCGAGAAACGACAACGCCCGCGTGACCCTGCCCACGGCCTGTGGCCTGCGCGTTGTTTCTCAGCGAGACGTGATCTTCGTCGAGATCATCAAGCACGACCTCTACTGGCACGTCGCGGGCGAGCCCGAGCCGCTGCGCATGCGCGGCTCGCTCAAGGCCGTCGAGGCCGAGCTGCCGCAGGGGCGCTTCTGCCGCATCGCCGCCGGCTACATCGTCAACATGGCCCACATCACGCAGGTCAGCGGCACCGCGGTCACGATGAGCGACGGCACCGAGCTGGCCATCTCGCGCTCGCGCAAGGCCGAGGCGCTGGCGGCCTTCTCGCGCTTCGCCGGCGGGAGCATCTGATGGCGGGCGAGCTGGACGGCGGGTTTCTCGGCACGGACATAGCGCTGCCGGAGCCTTGGCACCTGATCGTCGTCTTGGCCCTGGTCGTGGTCCGCCTCTTTGGCGGGGTCCTGCTGTTCTCTTGGCGCCTGCCGAGAAGGCCGCGCTTTGGCCTGCGCTGCGCGGGCGTCGTGGGCCTTCTGTGCGCAGGCTACCTCGCCGTATCCGCGGCGCTCGCCTGGGTGCCGGCGTTGCCAGGCGCCATGAGCTACGTCGCCGTCTACGCGGCCTTCTCGCTTCTGCTGTTCTTAGTCTACGTGTGCTTCATGGCGGTCTTCGAGGCCTCTGCCTGGACGGCGCTCTTCTGCGCGACTGCCGGCTACACCGTGTCGAACCTCGCCACCGGCGTGACCGAGCTCGCCGCCACGGTGCTGCGCCACGCGGGTATGGACCCCTCGGCGCCGGCGGCCTACCTCGTCACCAACCTGCTGGCCTGCGCGGCGATCTACGCTGCCTGCCACGCGCTGGTCGCCAGCCGCATCGACCGCGAGGGCTTGTCTCGCATGGAAAGCCACGACATGCTGCTCATGATGCCCGTCGTGAGCCTGGGCATCATCGGCTTCGACGTCGTGATCAAGGCCTTGGACGGCTGCGGGATGCCCTTTGGCCTGAGCGTCATCCTGCGCTGCCTGCACGGCCTGGCCTGCGCGGCGATCATCTGGTCCGAGTACCAGATGCTCTTTCGCAGCCGGCTCGAGCACGAGCGCGACCTGACCGAGCGCCTCTTGGCCGAGCACGACCGCCAGCTGCGCGTCTCTCGCGAGAACATCGAGGCCGTCAACATCAAGTGCCACGACCTGCGCCACCAGATCCGCGCCCTGAGCAGCGGCGGCGCGGCCGTCGATAGCGCCGTGCTGGAGGATCTGGCCCGCACCGTGCGGATGTACGACTCCTCGGTCCAGACGGGCAACCAGGCCCTGGACACGATCCTCACCGAGAAGCGCCTGCTGTGCGAGAGCCGCCAGATCACCTTGACCTGCATCGCCGACGGCGAGGCCCTGGGCACGATGGCCGCGGCCGACATCTACTCGCTGTTTGGCAACGCGCTGGACAACGCCATCGAGGCCGTGGTCCTTCTCGACGACCCCTCGCGCCGCTCGATCACGCTGGTCGTGCGCCGTGCCATGGGCTGCGTGAGCATCCACGTCGAGAACTACTGCCGCGCCCGCTGCCGGCTGGGCGCCGACGGCCTGCCCGCCACCAGCAAGGACGACCGCGCCAACCACGGCTTTGGCGTGCGCTCGATGCGAGGAATCGCCGAGAAGTACAGCGGGACCTTCTCGCTTTCGGCGGGCGAGGACACGTTTGCGGTAGACGTCATGATTCCGCTGGCGGCGCTGGGGTAGAATGGAGCATTGCTGCATACGAGAGGGAGAGGTGTGGCAGTGGCTCAGAAACGTGACTTACTTGACGACCTGATCGACATCCAAAGCGACTGGCAGGCGCTGTCCAACCCGTTTGGCGCGATCACCGACCAGCTGGCCATGGACCCGGCCCAGCGCAAGGTCTTCGACCCGGCCGAGTACAAGGAGAAGCCCTACGCCAACTCCAGCCGCTGCCTGCGCGTCAACTCCGAGAACCCCAAGACGTGCTCGGCGTGCGTCGACGTGTGCCCGGTCCACGCGATCGAGATTCACAAGCAGTCCGTGAAGATCGAGGACTCGTGCCGCAAGTGCGGCCTGTGCGTGGCCGCCTGCCCCGTCGAGGCCCTGGCCAACCGCCGCCACATGCCGCGCCTCCTCTACGATCGCATCGCGCGCATCGCCTCTGCCTACGAGCAGTGCTACATCACCTGCACCCGCGCGATCAAGCGCCTGCCCAAGGAGAACGAGGTTGTTCTCGCCTGCGTGGGCTCGATCTCGCGCGACCTGTGGTTCTCGCTCATGGCAGACTACGACAACATCAACGTCTACCTGCCCGTCGGCATCTGCGACCGCTGCAAGACGACCACGGGCGAGGAGTTCTACTGCGACGCCATCGGCACGGCCGAGGAGTGGGCGCAGGCCTCGATGGGCCTTGTCGCCGACCAGTCCGAGATGACCCACGAGCTCACCCGCGAGTACAAGCGCTCGCAGTTCATGAGCAGCGCCATCCACTCGGCCGAGCGCCTGGTCACCCGCACCAACCCGGCCCTTGCCGGCGCGCAGGCCGTGGCCAAGAAGATCTCGGACCACGCGGCGCGCCTCGACCAGCTGCAAAAGCAGCTCGAGGACGCCGTGGGCATCAAGACGGCCAACAACCGCCAGCGCATGCTCACGCAAAACCGCAAGCTCATGATGGGCGCGCTGCAGCACGACCCGGGCCTGGCCGAGTTCGTCGACCTCAAGGTCCCCGTGTGCGACTCGTCGCTGTGCACGATGTGCGGCGAGTGCGCCAAGGTCTGCTCCACCCGCGCCATCGACCTGGACAACGCCGGCCACGTGAGCGTGCAGCCCGCCTACTGCGAGTCGTGCGGCGCGTGCGTCGTCGTGTGCGAGGACAAGGCGCTGACCATGGAGAAGATGGACGTGCGCGAGCTTGTCATCCCCGACAAGGCGGCCGAGGAGGCAGCCCGCAAGAAGGCCCAGGCCAAGGCCGAGGCCAAGAAGTACATCGAGCAAGGAAAGAAGCAGCTCAACCGCGCGGCCGACGCCCTCGAGGGCCTGGCCGACGGCAGCGGCGAGAAGTAAGTTAGGAGTCCCAAAGTGTCCCTCTCCATCGGTATCGTGGGCCTGCCCAACGTGGGCAAGTCGACCCTGTTCACCGCCCTCACCAAGAAGGGCGGCCTGGCGGCCAACTACCCCTTCGCGACGATCGACCCCAACGTGGGCATCGTCGACGTGCCCGACGACCGCCTGCAGAAGCTGGCCGACATCGTGCACCCGGGCCGCATCGTGCCGGCCACGGTCGAGTTCGTGGACATCGCGGGCCTGGTCAAGGGCGCCTCCGAGGGTGAGGGCCTGGGCAACCAGTTTTTGGCCAACATCCGCGAGACCGACGCCATCTGCGAGGTCGTGCGCTACTTCTCCGACCCCAACGTCATGCGCGAGGTGGGCCGCACGGGCGACTTCGTCGACCCGGCCGGTGACGCCGAGACGATCATGACCGAGCTCATCCTGGCCGATATCGGCACGCTGGAAAAGCAGCTGCCCAAGCTCGAGAAGGAGGCCAAGCGCGACAAGGAGCTGGCCCCCAAGCTGGCCGTCGCCAAGCGCCTGCAGGAGTGGCTAAACGACGGCAAGCGCGCCGCCACCATGGAGATGGACGACGAGGAGCGCGCGGCCGCCAAGGGCCTGTTCCTTCTCACCATGAAGCCGATCTTGATCGTGGCCAACGTCGACGAGGACCAGCTGGGCGCCGAGCTGCCCGCCATCGACGGCGTGGTGCCGATCCCCATCTGCGCGAAGGTCGAGGCCGAGCTGTCCGAGCTCGACGCCGAGGAGGCCGCCGAGTACCTGGCCGACCTGGGCCTGGAGAAGAGCGGCCTCGAGACCCTGGCGCAGGCGGCCTATCGCCTGCTTGGCCTGCAGAGCTACTTCACGGCCGGCGAGATGGAGGTCAAGGCCTGGACCGTGCGCATCGGCGCGAAGGCCCCCGAGGCCGCCGGCGTCATCCACTCCGATTTCGAGCGCGGCTTCATCAAGGCCGAGGTCGCGAGCTACGACGACTACGTCGAGCTGGGCGGCGAGGCCGGCTGCAAGACGGCGGGCAAGCTGCGCATCGAGGGCAAGGAGTACGTCGTGGCCGACGGCGACGTCATGCACTTCCGCTTTAACGTCTAGGCGGGGAAGAGAACCGTATCCCACCGGTCCCTCCCGGGTTTTTCTTTCATGCTCAAACAGTCCTGATTCGCACGGAGGCCACATTAAGTGGCCTCCGGC
>CAVAUD010000098.1:0-2210 GCA_963591565.1 bacterium
CACGACCGCGCCCCGGCGGCGCGACCACGTAGAAAGAAGACATCATGGGCTTTACCAGAAGACAGTTCCTCGCCCTGGCCTCGGTGGGAGCGGCCTCGACCGTTGCCGGCTGCTCCAAGCCGGACACCAACCAGGGCCAGTCCGGCACCGACACCGGCGCCGACGCCAAGCCCCAGGTCGACCTCGAGGAGTTCAAGGACCTGGCCATCAACATGGGCGCCTGGAAGTACGACCAGGACAACGACGTCTACTACCAGCTTGGCCTGGCCTACTGCAAGGACCCGGCGACCACGACCTACGAGTCCCTGGCCATCTTTGTCCCCGGCGACTATTTCGTTGGCGAGAAGAACGGCAACTCGTATACCTGCACCATTAACGAGAAGGCCGTCGTGGGCAACTTCACCGCCGCGACCGCGCCGATCCTCATGCCGATCAACACCGCGACCCTCGCCGCGCAGACGAGCCCCACCGCCTACTCCTACGAGGGCCTGGCCCCGTATCTCTCGGCCGGCTGCATCTACGTCTACGCGGGTTTCCGCGGCCGCAGCGCCGGCTACGACACCGCCAGCGGCAAGAACGAGCTGTTCCCCGGCGGCGCCCCCTGGCCCGTCGTCGACCTCAAGGCCGCCGTGCGCTACCTGCGCTACAACGCCGAGTCCCTGCCCTGCGACGCCTCGCGCGTCTTTGTCTTTGGCTTCGGCGCGGGCGGCGGCGTCTCGGCGGTTCTCGGCTCCTCGGGCGGCGCGGCCCTCTACGAGCCCTACCTCACCTCGATCGGCGCCGTGACCCACGACGCGGCCGGCAACGCCATCTCCGACAACATCGCGGGCAGCGCCTCGTGGTGCCCGATCACCTCCTATGACACGGCAAACGCCGCCTACGAGTGGTCCTGCGGCCAGTACTTTGGCGAGGAGACCCGCGCCGACGGCACCTGGACGGGCGCCCTCTCCGACGACCTGGCCTCCGCCTACGGCGAGTACGTCAACCAGATGGACTTCCGCAACGCCGACGACGAGCAGCTCACGCTCGACGAGACCGAGGGCAGCGCCTACACCATGGGCAGCTATGCCTCGGCCCTTCTCGCCAACCTGGACGACGCGGCAACGTGGTTCGTGCAGAACACAGCCTTCCCGTACACCTACACGCCCCAGCGCGTGGACGAGCCGAGCTTCCCGGGCGACCCCAACCTCACGGCGGCCCGCGCAGCCGAGGCGGCCACGGCCCAGAGCCTGGGCGGCGTGACGGTCTCGCAGGGCGACGACGGCTCGGCGGCCACGACCGGCACGGCGACGGGCACGGCGGTTGCCGGGGAGGTCGCGGACACGGCGGCCACCACGGTGACGACGGCCGCAACGGGCGCCGCGGCGACCGCGACCGCAGCGACCACGGCGACGACCGGCGCCACCCAGGTCCAGTCCACGATCTACGACTCGGCCCAGACCTACTTCGCCGAGCTCAACGCCGATTACTGGTGGATCAACTACAACCTGCGCAAGCAGTCCGTCTCGGTCCAGAGCCTGCGCGACTACGCCCTGCACCTGCGCGCCGCCACCGGCAAGGTCGCCCCGTTCGACCAGCCCGACCGCAGCTCCAAGACCAACCAGCTCTTTGGCATCGGCGAGGAGTCGACCCTTCACTACGACGCCGCTATCCAGGCCCTGATCGAGAAGAACGCCACGGTTTACAAGGCCTGCCCCGATTGGGTGGCCAGCTATATCGCCGACTGGGACGACGACCTCGAGAAGACCGACTCGCTCGACACCAACATGGCGACCCGCGTGAACATGATGAACCCGCTGTACTGGCTCTCGGGCCACTACGGCGGCTACGGCCAGGCCACCGTGGCGCCGCACTGGCGCATCAACGAGGGCCTGCTCGACACCGACGTCTCGGCCTGCACCGCGCCCAACATCGCGTGGGCGCTCTCGAAGTACGACGGCGTGGCCGACGTCGCCTACACCCCGGTCTGGGGCCAGGGCCACGTTCTGGCCGAGCGCTCCGGCACCGCGACGGCGAACCTCCTGGAGTGGGTCATCGCCTGCTGCGCATAGGGTTTCGCAGCCGAGAAGGACGTTGCGGAGCGACAAACGCGCCGCAGGTAAACGACATGACAAAGGCGCCGGGGTGGCGAGAAAACCACCCCGGCGCCTTTGCGTTTGGAAGGCCCGCCGGAAGGGGAGAGTCGCTTCCCCTGCCGGCGGGCCGGTTTG
>CAVAUD010000098.1:2262-7616 GCA_963591565.1 bacterium
TTGCGGCCCCGGCCGTGGTCCTGTGCCGCCGCGCCTACGCCCAGCCGAAGAGCCCCTTGAACCAGCTCACGAAGGCGTCCCAGAAGGTGCCGTTGTCGGCGCTGGCCGCCGCGCTCGTCTCGCCGCCGGCGGAAGTTGCCGAGCTGGACGCGCTGCTCGCCGAGGCCGCCTTGGCCGAGTCGCCCATCGTAAAGGTCGTCTCGCAGCCGTACTCGGCGTCGAAGGCGCTGCGGTCGATCAAGCTCTGCGAGAGCTCGCCGGCGTCGGCGATGTCGTAGCTCGTCGAGTAGCTGCCCGTCACGGTCACCGTGTAGGCCGAGGTGCCCTCGACCACGGTCTTGCCGCCGCTCACGATGGTCACGGTGTTGCCGCTGGCGTCCACGACGCGCCCGCCCCCGGCGACGTTCAGGGCCGAGACGGTCGAGTCGCCCGTGACGACCCAGGTGGACGTCGCGTCGATGTTAACCGTGAGGGGCGTCTCGGAGGTCGAGCCGTAGGCGTTGGTGCTCACGGTCGCCGCGCCCGTCCACGTGGTGTTCTGGGTGAGATGGACGTCGGCCGCAGAGATCGTGTCGACGTCGATGTTGCCCGCGAGCTCCTGCGAGATGCCCGTGAAGCGCACCGTCGCGCCGTTGGAGCCGGCGCTGCCCCAGCCGTTGGAGTCGTTGCCGGCAACGAGCAGCAGGTCGGCGGCCGTGGAGTCAAAATCGAGCACCGTGTTCTTGAGCACGATGTCGGCGCTCGTGTTTGTCAGGTAGAACATCGAGCCAGACTCGATGGCGCTCGAGAGCGTGGAGTCGGCGGCCTGGAACGTGGCCGTCTCTCCCGTCGTGGACTCGGCGTCGCCGGAGGTCGACTGGTAGATGATGACGCCGTCGGCCACCGGGTCCGAGCCGCTCGCCTGCGTGTTTGTGCTGGTCAGCGTCGAGTTGTTGATGAGGACGGTGTTCAGGCCCTCCATGCCCACGAGCTGGCTGCCGCTCGCGGTGCCCGTGACGCCCGAGACCTCGATGTCGCCGGTGGAGTACAGGATCGGCGAGCCCGAGCCCTGGGTGTTCAGCGTCGAGTTGGTGACGCTGATGTTGCCGCCGCCGCGGTCGGTCGCGACGGCCGCGCAGTGGTCGCCCTGGGTATCGACGGTGACCTCGTCGGCCACGATGGTGCCGCCGTAGGTCGCGTCGAGGCCGCGCGAGTTGCCCGCCGTGGTCGAGATAGAGACGTTCTTGGCCCAGACCACGGCGTCGTTGGTGGCAAAGATGCCGTTCGAGCCCTCGCTGGTGGCCGAGAGCGTGCTGTCGGTCACCTTGGCCGTCGAGCCGGACCCAACGGCGAGAAGGATCGAGTTCACGCCGTAGAAGTTGCAGTTGTCGCCGTTGGTGTCGTCGCCGGACTTGGTGAGGGTCGCGCCCGTGAGCGTAAGGGTTCCGCCGTTTTGCGCCAAGGCGGCGTTTTGGTCGGCCGTGCTGGCAACGAAGGCCTGGTCAGAGGCTGTGGTCGTGGTTCCGTCTGCCGTGATGGCGCCTGTGTAGGTGCCGGAATAGTCGAAGGTCATCGTGTTGGCGCCGCCGCCAAAGCCCCCGCCCCCGCCCGAGGGAGGCTCGCCGGGCTGGCCGCTCGTCTCGCCGCCGCCCATGCCGCCCGAAGGGGGCTCGCCGGGTTTGTCGGATGAGGAGCCGGACCCGTTGTTGGAGCTCGAGGCCGCCGCGGTAGACGTCGTCGCCGTCGAGACCTCGGCCGCGATCGCGCCTGTCGGAAGCGCCGAGAAGACCAGCGCGCCGGTCACCACCGCCACGCCCACCTTGCGCATCAACGCGTCAGAGTTTCGATCAAAGCTGCCCATGGTCTTCTCCTTTCAAATTCGGGGCGCTCGCGAGGGACCAACGGCCAACAGGGGAGTGCGACCTTACAAGGGAAGAGGAGAATGCCCCTCGCGAGCGTCCCGTTGCTGCAAGTATCTCCCCGCGGTCCCCGCCCAGACGCGGCAAACGGCCCGTGCAGACACACAGCAAATCGTTGAACAGGCCCCTCAGCTGGCTAAACGCAACCTTAAAGGCAAGAGGTGGTAAGGTGGGGAGAAGACCATCGAAGAAGGGACCACCCCATGTCGCAGCTCTCTCGCCGCTCTTTCTGCCTCGCCGCCCCTCTCGCCGCCGTCGCGGCAGCCGGGCTTTCCGCCTGCTCGTCCGCGTCCTCGCAATCCGGCGAGAAGACCTCGGGGTCCGGCGAGTCCACGTCGAACTCGAGCTCCGGCGCGACGTCGACCTCCAGCTCGTCCGTCATCGATTCCGTCTCGGCGGACGACGCGTACGCCACGGGCACTCACCACGTCACCATCGAGGTCGCCGACTACGGCACCATTGAGCTGGCCTTGAACGCCAACGTGGCCCCGATCACCGTCTCGAACTTCTGCGACCTGGCAAGCGACGGCTTCTACGACGGCCTTACCTTCCACCGCATCATCAGCGGTTTCATGATCCAGGGCGGCGACCCCAACGGCGACGGCACCGGCGGCTCGACGCGCAACATCAAGGGCGAGTTCTCGAAGAACGGCGTCGAGAACCCGATCAGCCACGTGCGCGGCACCATTTCTATGGCGCGTTCGTCGGCCTATGACTCGGCAAGCTCGCAGTTCTTCATCATGCACAAGACCACGACGTCCTTGGACGGCCAGTACGCGGCCTTCGGAAACGTGACCTCCGGCATCGAGGTCGTCGACGCGATTTGCGAGAAAGTCCAGGTAGAGGACTCGAACGGCACCGTCGCCACCGAGAACCAGCCCGTCATCACCAAGGTCACCGTCGTCGACTAGCCGCCGCTGGCCGCGACGCCGAAAACAAAAACGACGAAAGACGGGTGCACGACTCAAACTCGGCGAGTAGCCGGCCGTTTTGGGCTACAAAACCCCAGTTGGCAAGAGCTCAAAACGGCCGGCTACTCGCCAGGTCCCGATAGTGCACCCGTCTATCGCATTTTTTGCGAAGGGCCCGCATCGCGAGGGCCGCATCCCTCGATTCGCCGCGAATGACCACCGTGTTCAATCAAGCGAACGGCGCAGGCACGCTCAACCGCGCGTGCTACCTTGTAATTCCGCCCCGGCACAAACCTCGCCGCCGGCTAAACAAGAGCGCCGCACAAGGAGGTCGATCTGTATGGCTGACGAGAAGAAAGTCCTGAGCGACGAGCAGGTCAGCGACATCAAAGGTGGCGTTCTCGACCCCGGCGGCGCCGTGTGGGAACGCTATACCGATACCAGTGTGACTGTCAGGTGCCCAAAGTGCGGCCGCAAGGACAACATCTGGTATGTCGAGGGCATCTTTGGCATCCGGGACTTCAACAGCTACGAGTGCCGCGACTGCGACTTCCGTTTCCAGCACTTCCAGAACCCGGCCAGCGGCGCCAACGGGAGCTGGTAACATCCGGCTCGCGCGCCAATTTCATCAAATATCGAACTAACATATGTCGCGCAACGCCGGCTCCATAGGCCTCTACCTGTTGATTTTGTAAACCAACTCCTTTCCCGGTGATATACTTATGTCACGAGAAGGGAGCTAAAAGCATGTATCAGGTCGGCGAGTACGTTGTGCATCCGGGTCAGGGAGTCTGCAGGGTAGAGGACGTGACGCAAGGTCCCGAAGCAACGTACCAGCTGCTCCCCATGGGCCAGCCGCGCCCCATGCACATCAGCTATCCCGTCGCCTCCGAGGCGCGCCTGCGCCCCATCCTCACCCGCGAGCAAGCCCTCAGCGTCATCGACAATTACCCCTCGATGGACCTCGACGCCTACACCGATCGCTCCGTCGCCCTCGAGGAAGAGCACTACAAGAAAGAGATCCGCAACGGCTCCTGCCAGGACTCCGTTCGCGTCGTCAAGACGATAACGGCCAAGATCGCCGCCGCGCAGGAGAACAATAAGAAAGCCCCCGTGGCCTACGAGCGCGTCCTCAAGCTCGCCCGTGCCCGCTCCCTCGAGGAGCTCTCCTGCGCCCTGGGATGCACGCACGAGGACGTCATCGCCCAGTTCGAAGCCGGCAACAAATAACCGTTGTGTATCAAGTTGCGCCGCCCGCGACGCGCGACCTCGCTGTTTGGGTATGATTCAACTTCAACCCTTATGCTCAGACATCTAAGGAGAAAGCATGGCTGCCGAGCAAAACGAGTCCAAGAACCGCGCGATCATCACCGTCCTGGGTAGCGACCGTCCTGGTATCGTCGCCGCCGTGACCGGCGAGCTGGCCGGCCGCGAGGCCAACATCCTCGACATCTCCCAGACCATCCTGCAGGGCATCTTCACCATGACGATGCTGGTCGAGCTGGGCGAGGGCACCGAGTTCGCGTCTGTGAAGTCCGCTCTCGACGCCTTGTCCGAGACCCTGGGCGTCCAGATCACGCTCCAGCGCGAAGAGGTCTTCAAGTTCATGTACCGCCTGTAGCGCGCGTCGGCCCGGCGCCCCTGCGCCGGCCGCGCCGCACCTACAACGTTGTACTGCCTGAACGTGCCCCGTCTGTAGCGCGACCTCAAAAGGAGGCTGTGTTGTCTAACTTCGGTATCAAAGGCATCGGGCCGAGCCTAAGCTCGCTCGACACCTCGGCAATGACCCACATCGCGGACGCCTACCCCATGCCTTCCGTGGGCATGGGCATCCCACCCGTCGCCGAGCAGCTCTACCAGGGCTTCAAGGACGTCGATGTCGTTCCGCAGGGCCTATACGAGAAGTACGACGTCAAGCGCGGCCTGCGCAACGCCGACGGCTCGGGCGTCCTTGTCGGCCTCACGACCATCTCCAACGTCCACGGCTACAACAAGACCGCAGAAGGCGTCGTGCCCGACGAGGGCGACCTGATCTATCGCGGCTACCACATCGCCGACCTTATCGACAACGCCCAGGCAGAGGACCGCTTTGGCTACGAGGAGGCGGCTTATCTCCTCCTCACGGGCTCGCTTCCCACGGCAGAGCAGCTCTCGGACTTCAAGGCCCGCATCGACTCGCGTCGCCAGCTCCCCGAGGGCTTCCTGCACATCTTCCCGCGCACCACCTACAGCCAAAACATCATGAACGTCCTGCAGCGCGCGACCCTGCTGCTGTACTCCTTCGACCCCACGCCCGATGACACGACGCCCACGCACGAGATCGACGTCGCCCTGTCGCTTCTCGGCCGCTGGCCCCGCACCGCCGCCGTGGCCCACGAGGCCGCCGTCGCCTCGGCCACCGGCACCAAGCTGCTGGTCCCGCCTCCCTGCGAGGGCTTCTCGATGGCAGAGACCCTGCTCGACGTCCTGCGCGGCGACCAGGGCTTCACCCACGACGAGGCCATGCTGCTCGACGTCATGCTCATGCTCCACGCCGAGCACGGCG
>CAVAUD010000099.1:0-7577 GCA_963591565.1 bacterium
GCCTCGACCACGGGCGGGACGGTCTCGGGGTCGCCGGGGCCGTTGGAGAAGAAGATGCCGTCGGGCTCCATGGCCAGGGCCTTCTCGACCGGGGTGTCCCACGGCACGACGGTGACCTCGCAGCCAACGGCGGCCAGGCGCTTGGCGATGCCGGTCTTCTCGCCGCAGTCGTAGGCCACGACCTTGTGCTTGCACTCGCCCTTGGCGGGGACCACATAGGACTCGGCGCAGGAGACATCGGCCACGTAGTTGTGGTCAGAGATGGGCTCGGAGGCGCGGACGCGCGCGACCAGGCTCTCGGGGTCGAGGTCGACCGTCGAGATGGCGGCCTTGCAGGCGCCGTTGTCGCGGATCTTCAGGGTAAGGGCGCGGGTGTCGACGTCCTCGATGGCCACGATGCCGCGCTCGGCGAGAAAATCGGGCAGGGAGGTGACGGACTGCCAGTTAGAGGGCTGGTAGCACATGTCGTGAACGATGAGGCCGGCCAGGTGAAGCTCACGGGCCTGCATGTCGATCTCGTTCACGCCGTAGTTGCCGACCTGCGGGTAGGTCAAAGTGACCAGCTGGCCCGCGTAGGAGGGGTCGGAGACGATCTCCTGGTAGCCCACCATCGAGGTGTTGAAGACCACCTCACCGAAGGTCTCCCCTTCCGCGCCCGCACAGCGCCCAAAGAAATAGCTTCCGTCCTCGAGCGCCAAAAGCGCCTTGGCATGCTTGCCGCCGTCAACCAAAAGGTTCAAAGCAACACCGTCCTTTCGCCTGCGTCTTTCATATATGCGCGTCGTCTTAAAAAAACGGAGCTTACCAAATGGGCAAACTCCGAATAAGGCTACGTGAATACGTTATGGACGCCTTCTCGGTCTCTCGTACCGCATTAAAGGTCTTTGCAAGTATACCGAGGGTGTCAACTTACTTTGTGTAAAACAATTGCGGGCCATAAGATACGCCCATTCGAGGCGGCGAGAAGAAAAAGAGGCGCTGCTCACACGTGGTATACGTGGAGCAGCGCCTCTTAATCAAGCCGCAATATTGCGGCTCAGGCCGCGGCGAGAAGACCTTGCGGCGCGCCTAGCAGACGCCCTGGGCCAGCATCGCGTCGGCGACCTTCTCGAAGCCGGCGATGTTGGCGCCCATGACGAAGTTGCCCTCGTGGCCGTACTTCTTGGCGGTGTCGTCGACGTTGTGGAACATGCCGCGCATGAGCTGCTCGAGCTTGCCGTCGACCTCCTCGAAGGTCCAGGAGAGGTGCTCGGCGTTCTGGCTCATCTCGAGGCCAGAGACCAGCACGCCGCCGGCGTTGGCAGCCTTGCCGGGCATGAAGGCCACGCCGTTGGCCTGGAAGTACTCGGTGGCGTCGATGCTCGTGGGCATGTTGGCGCCCTCGCCCACGACCTTGCAGCCGCCGGCGACGAGCTTCTGCGCGTCCTCGAGCAGCAGGGTGTTCTCACGGGCGCAGGGCAGCGCGATGTCGCAGGGGACGCCCCAGACGCCGCGGCCGTCCTCGGCGTGCCAGGTGGCGTTCGGGCGCTCGTCGACGTACATGGCAAGCGAGACGCCCTTGTCGTTGCCGGAGCGCTTCTTGTTGTAGATGGCCTCGAGCACCTGGTAGTCGATGCCGTCGGGGTCCTCGACCCAGCCCTTGGTGTCAGAGCAGGCCAGCACCTTGCCGCCCAGCTGCGCGACCTTCTGGATGGCGTAGATGGCCACGTTGCCGGAGCCGTGGACGACGACGTTCTTGCCCTCGAAGGAGTCGCCGTTGGACTTGAGGTACTCGTCGACGAAGTAGACCAGGCCGTAGCCGGTGGCCTCGGTGCGGGCAAGCGAGCCGCCGAAGGAGAGGCCCTTGCCGGTAAGCACGCCGGTCCACTCGTTGCGGATGCGCTTGTACTGGCCAAACATGTAGGCAACCTCGCGGCCGCCGACGCCCAGGTCACCGGCGGGGACGTCGGTGTTGGGGCCGATGTGGCGGCAGAGCTCGGTCATGAAGGACTGGCAGAAGTGCATGATCTCGTTGTTGGACTTGCCCTTGGGGTCGAAGTCGGAGCCGCCCTTGCCGCCGCCCATGGGAAGGGTGGTGAGCGAGTTCTTCAGGATCTGCTCGAGGCCGAGGAACTTGAGCATGCCGAGGGTGACGGTCGGGTTGAAGCGCAGACCGCCCTTGTAGGGCCCGATGGCGGAGTTGAACTCGACGCGGTAGCCGCGGTTGACCTGGACCTTGCCGGAGTCGTCGACCCAGGGGACGCGGAACATCACGACGCGCTCGGGCTCGACGAGGCGCTCGAGAATGGCGGCCTCCTCGTACTCGGGGTGGGCGTCGAGGGCGGGCTGCAGGGTGCTCAAGATCTCGGTGGCAGCCTGGAGAAACTCGGTCTGCTCGGGATAGCGGGCCTTGAGGTCTTCGAGGACGTTCTCGCAGTAGGACATGTGCGCTCCAATCATTTGGTTAACAATTCCGAAACACTTGGCAACAAGCACGCCACCGTTAAGAATAGAGATGTTGAGTTTCGCGATACGATTCTGGTATCAAGGTGTAACACCGCCGAACTTCTCAGGAAATCTACCCGAAATCCGTACAGGTAAAGTAGCCTGTTTCGCGTAAGCGGCGAGAAGGGCTCTTTGTGTCTCGCGAAATAAAAGCTTGAAGAGTCGCGGGCGTTTTCATATACTTTAATTTCGGTTCGGGGCGTGGCGCAGCTTGGTAGCGCATCTGCTTTGGGAGCAGAGGGTCGAAGGTTCGAATCCTTTCGCCCCGACCATTTGACATATTGCGGGTGTGGTTCAACGGTAGAACTCCAGCCTTCCAAGCTGACAACGCGGGTTCGACTCCCGTCACCCGCTCCATAAATCACCAGGCCAGAGGTCATGCGAGCAATATTCGCGCCTCTGGCCTTTTCATTTATCAAAAGCACGGGCAAAGCATCCCCGTGCGGCTATCATAGTGGCGAGAAGACCCCGGCAAAAGGAAGACCCATGGCGCACTCCCCTCTCGGCAAGACGCTCGTCATCGCGAACCCCGCCGCCCACAGCGGAGACGGGGCCGAAGGAGCGCGCTTTAGCAGGGATTTTCTCGCCAGCTATACATCTGCGACCAATGGCTTCGAGGTCGTGTTGACCGAGGCGCCGGGCGACGCCGAGGGAATCGCCGCGGCGGCCGCCGGCTTCGACACCGTGGTGGCGCTCGGCGGCGACGGCGTCATCCACGAGGTCGTCCAAGGGCTCATGGCGATTGAGCGACCGCACCGCCCCCAGCTGGGCGTCGTCCCCATGGGCAGCGGCAACGACTACGCGCGCACCCTCGGCATGAAGAGAAACGACTGCGAGGGCGCCTGGGCACAGCTTGTCCGCGGGGTCGCGCGCCCCTGCGAGGTCGGATGCGTGAACGGTCACCACTTCATGCAGACGCTCTCGTTTGGCTTAGACGCAGCGATCGCCCTCGACACCATGGACAAGCGAGCCGCCGGCACCAGCCAAAAGGGCGAGGAGCTCTTCGTGCGCTCGGCCCTGCGGATCCTGTCGCGTGCCCGCGAAGGCTACCCCGTCACAGCCTCCTTCGACGGCGAGACTCCCATCAATCTCTCAACCATCATCTTCGCCGTGCAGGTGGGCCCGAGCTACGGCGGAGGATTCAAGATCTGCCCGGACGCCACGCCCCAGGACGGTCTTCTCGACGTCTGCTACAACGTTGCACTACCGCCCACTCCCCTGCTGCTGGGACTTTTAGGCATGGCGCGTTTTGGCAAGCACACAGGCTCGAAGGTCGTTGAACTCCGTCGCTTTACCAGGGCGACTTTGGACTTCGAGTCCGAGCCGCCCTGCCAAATAGACGGCGAGAAGCTCACCGGCACCCACTTCGACATCAAGGTCGTCCCAGAAGCGCTGAACGTCATTTACCCTATATAATTAGCGGAAGCGTTAGAAACAGAAGAGGAGGCCCCAAGATGAAAGATAAGACTCGTTTGATTCTTGCGTCGCTCTTTGTGTTGCTCTTTTTTTAACGGCCTACTATCCACTTTGGTACACAAACCAGCTCTGGATCGGATATGAGACCTATAAAGCTTATACCGAGGGCATATTTACGGTATCTGCAGGTTATAGCATCTATGCGATTTGCCCAGTTTTAAACGCGCTTTCATCTATTGGCCTAATCTTTGTACTGGGCAAAAAGTGATAACAAAAGCCCCCAGGCGCAAAACCTGGGGGCTTTCTCATAGGGCTTGTTAAGCTGCTACGGCGCGAAGCTTAGCGCACGGCGGCCTGAAGGGCGGCCTTGACCTCGGTGGCGGTCTTGAGCTTCATGACCTTCTCGGTCAGCTCGTCGGCCTCGGCCTTGGTCCACTCGGAGATGATGCGACGGGTGCGCAGGATCGACGGGGCAGAGACAGAGAACTCGCCCAGGCCAAAGGACAGCAGCACGGGGATGAGCAGCGGATCGGCCGCGGCCTCGCCGCACATGCCGACCATGATGCCGGCCTTGTTGCCCTCCTCGATGATGCGCTTAAGCGAGCGCAGGACGGCGGGCTGGTAAACCTCGTAGAGGTAGCCGACCTTGTCGTTGCCGCGGTCGGCGCACATGGTGTAGCCGATGAGGTCGTTGGTGCCGATGGAGAAGAAGTCGCACTCGGCGGCCAGGTCGTCGGCGATGAGGGAGGCCGCGGGGGTCTCGATCATGGTACCGACCTCGATGTCCTTGTTGTAGGACACGCCACGGGCGTCGAGCTCAGCCATGCACTCCTTGACGAGGTCCTTGACCTGGCGAATCTCGTCGAGGTTGGTGACCAGCGGCACCATGATCTTGATGTCGCCGAAGGCAGAGGCGCGAAGAAGCGCGGTGAGCTGGACCTTGTACTGCTCGGGGTTGGCCAGGCAGTAGCGCACGGCGCGGTAACCCAGGAAGGGGTTCTCTTCCTTGACCAGGTCGAGGTACGGGATCTCCTTGTCGCCGCCCACATCCAGGGTACGGATGATGACGGGCTGGTTCTTCATGCGAAGGGCGACCTTCTGGTAAGCGGCGAACTGCTCGTCCTCGGTCGGGAGCTCCTTGGCGTCCATGAAGAGGAACTCGGAGCGGAACAGGCCCACGCCCTCGCAGTCGTGCTCGGCGGCGACGTTGGCGTCGTCGGGGTTGCCGATGTTGGCGACGAGCAGCTTCTTCTCGCCGTCAGCGGTCGTGGTCTCCTTGCCGCGGTAGGCCTCGAGGGCGATCTTCTCCTCGGCGTACTGCTTGGCCTTGGCACGGTAGTGCTCGAGGTCGTGATCGGAAGGCGTGGAGATGACCTTGCCCAGGGTGCCGTCGACGATGACCATGTCACCGGTCTTGATGTTGGTCGTGGCGTCGGCGACGGAGAGAACCGCGGGGATCTCGAGCGCGCGGGCGATGATGGCGGAGTGAGAGGTGCGGCCGCCGGTCTCGGTCACGATGGCGGCGACGTTCTCTTTGTCGATGTCGGCCGTCATGGACGGGGTGAGCTCGCGCACGACGACGACGGAGTTCTCGGGCAGGGTGGACAGGTCGACGAGCTCCTGGCCCAGCAGGTCGGCGAGAAGGCCGGTCTTGACGTCGGCGACGTCGGCGGCGCGCTCACGGAACAGCTCGTCCTCCATGTTGGAGAACATGTTGTAGTACATGTCGTAGGCCTCGGAGACGGCCTGCTCGGCGCACATGCCGCTCTCGATGGAGCCGTTGACCATCTCGCGGATGCCCTCGTCCTCGGCGAACTCGATGTGGGCGCCCATGATCGCGGCGGCCTCCTCGCCGACGGTCTTGGTCATGCGCTCAATCTGAGCATTGGTCTGCTCGATGAACTTGGCAACGGCGGCCTGGTAGCGCTCTTCCTCGGCCTTAGCGTCGGCCGGGGCGTGCGGAGTGAAGGAAAGATCGGGCTCCACAGCCACACGTGCGACACCGATGCCGATGCCGTCAGATGCGTTGACACCTTCGTACATATTTCTTGCCCCCTAGTGCATGGCCGCCTTATTGCGGCCCCTTCCCAATACAGCACGCAATGCGCCCATCTCTGGGCGCATCACGGGTAGTACGGGTTAATTGTAGCGATTATGGAGGGCTAGTCTACCAAGACATCGGCATCCGCGGCGGCTTTTTCTGCCTTGTCCTTGTTGGCCTGGATGTCGCGGGCGATCGTGCCGGGCATCGCGCGGCCCATCTTCTTGTAGAGGGCGGTGACGACGCGGTCGATCGTGGAGCGCTTGGCGATGCCCTTGCTGGCCGCGGTCGCGGTGCCGCAGGCGGAGGCGAAGATGAGGGCGGTCTCGTAGTCCTCGCCCTGCGTCACGCAGGCGAGGAAGCCGGCCACCATGGAGTCGCCGGCGCCGGTGGCGTTGACGAGCTTGACCTTGGCGGTGGGCACGATGTGCTCGACGCCGTTCTCGTCAAGAAGGAGCGACCCGTGGCCGCCGCAGGAGATGATGACGTTACGCGCGCCCTCGGCCTGGAGCTTGTGCGCGTAGGGCATGCACTCCTCGGGCGACTCGATGTTGACGCCGTAGATGCGGCCGACCTCGTGGTTGTTGGGCTTGATGAGGAAGGGGCGGGCCTTCAAGGACTCCATGAGCAGCTGGCCGGGGGCGTCGACGACGAACTGGATGCCGCGGCCGTCGAGCTTCTCCATGATCTGGGTGTAGAGGTCCTCGGGCAGGGAGTTGGGGATGGAGCCGGTGAGGACCAGGGTGTCGCCGGAGCGCACGACGTCCATGCGCTCGAGAAGCTCGTCGACCTTCTTGGCCGGGATCTTGGGGCCCATGCCGTTGCACATCGTCATGACGATGCCGTTGAGCTTGACGTTGATGCGGGTGTTGCCGTGGTCGAGGCGCACGAAGTTGCTGGCCACGCCGTTGTCCTGCAGGGTCTGGAGCAGGTAGTCGCCGGTAAAGCCGCCCGCGATGCCCATGGCGACGTTCACGACGTTGAGCTCGTTGAGCAGCGTGGAGATGTTGATGCCGTTGCCGCCGCAGTAGATCTCCTCCGAGGAAGAGCGGTTGGTGAAGCCCATGTCCAAGGTGAGGGGGTGCATAACATAGTCAAGGGCAGGGTTCAGCGTCATGGTATAAATCAAAGCGTGCTCCTTTCGGCAAAATCCACAGCGGTTTTAGTATGCAACAACCTTGTAAGGCCCACGTCATTTGTCGTTACGAGCGTTAAGAATGTTCCTAAAGTATCGTACAAACCCCGGGGTATCTGATTTTTAGCCGAGAAGGGCTTCTCGCCGCCGCTAAAAAACGAAAGGCCGAGGCAGATGCCCCGGCCCGATGTGCGATGGTGCGCCCTGAGGGATTCGAACCCCCGACCTTCGGATTAGAAGAGTTTGTTTTACCGTTTTACCTCGATTCACGATTTTTACCTCCCTTCTTCTCATAACGCCGCATTTACCTTGCATAATATAATATCGTTTGCATATCGTCACGCCGCTTTAGGCCTTTTATGGCGAAACGCAAGCGTGCGAGATTTGGCACCGGATTAGCACCGGCCGTGGCACCGTAAATGGCACCGGCCGTGGCAAGAAGGCGGAAAGGAAGGAGCCGGGGACCATGGGAAACAGGTACAGCAAGCCGACCATAAGCAC
>CAVAUD010000100.1:0-7528 GCA_963591565.1 bacterium
GCCAGGGCGCGCGGGACCTGGAGCAGGGCGAACTGGGCCATCATCATGAAGAACATGATGAACATCGCGTACTGGATGACGGCCGTGATCGAGCCGATCTGCATCGCGTGGACGCCCACGCGGTCGGCGCCGATAAGGAAGATCAGCGACTCGACGCCGTTGGCGAAGAAGAACGTCATCGTGTCGGTCACCGCAAAGACAAGGTTGACGCGGATGGCGCGCTGGGCATAGGCCTCGAAGTCGTCGTCTAGGCGGGCCTGCTCGTAGTCGTCCTTGCCAAAGGCGCGGATCACGCGCACGCCGGTGATCGCCTCGCGCAGGCGCACGTTCATGCGGTCGATGAAGCCCTGCATGATGAGGAAGATCGGGGCCGATTTGGCCACCGCGATGGCGTTGATGAGCAGGCACACGACCGTCACGGCCAGGACCGCGTAGCCCATCATCGGGTCGAGCGAGAACGTGAGGATGAGCGAGACGATGCAGGTCAGGGGCACCGGGCTCATCATGACGAAGCTCATGAGAAGGGTCTGCTGCACCACGTTGGCGTCGGACATCGTGCGGGTGATCATCGAGCCCGTGCCAAAGCGGTTGAAGTCGGCGCCCGAGAAGGCCAGCGAGCGCCTGTAGACGGCCATGCGCATGTCGCGGCCCACGTAGGCGGCCAGTTTGGAGGCCATGCGATAGCTCACGATGCAGCCGCCCGAGCCCAACAGCGACGCGACGAACATGATCGCGCCGTGGCGCCAAACGGCGTCCATTCCCTCGCCGGCGGTCACGGAGTTGAGCAGGGCCGCGAGCTCGGTGGGGACGAAGAGCATGCCCACGATGTCGCAGCACAAGGTGACGAGCGTGACGACCATCAGGAGCTTGTAGGGTTTGACGAGCGCCCACAGAAGCGAGAAGGACGCGCGGATCGAGTAGTCGCGCTGCGGGGCCTCCTCTGCGACGGACGCGGCGCTGACCTGCTGTTTATTTGTCATTTTGGATGCCTCCCTCCAGGGCCTTGAGCTCGATCTGGATGGCGCCGACGTACTTCTCGACGAGGCGGAGGAACTCGGACTGCTCGGCTGGCTCCAGGGTCTCGAAGGCGCGGCGCTCGGCGCGGTTGGCGGGGCGGATCTTCTCGTCGCAGAAGGCGCGGCCGGCCTCGGTGAGGGTCGCCACCTTGGCTTTCTTGCTCCCCTCGCAGAAGTCGAGGGTCACGTAGCCCTTGTTCTCGAGGGCCTTCAATGCCGAGTTGGCCGACTGCTTGGGCATGTCGCAGAGCTCGATGAGGTCGCGCACGCTGATGGAGCCGCCCTGCATATAGATGCCGTAGGCCACCCAGTAGGCGGTCTCGGAGAGGTCGCAGTGGGCGGCCAGGCGATGGTAGAGCTTGTCGGACTCGCGGTAGAGCCGATCAAACGAAAGGTTCCACTCGTCGCGCGCGATGAGGCCCTCCTCGTCACGCTTGACGGTCTTCTCGCCGTTCATGTTCCTCCAAATCGTCCGAACACAGACAAAACGTAGACTAGTTTAGTCCGCGTTCGTACGATTTGCAAGGGTAATAAAAGATCGGTTTCCTCTAACCGGAATGGCGAGATAGGCTTTCCTGGGAAAACGTCGTTTCGCGTTACGGTTGGAGGAAGATTTTTCGGCGACGGTGTTCTAAGAGGCCCGCAAAACCGCGACAAAATGCTTGTCGGCGCCGGCAAGGTCGGTGCGGTGAAGGGTTATCGGCGAGAAGCCCAAGCCCTGGGGAGAGGCAAGAAAAGCCTCGATGACCTGCTCGTTTTCTTCCTCGAGAAGAGAGCAGGTGGAGTAGACCAGGCGGCCTGCGCGCTTGACGCGGGTGCTTGCGACCTGGAGCATGCGCAGCTGGACGGCCGCGAGCTCGGGCAGATGGGCCTCGTCGAGGGACCAGGCGATCTCGGGGTGGCGCTGGAGGGTCCCCGTCCCGGAGCACGGAGCGTCAACGAAGACCAGGTCGTAGGCAGAGTCGACACCGTCAAGGACGCAGCCGTCGGCGCAGACGCAGCGCACGTGGCCGCCCACGCCGGCGCGCTCGCAGCGATCGGCGGCGAGACGGGACTTGGACTCGCTGATCTCGACGGCGTCGATCCGGCACGGCCCGCCGGCGGTCGCCGCCGCGCCCTCGAGCAGGATCGTCTTGGTCGCGCGGCCCTGCCCCACCTCGAGCACGCGCGAGCCGGGGGCAGGCGCGGCGATCAGCACGGCCTCCTGGGCCGCCAGGTCGCACGGCAGCACGGCAACGTCCTCTACCAGGCCCGCATTGACGAGACCCGCCGGATTGCCGAGAAGCACCGAGCCCTCAAGCGGCCCGGCAACCGGCTCGCAGCCGGCGCGATCGAGCAAGGACACGGCCTCGTCGACCGAGAGCTTCGCCCGGTTGACCGCGACGGCGGCGGTGTTGGGCGAGAGGACCCCGGCGGCATAGCGCGCGGCGGCCGCGGGCCCCATCGAGGCCATCGCCCGCTCGGCCAGCCACTCGGGCAAGCCGCCAACGCGGGCCAGGTCAGATGCCGTGAACTTCTCCGCCGCAATGGCTTTCTTGGCCGCCGCCAAGGCGCGCGCGTCCTCGGAGGAAACGCGGCGCAAAACCGCGTTCGCAAGGCCGGCCGCACGCTTGGAGAAGCTGCGCACCAGCTCGACGCCCTGGCTCACGGCCACCTGCTTGGGCGTGTCGAGGTACAGGACCTCGAAGGCCGCCACGCGCAGCGCGTCGCGAACCATGGGCTCGAGCGAGGCCTTGGCCTTGAGGTGCGAGTTGATGACGCGGTCCAGCTCGCCGCGGGCGGCGACGGTGCCCATGACCAGGCGGACCGCCAGCGCGCGGTCGCGGGCGTCGAGGCCCGCCAACTCCGCGCTGTTGCGCAGGCTGTCGCGGGCACGGGCGTCGCGGCGACGAATGTCCGCGAAGGCCTTGGCGGCGGCCAGGCGCGAGGGGGCTACGGCCGCCACGCGCTAGGCCCTTTCCCAGGAAAGCTCGCCGCGAAGGCCGGCCGCCCAGGCGCTGACCTGCATCTCTTTCTTGCCGTCGGGCTTCACGCTCAACAGCTCGAGCGCACCTTCTGCGCAGCCGAGGAAAACGCGGCCTCGCTCGACGGCGACCTCGCCGGCCGCCAGGCCGCCGTGTCCCTCGCGCTCGGCGGCCGCCATCACGCGCACGCCGCGGCCGGCCAGGGCCATTCTCGCCGGCGCTGTGTCGCCCGAGGCCTGCACGCGCAACGCGTTGACGTGGGCGGCGTCCGCCGGGTCGAGGCGCATCTCCTGCTTGGTGACCTTCGCGGCCAACGTGACCTGCGACTCGTCCTGCTCGGTCCACACGTCGCGACCGGCCTCGATGTCGGCCAAGGCGGCGAGAAGCTCAGCCGCCCCCATCTGGGCAAGCTCGGCCGTGAGCTCGGTCTCGCCCTTCTCGGCCACCTCGGTCGACGCCTGGCGACACCACGCGCCCGCGTCCAGGTCGTGGGCCACGCGCATGATCGAGACGCCCGTCCGCTCGTCGCCGGCCAGGATCGCGCGCTGGATGGGAGCAGCGCCTCGCCAGCGCGGCAGCAGCGACGCGTGCACGTTGATGGCCCCGTGGGCGGGCACGGCGAGAAGGTCATCGGGCAGGATGCAGCCGTACGCCACGACGCACAGGATGTCGGGGGCCGCCGCGACCACGGCCGCCTTGGCCTCCGGCGTCATGCGCGACGCCTCGAGCACGTCAATGCCCAGCTCAAGCGCCTTGGCCTTGACCGGCGACGCCACAAGCGCCTTGCCGCGCCCGCGCACGGCGTCGGGGCGGGTGACGACGAGGGCCACGTCGTGGGCAGAGGCGACGGCCTCCAAAGAGGGCACCGCGAAGTCGGGCGTTCCCATGAAAACGATGCGCAAAGCTGCTCCTTAAAACTCGGCGACGGCGCCTTTGGCCCCGCTACTCCTCGACGTCGGTCTGGCCGGGGCGGGCGCCGGCGGCCAGGGCCTCCTCGTAGTCCTTCATCGCCTGGGCGCGCGCGATCGGCGCCAGGTGGTCGACCATGGTCTTGCCGTGCAGGTGGTCGATCTCGTGCTGCAGGCAGACGGCCAGAAGGTTCCACTCGGCCTCGTACTGCATGAGGTCGCCGTCGAGGTCAAGCGCCTGCACGACGACGTGGCTCGGGCGCACGACGTCGACCGAGATCCCGGGGAAGGAGAGGCACCCCTCGGAGAAGTTCCTCGGGTCGCCGTCGGCCGTGATGATCTTGGGGTTGATAAGCACGTAGGGGTTCTGGTTGGTGATGCGGCCGCCCTTCATCTTCCAGTCGCAGTCGATGACGACGAGCTGCCTCAAGACGCCCACCTGCGGGGCAGCCAGGCCGCAGCCCTCGGTCTCGTACATGATGTCGAGCATGTGCTCGGCCAGGTCGCGGACCTCCTGGTCGATGACCTCGATCGGCTCGCACTCGGTGGAGAGCCTCTTGTCGGGAGACAGGACAACCTCGTCAGCAAGGCCCATGCGGGTCCCCTTTCGCGCAAAACGGCGCGCCCGCCCGCCGGGGCCGGGTCGCGCGGCTATCTGGTAACGGTCTTCTCGCCGCGTCGCGCAAAAGCGGCCGCGGGCGAGCTAAAGGATGTCGTAGGCGTCGACATCGATTGCAATGTTAATGCCTTGGGGGACCTTCAGGCGAGAAACGCACGTTAAGAGCATTTCTCCGGGGGCCGAGTCGGGCGGGCTCTTGAGCATGACGTGGCGCCGCACGCGGTCCTGGATCTTGGCCTTGATGCAGTCTGCGGGTCCCAGGACCTCCCAACTTTCGTTGTCCGGCACGCATTTGCGCAGGTCAGCGGCCAGCTGAGTCGTAAGCTCGCGGACGGCCCGCTCGTTCACGCCCCAGATGACGACGTTCGACAGGCGCGAGAAGGGCGGGTAGCTCGCGTCTTGGCGCTCGGCCAGCTCGCTGGCGAGAAAAGCCTCGCGCGAGTGGGTCTTGGCCGCCTGGATCGCCGGGTGGGTGGGCCAGTAGGTCTGGATGATCACGCGCCCGCGCCGCTCCCCGCGCCCCGCGCGGCCGGCAACCTGCTCGAGAAGGCCATAGGTCTTCTCGGCTGCGCGGAAATCGGCCAGCTTGAGCATGGTGTCGGCGTTGACGACGCCCACGAGGGTGACCTCGGGGAAGTCGAGCCCCTTGGCGATCATCTGCGTGCCCACGAGCACGGCGCACTCGGCCGCGTCGAAGCGCTCGAGGAGCTCCTGGTGGGCGCCCTTGGTGCGGGTCGTGTCGGCGTCCATGCGCACGATCTCGACGCCGTCGCCCAGAAGAAGGGCCAGCTCGTCCTCGACGCGCTGGGTGCCCACGCCGTAGGCGGCCAGGTAGCGGCTGTGGCAGTTGGGGCACGAGGTCGTGGGGTCGGGGTAGGCGCGCACGGGCCAGACGCGGCCGCACGAGTGGCACATCAGGCTGTGGGTGCGCTCGTGGTAGGTGAGCGACGTCGAGCAGTGCGGGCACTCAGGCACGCAGCCGCACTCGCGGCACATGAGGAAGGTCGCGAAGCCGCGGCGGTTGAGGAGAAGCACGGCCTTCTCGCGGCGCTCCGCAACCTCCCGCAGGGCATCTGCCAGCGCCGGCGAGAAGACCGAGCGGCCGCCCCCGCGAAAGGCCTCGGCCATGTCGACGACCTGGACCTCCGGGAGCTGGGCCGTGCCGGGGCGCTCGGGCATCTCGACGCGGGTCCACGAGGCGCCGCGGAACCGGCCCTCGCGGCAACGCTCGAGGGACTCGACCGAAGGGGTCGCGCTGCCCAAAACCAGAGCGCAGCCCAGCTCACGCGCCATGTGGGCGGCCACCTCGCGCGCGTGGTAGCGCGGGGCCGAGTCCTGCTTGTAGGAGCCCTCGTGCTCCTCGTCGATGATGATGAGGCCCACGTCGCGCACCGGCGCGAAGAGGGCCGAGCGGGCACCCACCACGACGCGGGCCTGGCCCAGGCGGGCCATGTCCCACTGGTCGTAGCGCTCGCCGGTGGAGAGGCGCGAGTGGAGCACCGCGACGTCCTGGCCAAAGCGGTTGCGAAAGCGCGCGACCGTCTGCGCCGTGAGGGAGATCTCGGGCACCAGGACGATGGCGCCGCGGCCGGCCGCCAGGGTCTTCTCGATCGCCTGCAGGTAGACCTCGGTCTTGCCGCTGCCCGTGACGCCGTCGACGACCACGACGTCGCCCGCCCCGGCAACGCGGGCCTGGTCAATGGCGTCAAGCGCGTTGGTCTGGCCCTGCGTGAGGGTCTGGGGCCGAGGGGCCAGGCCGGAGGAGAGCGACGTCTCCCCCACCCCGCGCACTTCTCGGCGAGACACGACCTCTACCAGGCCTTTATTGGCAAGGGACTTGACGGCGGCGCCCGCGCCCGGGATGGTGGCGGCGAGCTCGGCCAGGCGGGCCGGGCCCTGGCGCAGGGCCTCGAGGACCTGGCGCTGGCGGCTCGCGCGGGCCGGCGGCTCGTAGTCGTAGCCCTCGGGCAGAAGGTGCGCCCAACGCGCGTCGACCGCGCCCGCGCGCTCGCAGACGAGCTCCCAGGGGTCGTCCTTGGACTTGCGCGTCACCCGGACCTTCTGGCCGGGCGCGAGGTAGAGATGCGCGACGTCCGCCAGGGGCGCCGCGTACTCGCGCGACATCCACAGGGCCGTCGCGGCGGCGTGGGAATCGAAGGCAGAAGGCGCCAGCACCTGCGCGATCGCGCGGATCTTATCGGCTTGCAAGCCTTCCGGCGGCACGTCCGAGACGCCCATGACGTAGCCAATGGCCACGCGGCCGCTAAAGGGCACGAGCACCGTCGTGCCCACCTCGACCTCGGCCGCCAGCTCGGCCGGCACGCCGTAGTCGAAGGTCGCGTTGAACGCGCGCGCGGCGATGTCGAGCGCCACGGCGGCAAACGCCGGATACGTCTGTTGCTGCCCCATTCGCGCCCCTCTCGCCGCCGGCCCAAAACAACCCTCTCTTTATACGCCAAAACCCCTTCAGCCGCGCCAATGGGCATGGTTTTTACCAGCCCAGCCACAGCGGATTCCGGTTAGAGGAAGATTTATCGAAATCCAGCGAGTATCCCCTGCCAATCAAACAGAAAAACACCAGGTAGAAAGCTCGACGAATTTTGGCCTACTTTCAACCCCCAAGAAAAACTTCCTCCAACCGGAAAAGTGGCCTAAAAGGAAGGCCGCGGTGCCCGATTCGGACAGCCTCGGCCTTAAAATGCATGCCTGAATTGGCAAACCTTACGCCCCGAGCTCCTTGACGGCGGCGAGAAGCTCCTCGACGCGGTCACGGCGCTCCCAGGTGAAGTCGGCGTCCTCGCGGCCGAAGTGGCCGTAGGCCGCGGTCTTCTCGAAGATCGGGCGGCGCAGGTCGAGGTCGCGGATGATCGCGCCGGGGCGCAGGTCAAAGACGCGCTCGACGGCCTTCTCGATCACGCGGTCGTCGACGCTGCCGGTCCCAAAGGTATCGACCATGACGGACAGCGGGTGCGACACGCCGATCGCGTAGGCCAGCTCGATCTCGCACTTGTGCGCGAGGCC
>CAVAUD010000101.1:0-7476 GCA_963591565.1 bacterium
GGCCGTCGCGAGCGCTTCTACGACGAGGAGGGCGCCGGTGCCAACGGCGGCCGCGGCCAGCGCGCCTACGACACGCTCGAGTACCGCGAGTACGAGGTCGAGCGCATCGCCCGCCAGGCCTTCGAGGCTGCCCGTAAGCGCCGCAACAAGGTCACGAGCGTCGACAAGCGCAACGTCCTCGAGACCTCCCGTATGTGGCGCGAGGTCGTCCACCGCGTCCACGACGAGGAGTACGCCGACGTCGAGCTCGAGGACCTGCTCGTCGACAACACCGCTATGCAGCTCATCAACCGCCCGGCCGATTTCGACGTCGTGGTGACCGAGAACATGTTCGGCGACATCTTGTCCGACGAGGCCGCCCAGATCACGGGCTCGCTCGGCATGCTCGCCTCCGCGAGCCTGGGCGACGGCGTCTCGCTCTTCGAGCCCTCCGCCGGCTCGGCCCCCGACATCGCGGGCCAGGGCGTCGCGAACCCGCTCGCGCAGATCCTCTCCGCGGGCATGCTGCTCACCTATGCCCTTGACATGACCGAGGAGGCCGGCTGGATCGAGGCCGCCGTCGAGCGCGTCCTTAACGAGGGCTGGCGCACCCGCGACATCGCCGACGCGAACACCCCGGCAGACCACATCCTCGGCACCGCCGAGATGGGCGACAAGGTCGTCGAGGCCCTCGGCTAAGTTCCAGGCGACGTTCCCATAGACAGTTCGAGTTTTGATGCGACCCGCGATTACCTGCGCGGGTCGCATTTTTCTCGTCTAGAAGAGCCTCGCGTAGAGACTCTTTGAGCCGGGGACTTCCTTGAAACCGCGCTTGAGGTAGAAGGTGCGAACCGAGTCGTCGTACGGCTCGACTGTTATGGCCTTAACTCCAATTGGCCGTGCGGCGTCATAGGCTTTGCGCAGGGCATTTTGCAGCAGATCCTCCCCAAGACCTTGGCCTTGGTATGTCTTGTCGACGGCGAGCATGCCAAGCTTTACGGCAGGAATCTTTTGCGGCGAGTTGCGAGAGAGCCAGTCGCCGGTCTGGGCTCGGTCGAGGGAGTGCATGCTAAGGGTATAGAATCCCGCGACCGCCCCGTTTTCAAGTTGTGAGATGTACGCGACCGCAGTGCCGAGTGAACGGGCCCTCTTGCTGTGTTTCGCTAACCAATCGTTAATTACCTCAACCCCGCAATCAAACTGCCCGATTTGATCGTACTCGCTGAGAAGGCGCGGTGTCCTGAATGCTACTCGTGCCATATCGACATCCTTGCCATAAACCCAATCAAGGCCGGATCCATTGGCTGTTCGAGATCCTCGATAAGTTGGTCAAAGGCCTCCGCAGAAAGAACCGTCCTTTGGCTGTCGTAGAGCTCGGTGCGGGCGCAGTTGCACAGCCGGTCTACCGACCATTGCGAGACGCTGATGTTGTTGATGCCTGCAGCCAGCTCGATGAGTTGTTTTTGCTCGTCGGTGAGGCGCAGGCTTATCCTGCTTGATTTACTCATAGCCATGGTCGTCACAGAACCACCTCTCTAAACTGTATGGGAAACTGTCGCACGGTATTATCCATCTCACCTTGCCTTTCAACTCCTCTTATCCCACTAGGCGGTAGGTGGGGTCGAGGAGGTAGTTGTTGATGTTCTTGGAGGCGTCGCCGCAGGCGTTGCAGTAGAGGTCGACGTAGGGGATGCCGGTGACGTCGGTGCCGGCGAGAACCCCCTTGCCGATCCCCTGGACGCTCGCGGCGGCGTATCCGCTGAGGTAGCGCCCGCCCTCTTTTCGCAGGTCGTCGAAGACCCACACTCGGTCGCCGACGCGCAGCGCCTCGATCGCGGCCACGCGCGCGTCGAGAAACGGCCCCAGCTGCTCGCCCGCCGGCTGCGCGGCGTCGATGGCGTGCAGCATCTCTGATAAGCCCAGGGTCTTCTCGTCCATGTAATCGGGATGGGGGAGAAGGCGCCGCTCGATCTCCCAATTCCCAACGACATAGACCCCGTTGTCCCAGGCCATGGCCAGCGCGTCCTCGTCGGAGCGGTACGGTATCAGCCCCACCGAGCACGTCCCGCCAAAGAAGTTGCCCACCACCTGGGCCAGGCGCGCGAACGCGTAGTCCGGGCATTCGAGCGGCGTCCGGTAGCGTTTGAGCTTGCAGTAGGCGAGAAACCCCTCGACCGAGGAAAGCCCGCCGTTCCAATGCAGGTAGAGGCCGAGGTCCTTCTCGGCTGTGGTGATGATGCCCCTGTTGCCCATGCCAACTCCCGTGTGCTCGCCGTATAGGGAGGTCAATGCTAGGCGGCCCGGCTTGCACGAACCTTGCACCCTGGCTTGCAGGAATCTGACAGCGCAGGTAGATGGGCCGCCGCTCGCCGATGGTTCGAAAACTTATCCTCTAAACGGCGCGGTTCTCGCCGCAAGCGCGCAGGCGGCCAAAACCGTCGTCACTGCACGGCCCTGGGTTACAACTCTTGTGCGCTCTTTGTTACTGCTCGCCCGCGCCGGCGCATCCGTGAGAGAATGCCCCTGGTAAACCACGCGCGCGAAGGGGAGCACATGATCAAAGCTGCGTTTTTCGACATCGACGGCACGCTGCTGAGCAAGGCGACGGACAACCTCATCCCGCAATCGACCAAGGACGCCCTGGTCGAGCTGCGCCGCCGCGGCGTCATGTGCTTCATCGCCTCGGGCCGGCCCACAGCCCAGCTCCCCTGGTGCATCAAGGACGGCTTCGAGGGTTTCGAGGGCGGCTTCGACAGCTACATCACCTTGACGGGGTCTCTCTGCTATGACAGGGACGGCGTCTACGCGGACACGCCCCTTGACCCGGCCTTTTCTCGCCGTTTCATCGACCTGGCGACCTCGCGCGGCCTCGACATGCTCTACCTCAACCGCGACGGCGTCTTTTGCAACCGCAAGTCGGACCGCGTGCGCGAGCTCGAGGAGATGGTGGCCTACGACTATCCCGTCGGCGACCCGCAGGAGGCCTTGAAGCACCCGCTCTACCAGTTCTGCCTTTTCGTGGGCCCGGAGAAGGACGCCGAGGTCGCGCAGGCCATGGACGGCTGCATCGTCACGCGCTGGTGCGACATCTTCTGCGACGTCGTCCCCGGCACGAGCAGCAAGCCCGAGGGCATCAAGGCCGCGCTTGCCCACTACGGCCTTAAGCGAGAAGAGACCATCGCGTTTGGCGACGGCGGCAACGACGCGACGATGCTGGAGTTCTGCCAGATCGGCGTCGCGATGGGCAACGGCACGGCCGAGGCCAAGGCGGCCGCCGACTACGTCACCGCGAACTGCGAGGACGACGGCATCGCCAAGGCCCTGCGCCACTTCGACCTGATCTAGAAGGCGAGACGGCCTCATTAACCTGGCGCGTATTGAGCGGCCGGCGGATCGCAGCATCCCGCCGGCCGCTGCTTTCTGCCTACAGCAGCTTCCCGAACCTGCGCACGTAGACCTTCTTCGTGACCGCGACGGCAGCGACGAAGCACGCCACGGTCCCGGCGAGAAGACCCACGTAGTCCGCGGGCAGCGCCGCGAAGTCGAGCGCCGCGCCGGCGGGCGTCGCCGGCAGGACGGCGGCGAGAACGATCGCCGCCGTGCCCAGCACCAACAGCGGCGCGCTCGCGCGGCTGCCCACGAAGGGCACCTTCTCGGTGCGGATAAGGTGCACGAACAGCGTCTGGGTCCACATGCTCTCGACGAACCAGCCCGCCTGGAAGACGGCCGCGAACAGCGTCTGCCCGCCTGCGTCCAGCATGCCCCACGCGCCGCCGCAGACGGCCGGGCAGATCCAGAAGAACAGCGCGGCGAAGGTCGCCAGGTCAAAGAGCGAGGTAACGGGCCCAAAGCTCAGCATGAAGCGGCGAAGCGACCCGGTGTCCCAGCGCTGCGGCGCCGCGATCGCGTCCTCGTCGACGTTGTCCCAGGGAATCGCCGTGCAGGACAGGTCGTAGATGAGGTTGAGCAACAAAAGTTGAACCGCCGTCATGGGCAAGAACGGCAGGAACGTTGCCGCCACCAGCACAGATATGATGTTCGAGAAGTTCGAGCTCACCGTCATCTTGACGTACTTGATCATGTTGGCGAAGGTCCTGCGACCGGCCTCGATGCCGTGCTCGAGCACCATGAGGTCCTTCTCCAGCAAGATGATGTCGGCGGCCTCGCGCGCGACGTCGACGGCAGAGTCGACCGAGATGCCGCAGTCGCTCTCGCGCATGGCGGCCGCGTCGTTCACGCCGTCGCCCATGTAGCCCACGGCGTGCCCGCGCTCGCGCAGGACGCGCACCACGCGCGCCTTCTGGGCGGGGGAGAGCTTGGCGAAGATGCCGGTCTTCTCGACCGCCTCGCCCAGCTCCTCGTCGTCCATCCCCTCGACCTCAAGGCCGGTCAGGATGTGGGTGGCGTCGATGCCGATGGCGCGGCAGACGTGGGCGGCCACGCGGGCCGAGTCGCCGGTCAGGACCTTGGTCGACACGCCGTGGGCGGCCAGCGCCGCGATGGCGTTCTTCGAGCTCTCCTTGGGCGGGTCGAGAAAGGCCAGGTAGCCGATGAGGATCATGTCGCGCTCGTCGTCGACGGTGAGGGCGCCGGTGCCCGCGGGGTCGTCCTTGCGGGCGACGCCCAGCACGCGCATGCCCTGGTCGGCGAGCTTGGTGGCGCGGGCGGTCACGGCCTCTGCCAGCTCGCGGTCGAGGGGCAGCAGCTGGCCGTCGACCTCGACCTGGGTGCAGATGCCCAAGATCTCCTCGAGCGCGCCCTTGCAGACCATGCGGGTGCGGCCCTGCGCGTCGCCCACGACGACGGAGAGGCGGCGGCGCTCGAAGTCGAAGGGCAGCTCGTCGATGCCGTGGTAGCGCTCGCCCAGCTCCTCGGCGGTCACGGCGGTGCCGTTCGTGAAGGCGTCGACCTCGTCGGTGCCCTTGGCCAGGGCACGCTCGATGATGGCGTTGTCGATGAGGTTCTTCACGCCGGTCGAGAAGTAGCTGTTGAGAAACGCGTAGCGCAGCACGCGCGCGTCCTCGCGGCCGTTGACGTCGAGGTGGCGCTCCAGCACGATGCGGTCCTCGGTCAAGGTCCCGGTCTTGTCGGTGCACAAAACGTCAATGGCGCCCAGGTCCTGAATGGCGTCCAGACGCTTCACGATGACGTGGTCGCGCGAAAGGTCGACGGCGCCCTTGCCCAGGCAGGTGGTGACGAGCATCGGCAGCATCTCGGGCGTGAGGCCAACGGCGACGGAAAGCGAGAAGAGCAGGGCCGCCAGCCAGTCGCCCTTTGTGACGCCCGAGATCACGAACACGATGGGCAAAACGATGAGCATGAGCCTCATGAGCAGGCGACTGGTTGATCCGATGCCCTGGTCAAAGGAGGTGTTGCGCTTGCGGCCGGCCAAGGTCCCCGCCGCCTCGCCAAACATCGTGCGGGCACCGGTGGCCACGACGACGCCGCGGGCGTTGCCCGAGATGACGGTCGAGCCCATGAGGGCGAGGTTGGCCAGGTCGGTCAGGGCAGTGGCGTCCAGGTCGCAGTCGGCGGCAAGGCCCGGGCGCTTCTCGACGGGCTCGGACTCGCCGGTCAGGGACGCCTGGCTCACAAAGAGGTCGCGCGCGGCAAAGATTCGCAGGTCGGCGGGGACGACGTCACCGGAAGACAGGTGGATGACGTCGCCGACGACGATCTCGTCGATGGGGGTCTCGTTGCCGCCGTCGCCGTCGCGCTCGACCTCCGCCGTAGACTCGACCATCTCGGCCAGAGACTCGGCGGCGGTGGTGCTCTTCTCGTTTTGGACAAAGCGCAGCACGCCCGAGACCAGCACCATCACGCCGATGATGATCGGCGTGGAAAGGTCGCGCTGGTCGGCCGCGACAAAGAACCAGTCGGTCAGGACCGAGATAAAGGCGATGAAGACCAGGATGTAGGTGAAGGGGTCCGCGAAGGCGGCGGCCACGCGCAGGGGCAGGGGCTTCTTGGCGCTCTGCCCCACGGAGTTGGGGCCAAAGAACTCGCGGGCGGCGTCGACGGCGTCGGTGGCCAGGCCCTCCTCGCAGGTGTTGAGCTCGGCCATGAGGTCGCGCGCGTCGGCGGCGGCGACGTGGCGCAGCCAGTCTTTCTGAGCGGCCACCTGGCCGGCGCGGGCCTTGGGGGTGGTGGGCTTGACGTTGTCGATCTTGCCAAAGAGGTTGCGAAGGGTCACGGCGGGCCTCGCTCTCCCGGGACATAAATCGAGCCCCCGGCATGCCGGAGGCCCAAAGAAGCGCATATGGATGCGAGCGGCGCAGCAGGCGAGAAGGCCCCAGCGCCCTAGACGCCCACCGTCCCGAGGACAGGCGTCTCTTCTATGGGCAATACGAATGAGTTGTTGAAGCGGTAACTGTGACTATGACTGCATCCGTCGGACACGAAGGACACCTCCTTGGGGTTATGGGCATGGCCCGGCCACTAGTCATTGGCATTCTACCCCGGCCAGGGGCAGCAAAAACGTAAGGATACTATCAGGTCTTGACTAATCCATGGTGTGTGTCGAGAAGACCGGGTCGTCTTCCCACAAAACCACCTCATTTGGGCCTGCAGGCGAGACGAGCGTCTTTTGAACGTCGATGATGCGCTGGTTGGCCGAGCCCCTAAAGCGCAGCGTGATGTCGTATTGTGCCTGGATAAAGGGGCCGTCAACGATCACGTCAAGGGTGTCGAGGATGCGGTCGGTCACCTCGCCGAGGTTCCAGGGACCCCCGGGTGCGAGCTGCTCGAAGGTGTGGCCCGTGTACATCCAGATGCTCTTCTCGCCAAAGGGGTAACGGTCGCGCACGCGCTCGAGGAAGCCGACGAGGCCCTCCTGGTTCTCGGGCTCCATCGGCTCTCCGCCCAGGACCGAGAGGCCCGCCACCCAGGGCGCCTCCAGGGAGGCCAGGATGTCCTTCTCGGTTTCTGCGGTAAACGGAGTCCCCGCCGAGAAGTCCCAGGCCACCTCGTTGAAGCAGTTGGGGCAATGCAGGCGACAGCCCGACACGAACAGCGTGGTCCTAACCCCCACCCCGTTGGCGATATCGCAGTATTTGATCTCGGCGTAATTCAAGGAAACCTCCCGAGCCCTAGACAACGGGATATCAGTATAGGTCTTGAGGACCGATCTCCGCTCGACACCGTGTTGAGAAAGCCGCGCCCCTCTTTTCCCGTGCCGCCGCGTGTGCTTAGATTTAACCAGCTCGTTTTTCACCTCAACGAAGGGAGAAGGCCATGGCCAATTCAAATCAGGACAAGGTGAAGAACTTCGACAAGAACGTTTTCACCTGGGTATTTTGCTTCCTTCTCGGCGGCCTCGGCGTCGACCGCTTTGTCCGCGGCCAGGTCGGCCTCGGCATCGCGAAGATCTTCCTCGGCCCCGTCACCGTCGGCATCTGGCCCCTCGTCGACTGGATCATCGCCCTCACCAAAGCCTACGGCGACTCCTACAAAGACGCCCCCGACTTCACCTTCATCAACGGCAAATACTCCCGCTAG
>CAVAUD010000102.1:0-7201 GCA_963591565.1 bacterium
GGCCACGCCGCCGGCGCCCCCTTGCCTCTCGCGAAGTTTAATGCGATACTGAAGATGGTCTCTTCGAAAGAAGGGGCTTCCAGGAGCCGGGGGTTGTCCCCCGGCATTTTTTATCTCGTTAGGAGTGCCCGTGCTCGAGATCAGCCTGTTTGCCGACGAGTCGGGCGAGAGTGGATCGGAATCCAAGTACTACCTGTTAACGCTCGTGTTCCACGAGCAGGACGACGATATTTCTCGGTCCATCGGCGCCTATGAGAGCGATTTGCGCGCGAAGGGCCTCCCCGACATCGCGCTCCATGCGTGTCCGCTCATGAACGGGCACGACGAATACGAGGGCATGGACATCCAGGACAGGAAGCGCCTGTTGCAATCGTTCTTCACCATGCTCCAGCACATGCCCATCAAGTATCACACGTTCTCGTATAGGAAAGACGAGTTCCCCGGCAGCGATGCCCTTGGGGCAAGGATCCGGCGCGACATAGTGAACCTCGCTTTCGATAACCTTGGGTGGCTGCAAGGATTCGACAGGGTCAAGGTGTACTACGACGACGGGCAGCAGGTCGTGACCAAGGCCCTACACGACGCCTTGGAGTACGCGCTCGCGGCCGAGGCCGTTATGTACAAGGATGGCAGCCCCAGGGACTACCGACTCGCTCAGGCGGCCGACCTCATCTGCACGATTGAACTCACGGCGCTGAAGCTCGAGGCGAAAGAGGCAACCAAGACCGACGATCGCTTCTTCGGCTCGTTCGGTAGCTTCAAGAAGAACTGGCTCAAGAAGATCCGCAAGAAGCGGCTGTAGAGCGGATTGGACCACGTGGCGTGTTTCGCTAGGAGGCCTGCGCGTTACCCGCGGGCACGGGCGCGGAAGGCGCGCGGGGTGCAGTGGTAGTCGCGGCGGAAGAGCTGGGCGAAGTTGCTGGGGCTGGCGATGCCCACGGCCCGGCCCACCTCGGCGACGGGCAGGTCGGTGGCGGCGAGAAGCTCGGCGGCCTTGTTGAGCCGGTGCATCAGCAGGTAGCGAGAAGGGCTCACGCCAAAGGTCTTGGTAAAGCACCGCAGGCACTCGCGCTCGCTCACGCCGGCCGCGGCGGCGATCTGGCCCACGGTGAGCTTCTCGGCGAAATGGGCGGCGATGTGGTCGCGCATGAGGGCCGTGCGCTCGGCGGCGACGCTGTCGGCCGGCGCGGCGGGCGCGGGCGAGCCGGCCTGCAGCCACGCGCAAAGAAAGGCCTGGGAGAGATGGTCGCGCGCGGCGATCTCGAAGCCGGGGGCCTCGGCCTCCAGGGCCTCGAGGGCTAGCGCGAGGTGCCGGGCGAAGCCCTTCTCGCCGTCGTCCGGGCCGTTGCCTGCGCCAAAGACGAGCAGGTCAACCCCGCTGCCGGTCTTCAGCGGCTCGACGTAGCGCCGGGCGATCGCCGTGCCCGTCGCGCCGCCCACGAAGGCGTCGTCGAACACGACGGAGCGAATCCGCGCCCTCGGCGCGCCGACCGCCGCGTGCGGGCACCAGGCGTTGACGAAGGCGGCCTCGCCCGGCGCCAGTGTGACGGACTTGCCGGAAACCTGCAGCTCAAAGGCTCCCTCGAGGCACAAAATGGCCTCGAAGCCCTCGTGCCAGTGCCAGGGGAGGTCGTCACCGGGAGCGTCCCCGTAGGCCTCGTCGTAGCCCAGGCAGCCAAAGTCGCCGTCGCCTGTCGCGTTGAGCTCCTGGTTCGTCTCGTCGAGTTTTAGGATGCAGTTTTGTCCTTGAAGCATGTCTGGCCGATTCCTTATAGTTCCTGGCGCGCATCAAGCAAAACGCGGGTCGCCTTGTCGGTAATATGACAAAGTTACCTTACGCACCACAGCCCAAGGAAGTCAAATGGTCTCGCTGCTCCTTCCCGTCATCTACATCGCGTTCGTCTCGCTGGGCCTGCCGGATTCGCTGCTCGGCTCGGCCTGGCCCGTCATGTACGCCGAGCTGGGCGCCCCCGTGGCCGCCCAGAGCGCCATCACGACGATCATCACCGCCTGCACCGTCGTCTCGAGCCTGGCCACGGCGCCCCTCATGCGCCGCCTGGGCACGGGCAAGCTGGTCGCGGGCTCCGTCGCGCTGACGGCCGCGGCGATCCTGGGCTTCTCGGCCAGCACGAGCCTGTGGCAGCTGTTGGCGCTGGCCGTCCCGTACGGCCTGGGCGCGGGCTCGGTCGACTCGGCCCTCAACAACTACGTGGCCATCCACTACGGCGAGCGGCACATGAGCTGGCTGCACTGCTGCTGGGGCATCGGCACGAGCGTGAGCCCGCTCATCATGGGCTGGGCGCTCGTGGGGCCGATGGGCTGGCACGGCGGCTACCTGGCCGTGGGCATCATGCAGGTCGTCATCACCGCGATCATGGTCCTCTCGCTGCCTTTGTGGAAGCGGGCCGGCGACGGCGCGGCCGCAGGTGGCGAGACGGACGGCGACGCCGCGAGCGCGAACGCCCCCACCTACGCCCAGGTCTTTAGCATGCCCGGCGCCAAGTCGGCGATCTTCTCGTTTGGCTGCTACAGCGCCTTCGAGTACGTCTGCGGGCTGTGGTCGTCGAGCCACCTCGTGCTCGCGCGCGGCGTAGCCGAGGCGCAGGCGGCCACGATGGTCTCGTTCTTCTATATGGGCATCACGGCGGGCCGCCTGGCCTCGGGCTTCATCGCGCCGCGCGTGGGCAGCCGCAACATGATCCGCGGCGGGCAGGTCGTTGCGGCGGCCGGGCTGGTGCTGCTGATCGCGGGCCAGGGAGAGGTCGCGCTTTCCGCCGCGCTGGCGCTTATCGGCCTGGGCTGTGCGCCGATCTACCCCAGCGTCATCGCGCTCACGCCCGAGCGCTTTGGCGAGGCGGCCTCGCAGTCGATGGTGAGCCTGCAGATGGCCTGCGCCTACCTGGGCTCGACCTTCGCCCCGCCGGCGTGCGCGTTCCTGGTGGCAAGCGGCGGCGCGGGCCTGGTCCCGGCACTGCTCGCGGTTGTGCTGGCCGCGATGGTGCTCTTGTCCGAGCGCGCCAACGTGCGGCTGGCCGGCGTGCGCTAAAGCGCCGCGCGGATGACGGCGACGTCGCCGGAAAACTGCACGGCCCTCATGCCGGCCAGACGGGCGCCCTCGCAGTTGTCGGCGTTGTCGTCGACGAAGAGGCACTCGGCGGGGTCAAGGCCGTAGCGCTCGCAAAGCAGCTGGTAGATGGCCGGGTCGGGCTTCATCAGACGCTCCTGGCCAGATACGACGGCACCGTCCATGAGCTCCCAGGCCGGCATGTGGTTGAGCTGGTCGTGGATGCGTGTGCCCGCGTTGGACAGCAGGTAGATGCCGTAGCCGGCGTGCTTGAGCTCGGCCGCGAGGACGTTGGTCTCCTCGATGGGGGTAGAGTAGGTCGCCCAGCCCGCGAAGCACGCGTCGAGGTTGGGCCACAGGCGCTCGTCCAGGTGGGCCCGCGCGACCCGCAGCATCGTGTCGTAGCTCACGGTCCCGGAGTCGAGAAGCGCCCAGGTAGGGGAGCCAAAGAGGGCCCGGTGCAGGGCCGCGGCGTCGGCCTCGTTATCCGTGAACTGCTCCGCGAAGTACGGCCCGTCGAAGCGCATGAGCACGTTTCCCATGTCAAACACCACGTTGCGGATCTTCTCAGCCATAACAGGCCCTTTCTTCTCGCCGGTTGCACTCGATAAGGATACGGCAGCGAGAGCGGTTGCGGCAAAATCCGGGGATGTCTGTATCGGCTCATACCTTGCGCTCAAATAGCGGCCTTACTTGTGGGTTTTCTTACTTTATGGCGCGAAGAAAAGATGAGCTAATTGCAAAACCGCAGGTAGATGAGGTGCTGAGAAAAAACGCGGCCGGGTTTGGGCACTGGAAACGCGAATAATTGAGCGCCTCGCCTCGCCTCGCCTCCGATCGGCCCTTCTCCGTAACAAATAGTTTGCTTGCAAACGGTTTGAAAGCGAACTACTATGTCACAGGTGACATGCCAGCGACCAGAAAGGCGCGCCGTGATCAACGACGAGCTGCACTTCCTTCTCCTTAAGGCCCACAACGTCTCGACGCGCCAGATCATGGCGCAGACAGCGCAGCTTGGCCTTACGCCCGGCCAGCCCAAGGTCCTCGAGTACCTGCTCGAGCACGACGGCGCCTGCGCCCGCGCGATCTGCCAGCAGTTCGCCATCGACAAGTCGACGATGGCCTCGCTGCTGCCTCGCATGGAGAAGGCGGGCCTGGTCAGGCGCGAGGCAAGCGAGACGGACCGCCGCCAGAGCCTCATCTGGATCACGGAGAAGGGCCGTGCCCTCGCCTTTGCCGCCAAGCAGGTCATCCTGGCCACCGACGCCGACCTCACCCAGGGGGTCTCGCCGGAAGACCTCGCCGCCTGCGAGCGCGTCCTCGCACGCATCGCCGCCAACGCCGAGCGTCCCTCGGCCGCCAAGGAAAACCCACGTCAATAGGGGAAAGGAAAGCACTACATGCAAGAAACCGGCTTCAACACGAACAACCTCGGACGTCGTACCTTCTGGTTTTGCCTGGGCATCGCGATCAACGCGGTGGGCATCGCCTTCATCACCAAGGCGGGCATGGGCACCTCGCAGATCTCCAGCGTGCCTTACGTGCTCACCTTCCAGTTCCCGCAGCTGAGCCTGGCGATGTCGACCTTCCTCATCAACTTCGTGCTTGTCGCCATCCAGATTCCCCTGCTGGGCCGCGAGTTCTTCCCGGTGCAGCTGCTGCAGATCCCGGTGAACATCGCGTTCTCGAGCTTCCTCGGTGTGTCGATGAGCGTCTTTGGGTGGATGAACCCCACGACGCTTCCCGTGAAGATCGCGATGATCCTCATCGGCTGCTGCATCCTGGGCGTCGGCACCGCGGTCGAGTGCGCGCCGCGCCTGGTCTACGTGCCCGGCGAGGGCGCGGTACATGCGATCTCGCAGGTGACCGGCGCTAAGCTCGGTACCGTAAAGCTCGTCTTTGACCTGGTGCTCGTTGCCCTGGCGGTCGCGCTTTCGCTCGTGCTCTTTGGCCGCTTGAACGGCGTGGGCCTGGGAACCATCATCACCGTCATCGTGACCGGCAACGTGGTGAACCTTGCCAACGAGCACCTGGGATTTCTCGGCCACGTCCGCGCCCTCGCGGAGTAGGGCCCCGCGGCGACCGATCGCGACTGCCCTGCCCCGTCGCTCCTTACAAAACACGCGCCTTACAAAAGCCCCGTCGGGACCCTCGCGGCCACGGCGGGGCTTTTACCTGCCCAAACCCGCCGCGCGCCTCTCGCCGTCCGCGCGTCCTTCTCGTCAATTCATGACACGCAGCTTACATAACGTGCATAATCTGCCCAGAAACAAGAAAACGACTTACGCTATTCTTATCTGGCGTTTACACGACTGTGACAAACGAGAAATGCCCGGCAACGCACCGCCCGGGCGCTTGATCATGAGAGAGGGACCTCGTTGATTACACTTTCGCAATTCCTTGGCGTTCTTGCCTCAAACCCCTTCCTTATCCTGGTCATGGTCCTTGTTTTGGGGACCATCTTCGTGAACGGCGCGACCGACGCCGCAAACGCCATCGCCGAGGTCGTCGGCACCCGCTCGATGGACATCGACGACGCCATCACGATGAGCGTCATCTGCAACTTCATCGGCCTTATCGGCATGACCTTCATCTCGACCGCCGTCGCCGACACGATCAGCGGCATGGTCGACTTCGGCGGAGACACGCACCTCGCGCTGATCGCCCTTGCCGCATCGACCGTCGGCATCGTGGGCTGGGGCATCGCGGCCTGGATCTTTGGCATCCCCACCTCCGAGTCCCACGCGCTGATCGCCGGCCTCACCGGCTCTGCCCTGGCCGTCTCGGGCGGCCTTGACGGCGTCAACATGGACGAGTGGGCCAAGGTCATCTACGGCCTCGTGCTTTCCACGGTCCTGGGCTACATCGCCGGCTGGGCCATCGCCAAGGTCATCCCGATCGCCTGCCGCAACGTCGACCGTCGCCGCGCCAACAACTTCTTTGGCAAGATGCAGATCGCCGGCGCCGCGGGCGTCGCCCTGATGCACGGCGCGCAGGACGGCCAGAAGTTCATGTCCACCGCCATGCTCGCCATCGCCCTGTCGCTGGGCAAGACCGTCGGCGAGATGGGCGGCTTCCCGCTGTGGATCGAGGTCCTCTGCGCCGCGGTGATGGCCATCGGCACGGCCATCGGCGGCAAGAAGATCATCAAGAAGGTCGGCATGGAGATGGTCCAGCTCGACAAGTACCAGGGCTTCTCCGCCTCCATCTCGGCCACGGTCTCGCTGTTCATCGCGACCGTCACCGGCCTTCCCGTCTCGACCACCCACACCAAGACCGCGGCCATCATGGGCGCCGGCGCCGCCAAGGACATGCGCTCCGTCAACTGGGGCGTCTGCAAGGAGATGGTCCTCACCTGGATCTTCACCTTCCCCGGCTGCGGCCTTATCGGCTATGTCCTGGCCAAGCTGTTCCTCGTGATTTTCTAGGCGAGAAGGCCCGCGCGCTTCTCGCGACCACGTACCGCACCGCTTCCCGTCCCGCACACCGCACGAAACCCATCCGTCCGTCTCGCCAGTAGACCAACCCAAGAAGGAGCCCCAAGATGGCACGCATGAAGAAAGAAGACGAGTTCTACACCCTGCTCAAGGAGTTCTCGGCCCAGATCGTCGAGGCCGCCGAGGAGTACGCCGGCATCATCCACAACTTCCCCGAGTCCATGCCGCGCGTGCCGCAGATGAAGGTCCTCGAGAACAACTGCGACGACCGCGTGAGGGTCATCATGGAGAAGCTCTACACCTCCTTCATCACCCCGATCGACCGCGAGGACATCTCTGAGCTGGCCCTGGCCTTGGACAACGTCGTCGACGCGATGTACAGCGTGACCATGCGCCTGGACCTCTTCAACATCAAGGACAACCGTCTTGAGGCCGAGCAGTTCGCCGACCTGACCCTGCGCGCCGCCAAGGAGATGCAGGAGATGCTCAACCTGCTGCCCAACTACAACAAGGCGCCCGAGCCCGTCATGGAGAAGGCCCGCGCCATCAGCGACATCGAGGACGAGGGCGACACCGTCTACCAGAACGCCCTGCGCCGCCTGTTCCACGACGACGACGTCACGCCCGACGGCAAGTACGCCGTGACCTGGCTGCGCATCTTCGACCGCATGGAGATGGTCGTCAACGCCTACGACGACGT
>CAVAUD010000103.1:0-7191 GCA_963591565.1 bacterium
GCTCGCTCATCATCGAGCAGATGTTGATGATCTTGCCGTGGCCCTTCTCGACCATCGACGGGATGCACGCCTTGCTCACGATGAACGGGGCGGTGAGGTCGGTGTCGACGACCTGGCGCCACTCGTCGACGCTCATCTCGCACATGGGGATGCGCTTGATGATGCCGGCGTTGTTGACCAGGATGTCCGGGGTGGAGCCGAGGTCGGCCTTGATGTTGGCGATAAGGCCGGCGACCTGGGCCTCGTCGCAGACATCGCAGACGTAGCCCTTGGCGGTGAGGCCGAGCTCCTGGTAGTGGGCCTCGGCCGCGGCGACCTTGTCGGCGTGGCGGGCGTTGAAGGCGATCTTGGCGCCTGCCTGGCCCAGGGCCTCGGCGATGGCCATGCCGATGCCGTAGGTCGCGCCCGTGACCAGGGCGACCTTGCCGTCCAGGCTAAAGCTGTCGAGAACGTTGGTCATCTGATCTACTCCCTATCTTTTCGAAAGGTTGTGCTTGTGTTTTGCGGAACAGGGTTAGTGTCGGCTGGTAAACCGGTTTTGTCAAGCGTTAACAGGGGAGATATTGGGGTGTGGCGGCGGAATTCTCACAAAAGGCGCATGGGGTAGGTAAAACAGTTTAGGTGGGGGACTTTCCTCTAACCGTCATGTGATTTCGCAAAAGGCCAGGAAAGGCTCACGGCGCTTCACGGTTGGAGGAAGATTTTTGGCCTACAGGGTTGTATCGCCCCACTGAACCTGGCAGTCGAGGACCTGGTGCGGCTCGACCTCGCCGGTGCCCGCGATGGCGTCCAACAGGATGCGCGCGGCCACGGCGCCCTCCTCGCGGGCCGGCTGAACCACGACCGAGACCGCCGGCGAGGCGACGCTCGCCCACTCGGTGTTGTCGAAGCCCAAAAGGCCCACGCGCCCGGGCATCAGGGGGTAGTAGCTGCGGCAACAGCGGTAGATCTCCGGCAGCGCCCAGCAGTTGGGGGCAAAGACCAAGGTGGGCGTCGAGCCGTCGATGTTCTCGGCGAGAAACGCGGCCACCTGGCGCTCGTCCACGCGGTCGCCCTCGATGGTGAGCTGGGTGTAGGGAAGCCCGCGGGCCTCCAGCGCGTCGACGAAGCCGCCCATGCGCTCGACGCGGCTCGAGATCAGGCCGGGCTCTGCCGTGATCACGAGGAAGCGGCGGTAGCCCTTCTGGACGCAAGCCTCGATGGCCTGGTAGGAGGCCTCGTAGTTGTCGGTCTTGACCCAGCTCGAGGCAAAGTCGTAGAGCTTGGAGTCGATGAAGACCAGCGGCTTCTTTGCGTCGCTGATCTGTCGGGTGATCTCCTTGAACTGGGCGGTGGGCTGGACGATGAAGCCGTCGACGCCCAGCGCGAGCAGCCGGTCGATGTAGGCGAGCTCGTTCTGCTTGTCGAAATCGGAGTTGCACACCAACATGCGGTAGCCCTCGGCCGAGATGACCTCGTCGATCCCCTTGACGATCTGGTTGGCGAAGGCGTTGGTGATGTCGCCGATAACGACGCCGATGAGCTTGCTTTCCTTGGCGTTCAGGCCGCGCGCGAGGGGAGAGGGCTCGTAGCCGGTGCGCTCGATGACGCGGCGGATGCGCTCCTGGGTCTCGGCCGACATGCGGTCGGTCTTGCCGTTGAGGTAGAAGGAGACGGTCGTCTTCGAGGTGCCCGCCATCTCGGCGATCTGGTTGATGGTGACGCGCTTCTTGGGGGCGGGCTGGCGGCTCATGGGGTCTCCTGGACGCGGCGGGTGCGGGGTGGGTTTCTCGCTGTATTGTAAACCGGTTTGGTCTGCGGAGACAAAAATAAGCCGGCTGTTTCTCGGAGGGGGAAGGTGACCAGAGTAGCTCATGGGACGGGACATGTATCCTAGAGCGCACCGCGAGAAACAACCGGCTTATGCTGTGGACCCGCCCATGGAAAAGGCAAGCAAAGCGGGTTGATTGGTAGTATAGGGTTAACGTTCACCCTATGGGGCGAGAATTTCTGTTTCACCACGATTTGACCACTTATCGCCCAAATTCAACCGTTCGCCGGTAGGGGAGCGGTCGGGACTGGGCGGCGTGCCTACGCCCCGGTTGAGGCGCGGCGGACGATGCGGCCCGGGATCTGGGTGCGCTCGGCCGGCGCGCCGCTGTCCTCGATGCGGCCGATGACGCGCCCCATCACGGCCGAGGCGATCGCGTCGACGTCCTGCGCGGCCGTGGTCACGCCGCCCATGAACATGCGGTTCCAGGCGTAGTCGTCGAAGGTCGCGGAGAAAAGCGGCGCGCTGCGGCGGTCGCCCATGCGGCAGGCCTCGCCCCACTGGCCGTGCAGCTTCGCGTCCTGGAAGGCCTCGATGAGGCGGAAGAAGACCAGGCCGTTGACGGAGATGAGCCCCACGGCCTCACCGCCGGCCGCAGTATCGCCGGCCGCAACCGCCTCCTTGACCTGCAGCGCCGCCTTGTTCCTGTCCGCCGACAGCTCGATGACCTCGGCCGCGACCCCGCGCTCGGCAGCCCGCTCGCAGAAGCGCTCCTCGCGCTCGCGCCGCACCGAGCTCGTGCGGTCCTGCTCGGTGAACAGCACCAGCCGGCCGCACCCGCAGCCGCACACCTCGTCCACCAGCGCGTCCATGAGCTCGCGGTTGTTCGACGTGACCAGATCCAGCTCGGCGCCGCGGCAGTCGCGGTCGAGAAGCACCACCGGCACGCGGGCGTTCGTCTCGGCGAGAAGACGCTCGTTGCCGCCGCAGGTGTTGACGACCAGGGCGTCGGCGCCGGCCGCGCACAGCCTCTCGATGGCCGAGGCCTCGACCGCGCTGTCGTTTGAGCTCACCGCCGTCATCAGCGTGTAGCCCACCTTGGCCGCCTCGGCGGAGAGGGCCTCGATCATGGCCGAGGAGTACGGGTTCACGATGTCGGCCACCACGATGCCCAGCAGGTTGGAGCGGTCGGTCCGCAGGCTGCGCGCGGCGGCCAGCGGCCGGTAGCCCGTGCGCTCGACGACCTCGGCGATGCGGGCGCGGGTCTCATCGGTCATGGCGCCCGGCGTGTTGTTGAGGTAGCGCGAGACCGTCGCGGGGCTGACGCCCGCCTCCTGCGCGATGTCTTTGATCCTGACGCGGGCCATGCTCAAACCTCCCAAGGCAAATTGTGCGCCGCACACCAAAAAGCACTGTATTTCTCAGTGAGGCAAGTATACAATACACGTCGAGCAATGTAATCGATTTCGTAAATCGATTCCGTAAAGGTAAAGACAATGTTATGGAGGTTCCTATGAGCGACAAGCCCCTCGTACTTTCCTTCGGCGAGATCATGATGCGCCTTTCTCCCAAGGACCACCTGCGCCTCGAGCAGGCCACCGAGTTCGACGCCCGCTACGGCGGCGCCGAGGCCAACATGGCCGTCTCCCTTGCCTACCAGGGCGACAACGCGGCCTACGTCTCGGTCGTGCCGGCCAACCGCATCGGCGACTGCGCCCTTCGCGGCCTGGTGGCCTACGGCGTCGACACCTCCCGCGTCGTGCGCGACGGCGACCGCCTGGGCACCTACTACTTCGAGCTGGGCGCCTCCCAGCGCGGCAACGGCTGCGTCTACGACCGCAAGTACTCCGCGATGAACCTGGCCTCCCACGAGGTGCTTGACTGGGACGCCATCCTCGAGGGCGTCGAGGTCTTCTATGTCTCCGGCGTCACCCCCGCCGTCTCCGACGAGATGGCCGTCGCCTGCAAGGAGGCCCTGGCCGCCGCCCGCGCCAAGGGCATCAAGACCGTCTTCGACCTCAACTACCGCGGCAAGCTCTGGACGCCCGAGAAGGCCCAGTCCGTCGTCAAGGGCCTCATGCCCTACGTCGACGTCTGCATCGCCAACGACGAGGACGCCCCCTACGCGCTGGGCATGACCTGCGTCTCCGGCTCGCTGTCCCACGGCATCGAGGAGCGCGACTCCTACGTCGAGATGGCCCGCCAGATCTGCGCCGAGTACGGCTGCCAGGTCGTCGCTTCCGTCGTGCGCAACGTCTACTCCACCGAGCACTCCCAGTGGATGGGCATGCTCTACCAGGCCGAGGGCGACCAGCACTGGTTCAGCCCCATGCACGACGTCAACGTGCTCGAGGGCGTGGGCGGCGGCGACGCCTTCAACGCCGGCCTGCTCCACGCGATGCTCAACGGCTTCGACGGCCAGAAGACCATCGACTACGCCATCGCGGCCAGCGTCCTTAAGCTGTCCGTCCGCGGCGACGTCAACCTCGTGACCGAGGCCGAGATCGCCGGCGTGGCCGCTTCCGGCGGCGCGACCCGCGTGGCCCGCTAGGGGCGTCTCCGCAATCGCGCGGTCCGTCCCCGCAGTCGCGCGGCCGCGTGCGATTAGTTCAAAGTTTCATGTGCCCGAGCCGGTTTTCTCCCGGCGAGAAGACCGGCCGGGCAGGCGAGAAAGGAATTGCCATGTACGAGGATTTCTACGAGAAGCTCCACGAGCTGGCCATCGTGCCGGTTGTTGTTCTCGATAAGGTCGAGGACGCCGTTCCCATGGCCCGCGCGCTGGTCGCCGGCGGCATGCCCTCTGCCGAGGTGACCTTCCGCACCGAGTGCGCCGCCGCCTGCATCAAGGCCATGCACGACGAGGTGCCCGAGATCTGCGTCGGCGCCGGCACCGTCCTTTCGGTCGAGCAGGTCGACGAGGCCGTGGCCGCGGGCGCCGCGTTCATCGTGAGCCCCGGCTTCGACGCCGAGGTCGTGGCCCACTGCATCGAGCTGGGCGTGCCCGTGCTTCCCGGCACCGTGACCCCCTCCGAGGTGACCGCCGCCCGCAAGCTCGGCCTCAACGTCACCAAGTTCTTCCCCGCGGCCCAGTACGGCGGCCTGAACACCATCAACGCCCTGTGCGCCCCCTTCGTCGGCCACCGCTTCATGCCCACCGGCGGCGTGAGCACGGCAAACGTCGAGGAGTACCTCTCCTCCAAGTCCATCGTCGCCTGCGGCGGCACCTGGATGGTCAAGCCGGGCCTGTTCGCCGACGGCGATTTCACCCCGGTCACCGAGGCCTGCAAGGGCGCCATGGAGGCCGTCGCCCGCGTCCGCGGCTAGTTTCGCCCGCACCGGCCGGCGCGTGGCGACACGCCCAGCCGCCTTTCTCGCCGCTAGACAAAAATCCCCCGCACAATCGGTCAGTTTTCTTCTCGAAAGTGACCGAAAGTGCGGGGGATTCTTCTATCGAGCGGGCCCTGCGCCCCGGGCCCTGCGCCCCGTGCCCTACGCCGTCGTCGGCACGCGGCTCACGACGAGCTTCATCTGCCCCGAGCAGTGCGCGTCGCCAAAGCCGGCCGGCACGATGAAGTGGTCGCCGCGCTTGACGGCCGCGCCCGCGACCTCGCCGGCGCCCTCGATGACGCTTGCGCACCTAAAGGTGGGGATGGACGAGAAGACCTTCTCGCCGTCAACCGTGACCAGGTCAACGACGTAGCGGTCGGTGTCGGCGAGGTGCTGGATGCCGCCGATCTGCGGAGTGGCGACGCTGCCGCTGGTCACGGCCGGCGCCGCGAAGTCGACGCACTCGACGCTCTGCTCGATGTGCAGCGGGCGGCAGGTGCCGTCGGCCTGCTTGCGGTCGTAGTCGTAGACGCGGTAGGTGACGTCGCTCGACTGCTGGGTCTCGAGGATGACGGTGCCGCCCTTGATGGCGTGGATGGTGCCGGGGTCGATCTGGAAGAAATCGCCCTTGTGGATGGGGACCTCGTTCAGAAGCTCCGTCCAGCGGCCCTCGTCGACCATCTGGCGGAACTCGGCCGCGTCCTTGGCGCGCTGCCCCACGATGATGGTGCCGCCCTCCTCGCAGCCCAGCACGTACCAGCACTCCTTTTTGCCGAGCGAGCCGTTCTCGTGCTCGGCGGCGTAGGCGTCGTCGGGGTGGACCTGGACGGAGAGGTCGTCCTTGGCGTCCAAGATCTTGACCAGCAGCGGGAACTCGCGCGCCTGCCCGCCGCGCCCGTCGGGCACCAGGCCAAAGACCTCGCGCGCCTCGTCCCACACCTGCGAGAGGAACTTGCCCGCAAAGGCCCCGCCGCGCACGCGGCAGTCTCCGTTGGGGTGCGCCGAGATCGCCCAGCACTCGCCGATCGGCCCGTCGGGAATCTCGTAGCCCCACTCGTCGTGCAGCTCGCGGCCTCCCCAGATCTTCTCGTGAAAAACCGGGTCCAAGAAAATCAACTCATGGAACTGGCCAGACATCTTTGCTCCTTTTCCTTGTCGGCCTGCCTTGCAATGCCGTGCCATAAACGCGACTATACCGCTAGCGCGCCCGTGCCGTTTTAAGCCTCGGCGAGAAGGGCGCGCCGGCCCAGCTCAAGCGCGCCCATCGCGCCCTGGTTGTCGTTCAAGCTCGGCGCCGTGATGTAGCCCTCGATGTCGCCAAGCTCGGGCGCGGTGATGTATCCGCCCAGGTAATCGAGGGTCTTCTCGCGTACCAGGGGATAGAGCTGCTCCTGGTGCATGACGCCGCCGCCCAAGATGATGCGGCGCGGAGAATAGACCAGCACGAGGTTCGCGCACATCTGCGCGAGGTAGTCCGCCTCGATCTGCCAGACCTCGGGCTTATCGGCCAGCTCGACGGCCGGCTTGCCCCAGCGCGCCTGGATCGAGGGGCCGGCGGCCATGCCCTCCAGGCAGCACGCGTGGCTCGGGCAGTGGCAGGGGCCCTCGTCGCCGGGCACGCGCGTCACCAGCATGTGGCCCGCCTCGGGGTGGAGCATGCCGTGCAAGAGGCGCCCGCCCAAGATGACGCCCGCGCCCACGCCGGTGCCGATCGTCACGTAGACCAGGTCCTGCATGCCCTTCGAGTCGCCGAAGGTCGCCTCGCCCAGGCACGCGACGTTGACGTCGGTGTCGTATCCCACGGGCACGCCGAGGGCGTCGACGAAGGCCTGCCTAAGGTGGCAGCCGCGCCACGCGACCTTGGGCGTCTCCAGGATGTCGCCGAAGGTGGGCGAGGCGGGGTCGACCCCGGTGGGCCCAAAGGCGCCGATGCCCAGGGCCTCGATGCCGCGCTCGGCAAACCAGCCGGTCAGCACCGGCAGGGTCTCTTCCGGCGTCAGGGTGGGGAAGGACGCGCGCTCGAAGATCGCCCCCGTCTCGTCCCCGATGGCGCACACCATCTTTGTCCCGCCCGCCTCAAGCGCTCCGATTCTCATGACGTGTCCTTTCTCCCT
>CAVAUD010000104.1:0-7073 GCA_963591565.1 bacterium
AGCGTCTCGCACAAGACGCTGGACGACATGCACCCCGCCGACATCGCAGACATCATCGAGCGCCTGGACCCGCGCCTGCGCGGCCAGGTGTTTGCCCAGCTTGACGACGAGCAGCGAGCCGGCGCCATGGCCGAGTTCGACGACGACGCGATGGCCGCCGAGCTCATGGGCAACATGAACGAGAGCGACGCCGCGAGCATGCTGTCCGAGATGGACCCCGACGACGCGGCCGAGCTCGTCAGCGAGCTGGACTACGACAAGGCCGAGAAGCTCCTGCGCCTCATGGGCGTGCAGGAGCAGCGCGCCATCCGCCAGCTTTTGGGCTACCGCGAGGACACCGCCGGCCGCATCATGACCTCGGAGTTCGCCGCGCTGGACGAGGGCGCGACCGTGGCCGACGCCGTCGAGCTGCTGCGCGGCCTGGACGACGACTTCGAGAGCGTGCGCTACGTCTACCTCACCGACGAGGACAACAAGCTCTCCGGCGTCGTGACCCTCAACATGATCATCGTGTCCGACCCGGCGACCGTCCTCAAGGACATCTGCACCGAGGAGGTCATCACCGCCAGCCCCGAGGACGACCAGGAGGACGTGGCCGAGAACATCGCCAAGTACAACCTGCTGGCCATGCCCGTCGTGGCCGACGACGGCCACATGCTGGGCATCGTCACCGTCGACGACGCGCTGGACGTCCTGGAGGAGGAGCACGCCGAGGACCTGCAGATCGCCGGCGGCCCCACGGCCGACGACGAGAACGCGCACGGCGGCGACCTGGTGTGGCTGCTGCGGAGAAACGCGTGGTTCTTGCTGTGGATCATCGGGGTTGTCGTGCTGGCGGCCGCGGCGCCGATGGCCGACGCCGCCGACCCGCTGCTGCTTTTGCTGAGCGGCGCGGCCCTGCCGGCTGCCCTGGTCCTGGCCGGCGACTCGATGAGCTACGTCATCAACTTCTTCCTGCAAAACGACCCCGACGACGAGGACTCCCCCTCTATGCTGGGCTTCACCGTGAAGAGCCTGGGCCTGGGCGTCGTTATCGCGGGCATCATGGTTTTAACTTCCCTGGCCTTGAAGAGCCTGCGTCTGGACGCTGGCCTGGCCTCGTTTGTGCCCGGCCTTTCGCTGGGCCTGGGCGCGGCGGCGGTCGCGGTGTTTGTCTCGTTCCTGCTTTGCCCGCTCTACCTGGTGATTCTTCGCCGACGTGACGAGAAGAACCTCGACACCTCGGGCTTCTCGCTTTCCTTGACCACCATGGTCGTGGCGCTGGCGGTGTTCATCTGCGCCGTTGGCCTGCTGGCTCCGGTCTTTGTGGGGGCGTAGCGTGGCGGCAGAAGAGAAGACGCAGGTAGAGAAGGCCGCGGGCCGCGCGGGGCAGGGCAACGGCGGGCGCGGCGGCGAGAAGCCCGCGCGCTCGAAGCTCGACCCCAAGCGCGTGCTTGCCGCGATGGGCCCCGGCATGGTGGCGGCCTTGGCCGGCGCCGACGCGGGCGGCGTGGCCACGTACTCCAGCGCGGGCGCCCTGTTTGGCTACGGCCAGCTGTGGACCGTGCCGGTGATGTGCCTGCTGCTCATCGTTGCGCAAGAAACCGCAGCTCGCATGGGGTGCGTCACGGGTAAGGGCTTCGCGTCGCTTATCCGCGAGCAGTTCGGCGTGCGTCTCTCCGCCTTGGCAATGCTTGCACTTTTGATATCCAACACCACGGTCACGCTGTCCGAGTTCGCCGGCATCGCCTCGGGCCTCGCGCTCTTTGGCGTGCCCGCGATCGTGAGCGTGCCCACCGCGGCGCTGGCCATCTGGCTTCTCACCATGAGCGGCTCGTACCACCGCATCGAGAAGATCCTGCTGGCGATTAGCTGCGTGTTTGTCACCTACGTCGTGGCCGGCGTCATGGTCGGGCCCGATTGGGGAGACGCCCTCAACGCTACCCTGATCCCGCGCTTCTCGACCGACCCGACGTACTTCAGCGTGCTGGTCGCAAACATCGGTACCACCATCGCGCCGTGGATGATTTTCCTGGCGCAGAGCAACGTGGTCGAGAAGAACGCGAACGCCGAGGACCTCCCCTACCAGCGCATCGATACCGTGACCGGCTCGGTCGTGGCGAGCATCATCAGCTGGTTCATCATCCTGACGACGGGCGCGGTGCTGTTCCCCGCGGGCATCGAGGTCTCGAGCGCCGAGGACGCCGCGACCGCGCTGGCGCCCTTGGTGGGCGACTACGCGCAGCTGCTCTTTGGCGCGGGCCTGGTGGGCGCGTCGTTCTTGGCCGCGTGCGTGCTGCCCGGCATCACGTCGAGCGCCATCTGCGAGGCCTTTGGCTGGGAGCGCGGCAGCGACCGCAACTGGCAGGAGGCCCCGGTTTACCGCGGCATCATCACGGCCGTCATCATCTTCTCGGCCGTCGTGGTCATCATGCCCAACGTGAACTTGTTCGGCATCATGATGTTGGCGCAGGTCATCAACGGTATTTTGCTGCCGGTCCTGCTGGTCTTCATGGTTTTGATCGCCAGCGACAAGCACGTCCTGGGCAAGCACGCCAACTCGAAGGCCTGGAACGCCCTGACCTGGTTCACCATCATCGCCGTCGTCATTCTCACCGTGATCATGTTCGTCCTGCAGGCCCTGGGGGTCTAAGGGCGGATTCGCGGCAACGGCCCTGCGGCGGTCTTGCGGCGGCCCCACGGCGGCCCACGGCACCGATTCGGCCCCACAGCACCGTTCTAAATCGCATCTCTGACTTATGTTGGATCTACACAGAAACGCCGAGTATCCCGCCGATTTTTCGCCACGTTTGCCCAGTTGGCGAAGAGCCTAAAGCGGTCGGATACTCGGCGAATCGCTGTAGATCCAACATAAGTCAGAGTTGTTGTCCGGCGCGGGGTAAAGTCGCGCGAATTCCCAGACGGTGCCCATCCGCTCCTCAGGCAATCAAACCCAGCAACAAAAAAACCGGCCCGCCTGATGTAGCTAGATCAGGCGGGCCGGGGTTTAAGAACTGTGGCGAGAAGCCCTACGCGGCGAGAGCGGCTTTCAGGCTGGCGAGGTCGTTGAAGGCGGTCTCGACGTTGCCGTTCTGGCTGTCGATCTTGATGACCTTGCCGCGCCAGGTGGGCTCGGGGGCGGAGTCGGTCTCCCCCGCCCCGCCCGGGGCCTCAAAGGCCTCGACGCGGTCCTCGGGGGCCGTCTCGACCGGCTTCTCGTACTCGTCGGTCTGGACGACGTAGCGGTACTCAAACGCGTCCTTACCGGGCATGTCCTCGTTCGAGAAGTCGTAGGCCAGGTGCTCCAGGATGGACTGCATGACGTCCACGCGGGCCTCGGCATCCTGGACGCTCACAACGCCGCGCTCGGAGTTGAACAAGGCGTTGGGCGCCACGTAGATCGTGCGGATCTGGCGCTGGCGCGACTGCTCGAAGCGGACGATGCCCACAACGACCAGCGCGTCCACGACCCACCACAGGACAGAGACGACAAGGTCAAGCGGGTTGTCGACCTTGTTGAAGCCCAGGTGGAACCACAGCCAAATCAGCAAGGCCGAGACAAGCACCGCGAGGCCCATGACCAGGTAGTTGTTCTTCTTCATGGCTTAAGCCTCCATTCCTGCGGGGTTGGTGGTGTCGACGGGCTTGGCGCCCTCGCCGTCGCTGCCACCAAGAAGGTCGTTCATGTTCTTGCGGAGCTTCTTGGTGTGGTTCATGCGGTGGAACCACACGACCAGGCCGTAGACGGCGGTCGCGATGATGCCGACGAACATCCAGAAGTGGACCCAGCAGCTGTTTTGCGTGGTGCCCAACGGGTTGGACTCGTCGTAGATCGTCTCGCCGTTGGCGACGGGCTCGCCGGTCACGGTCTCGGCGACGGTCTCGAGAGCCTCAACCACGGTGTCGAGAGGAGCGGGCTGCTCGTCAGCGGCGCCGCCGTTGTCGGGCGTCGGGGCCGGGGCCGGGGTGTTGCCGCCGTCGCTCGGCGTCGGGGTCGGCGTCGGGTTGTCCGGCGTGGTCGGCGTCGGGTTGTCCGGCGTGGTCGGCGTCGGGTTGTCCGGCGTGGTCGGCGTCGGGTTGTCCGGCGTGGTCGGCGTCGGGTTGTCCGGCGTGGTCGGCGTCGGGTTGTCCGGCGTGGTCGGCGTGACGGGCGTGGGCACCGGGACGGCCTCGGTCACCGTCAGGGAGCCAAGCTCCTCGACGATGGTGTAGTTGGAGGCCTTAGCGCCGCGCCAGTCGATCTGGTAGGTGTTCTTGCTGGTGCCCACCAGGGTCTGGCTGCCGGTGGTGCTGGCAACCACGAAGTCGCTGCCGAGAAGACCCTCGATGGTCAGCTCGTCGTTGGTCAGCGCGGTGCCGTCATAAGACTTGGTGGCAGAGCCGGTGGTGACGGTGAGAACGGCCGGCTTGATCTGGTAGCTGGCGTCCACCTTGCCGGTGTAGTTGCCCTTGCCAACGACGGTGACCGTGATGGTGCCGGCGTTGGTGGTGTCCTCGCTGTAGACGAGGTCGTAGTCGACGCCCTCGACCAGGGTGTTGCCATCGGCGTCGGTCACGACGGGGCTCTGCTTCTGGGAGCCGCCGTTGTAGGTGACGTCGTCGGGATCCTCGACGGAGACGGGGCTCTTGAGGCTGGCGTCGCCCGGGTTGTCGGGGTCGTCCTGCTTGTGGTTGTCGACCGTGTTGGTGACCTCGCCGTGGACGGGGTCGCCGGCCGGGTCGGTGCCGTCGGCCGTCGCGCGGTTCTCGACCTTGCCGGCGGCGATGTCGTCGTCGGTCACGGTGTAGCTGGTCTCGAACTCGCGGCTCTCGCCGGGGGCAAGGGTGACGTCGGACTGGCTGAAGCCGGTCTTGGCGTCGGCCACGGTGATACCCGTCACGGTGACGTTGCCGTTGTTGGTGACCTTGATCGTGTAGGTCACGGTGTCGCCGGCGGCGTAGGAGCCGGCGGCCGGGGTCTTCTCGACAGTCAGGGCGCCGTCGATGGCCTCGGTGGTGGAGGTCGTCTCGCCCTTGCCGTCGACGTCGCCGCCCTTGGGGTCGGTCGCGGTGGCGCCGGCCACGTTGACGACCTTACCGGCGACCAGGTCGGCCTCGGTCACGGTGTAGGTGGTAGTGAATTCGCGGGACTCGCCGCGCGCCAGGTCGAAGCTCTCGCTGGCGAAGCCGGTGAGCTCGTCGGTCACGACCACGCCGGTCAGGTCGACGTTGCCGTTGTTGGTGGCCTTGATGGTATAGGTGATGACGTCGCCAGCGGCCACGTCCTCGCCCTTGTCGGCGGTCTTCTCAATGTACAGGGAAGCGCCGACGGCCTCGGTCGGGTCGGTCTTGTCGCCGGGGACAACATCGGTGACCTTGTCGGACGGGTTGTCGGCGGAGGCGGTGACGTGGTTGGCCACCTGGCCGGCCACGACGTCGGCCTGGGTGACGGTGTAGCTGTAGTGCAGGGTCGCGGTGGCGCCGGGGGCCAGGCTGTCGATGACGGCGCTCTCGTCCTCGGCGAGGACGACGCCGGCCAGCTGGTCGTCGACCGCGATGTTGGTCACGGTCAGGTTGCCGGTGTTCTTGACGGTGACGGTGTAGTTGACGACGTCGCCCTCCTTGAGCAGGGTGCCCTCGGCCACGTCGCTGGTCTTGGTGATGACCAGCTTGGGGTCAGCGGCGTCGATGGGCTTCTCGCCGTCCTTGCCGCCGATGGTCTCGGAGCCCTCGCCGGACGGGATGACGTCCTGGCCGGTCGCGGGATCCTTGACCGGGTCGGCCGTGGCGGTCGCGACGTTGACGTAGGTGCCGGCGACGATGTCGGCCTCGTCGATCACGTGGGTGGTCGTGAACTGCTTGGACTCGCCCACGCCAAGGGTGGCGACGGTCTCGTTAAGGCCGGTCTGGGCGTCGCTGACTACAACGTTGTAGTAAGGCACGTTGCCCTTGTTGGCGACGGTCACGGTGTAGGTGACGGTCTCGCCCAGCTTGTAGGCGCCGGTCGCGGGCGCGGCGGCGACCTTGGAGACCTCGAGGGTCGCGTCGACGCCGTCGACATCGGTGTCAACCTCGCCCGGGGTCGGGTTCGGGGTCACCTTGTCGTCGTCGGTGGAACCGGCGGTCGTGGTGGCCACGTTCTTGACGCCGCCGGCGAGAATATCGTCGGAGGTCACGACGTGCTTGGCGACGATGGCCTCGCTGGTCTCGCCGGGGGCGAGAGACGCGATGGTCACGGGCTCGAAGCCGTCGGCGTTGTTGTCGACGACCTGGAAGTTCCTGGCCGTCAGGTTGCCGTTGTTGGTGACGGTGATGCTGTACTCGATGGTCTCGCCGAGCTTGAAGGCGCCGTTCTCGCCCGTGCCCTGGTTGGTCACGGTCTTGGAGACGGCCAGGTCGGCGTTGCCCTCGTCGATCTTCTTGTCGGTCGAGTCGCCGCCGATGGTCTCGGTGTCCTCGCCGGTGACCTTGTGGTCGTTGCCCTTGCCGTCGGTGACGGAGTCGCCCTTGGCGGTCGCGGTGTTGGCGTAGACGCCGGCAACGATGTCCGCCTCGGTGATGGTGTGGGTGGCGGAGAAGGTCTTGGTCTCCCCCACGCCCAGGGTCTCGATGGTCTCGGAGAGGCCGGCCTTGGCGTCGGTCACGACGACGTTGTTGTAGTCGACGTTGCCGTCGTTCTTCACCGTGATGGTGTAGGTGACGGTCTCGCCGAGCTTGTAGGACACGCCGTCGGCGGGCGCCGAGGCGGTCTTCTCGACCGTGAGGGTGGTGTTGAGCTCGTCGATGGTCTTGGTGTCGGTGCCGTCGCCGTCGACGTCGCCGCCCTTGGAGTCGGTGCCCTTGGCGGTCGCGGTGTTCACGACCTCGCCGGCAAGGATGTCGGCCTGCGTCACCTTGTGGGTGGCGGGGAAGCTCTTGGACTCGCCGGGGGCCAGGGACTCGACGGTCTGCTCGCCAAAGTCATCGGCGTTGGGGTCGGAGACCTTGACGTCGGTCACGGTCTGGTTGCCCGTGTTGGTCACGGTGATGGTGTAGTTGATGGTCTCGCCCAGCTTGAAGGCGCCGCCCTCGGCAGAGCCGGACTGCTCGGCGGTCTTCTTGACCGTCAGCGCAGC
>CAVAUD010000105.1:0-6948 GCA_963591565.1 bacterium
CAGGCCGACGGCGCCGGAGCGGGCGACCGCGTTGCGTAAATCAGGGTGATGGCAGTCGGGCGAACGGGCCTGTTGCGTAAATCGGGGTGATGGCAAGAAATCCCTGCCATCACCCCGTTATTCGCAACATTCGGGCCCTCCGGCAGGCCAATCGCTGCCATCACCCCGATTTCCGCAACATCAGAGAGCATGGGCAACGCGCCGGCGCCCGCTACTCCTCGAGCGCATCCAGCGCCGCGCCGACCTCTTCCAGGGTCGGGATGCTCGGCGCCGCGCCCGCGCGCGAGACGGCGATCGAGCTCGCCTGCGCCGCCGTGAGCATGGAGCGCGCCACGTCCCCGACGCGCAGGTACTCGGCCAGGAAGAAACCCGTGAAGGTGTCCCCCGCCGCCGTGGTGTCGACCACCGTCGTGGGAATGATGGGCTGCTCAAAGCGCTCGCCGCCGAACTGAGCGACCGCGCCCTCGGAACCGAGGGTAAGCACCACGTTCGCGTTCGGGTAGCGCTCCGCAAACACGTCGAGGATCCGCGCCGGCTCCTTCTCGCCCGTGATCTGCTCGCCCTCAATTTCGTTTACGAAGAAGAGCCAGACGAGCCCGAGATCGCACTCACCGATGCGCCCGTCGAACGGGCTCGGGTTGAGCACGACGCGCATGCCGCGGGCCGAGGCCGACTCGATGACCTGCGGCAGCATGCTGACCTCGTTCTGCAGCACGATAAGGTCGCCCTCGCCGTAGCCGTCGAGCGCCTCGTCGATGTACTCCTGCGTCACGGCGCGATTCGTCCCGCCAAAAAGGATGATCGAGTTCTGGCCGTGCTTGTCGACCTGGATGATGGCGTGGCCGCTTCGGCCCGCGTCCACACGCACCCGCGAGACATCGACGCCCGAGTCGCGGCAGATACCGAGAAGCGCGTCGCCGTCGGCGCCCACGATGCCCGCGTGCGCGACGTCCGCGCCGCCGCGGGCGAGCGCGATGGACTGGTTGAGCCCTTTGCCGCCGCAGTGCGTCTGGACTTCGCCGGCATCGATCGTCTCGCCGCCGGCGACGATGTGGTCGACCTGGTAAACGAAGTCGAGGTTAAGCGAGCCGAAGCTCAGGACCTTGGCCTGTGACATAAGAACCTCCTGAATAGCTCGATGCGAATACGCGAAAAAGTGGACAAAGGGACTATCCCTTTGTCCACTTTAGGGGAGGGGCGCCGTAAGGGAAGGGAGGAAGAGACGCCACCCAGGGAAGCGGCTTGGCGCTGGGCGGGAAACGCTACGCCTGCTCGCAGGATGACGTTGGGGTACGGCGTGAACTCGCCGGTACGAATGGCAAAGCGGCACCCCGCCGACATCTTCTTGAGCTCATCGTGGGGTAGCTCGTCCATCGTCGCGTCCGAGAAGGTCTCGGCAAGATACGCCTCGAGCTCAGGGTTCTTCTCATGAATCTCGGAGGCGACGGTGTAGTGCTCGACCACGGTGTCGGCGGCCACGGCATCGACGACCTGCTTGAAGGTCGGCACACCGCCCACAAGAACCAGGTCAACGACCTCCACGCCCGCGGGAATCGGCATCCCCGCGTCGCCGATCATGAACGTGTCCTTGTGCCCGAGCGCGGCGATGAGGCGCGAGAGCTGGGCGTTGAGGATTCCGGAACGCTTCATTGCTACTCCTTCGACGCCGACGCGGGAGCGGGTTCGGACTTTGCGGGCGCGGCGGGAGCCTTGGCCTGCAGGGCGATCTTTGCCTGGAGGCGGCGCTGGGCGACGTCGATGACAACCGCGAGGACAACGACCACGCCGCGGATGACCATCTGCCAGAACTCGGAAACGCCGCACATGACCATGCCGTCATTGATGACGCCGATGATGAAAGCGCCGAGAACCGTGCCGGAGATGGTACCGATGCCGCCGGACATCGAGGTACCGCCGAGGACGGTCGCCGCGATGGCGTTCATCTCCCAGGACTCGCCGGTGGCCGGGTGAGCAGCCATGAGCTGCGAGGTGGTGATCACGCCGACGATGGCGGCGCAGGCGCCGGAGATGACGTAGACGAGGATGGTGTCCTTATCGACCTTGACACCGGAGAACTTGGCGGCCTTGGCGTTGCCGCCGATGGCCAGGGTATGCCAGCCGAAGGAAGTCTTGGAGAGGACGAAGCCGGCGATGACGGCGATGACGATGAAGATGATCAGGCCGTTGGGGACGCCGAAGGTGGTGGAGCCGAAGAACTCAAAACCCGTGTTGCCGAGGGCCTCGTTGCCCGTGAGGGACGAGTAGGTGGCGCCGTTGGAACGCAGGTTGGCGAAGCCGCGCAGCACGTACATGGTGCCAAGCGTGGTGATGAATGCCGGGACCTTGAGCTTGGTGATGATCAGGCCGTTGATGGCGCCGATAAGCGCGCCGAGAACGAGCGCGATGACGAAGATGGCAGGCACACTGAAGTAGAGCGTCACACCAAGGGGCTCGATGGTGAGGCCCTCCTGCAGCAGGCCGCCGACGATCATGCCGGCGAAGCCCACCACGGCGCCGACAGACAGGTCGATGCCGCTCGTGATGATGACGTAGGTCATACCCACGGCGAGGATGCCGTAAAGCGCGACGTGCTTGCCGATGAGCAGCATCGTGGAGACCGACAGGAAGTTCGGCGCAGCGATGCTAAAGAAAATGAACAGGGCCAGCAGCACGATGAGGGTGCGCCCCTTGAGCAGGAGCATTACGAGATCGTTGTTGGACTTCTTCTCGCCCATGCTGGATTCTCCTTTCGAAGGTTGGGACGGGTCCTACGCCTCGGCGTGGTGGCCCTTGTAGGAAGCGAGCACAAGGTCGTCGTCGGAGACCTTGCGGCTGTCGAACTCGGCGGTGAGCTTGCCGTTCGAGAGGACGAGCACGCGGTTGGTCACCGAGATGATCTCCTCGAGCTCGGAAGAAACGAGCACGATGGCCAGGCCGCGCGACGCGTACTGGTGGATGATCTCGAAGACCTCGGTCTTTGCGCTGATGTCGATGCCGCGGGACGGCTCGTCCAGCAGCAGCACCTTCGGGTCCGTGAGGATGCATTTGCCGATGACGACCTTCTGCTGGTTGCCGCCTGACAGCGAGAGGATCGGGAGCTTCTTGTCGGCGACCTTGATGTGAATGTCGTCGATCTGAGAGCCGGCCGCCTCGTCGAGTTTGCCTTGCGCGATCACGGGGCCATTCGTGTACTTCTTGAGGTTGGAGATAACCAGGTTGCGCTCGATATCCATGGTCTGGATGAGACCCTCGCCCTGGCGGTCCTCCGGCACGATGGCGAAGCCGCGGTCGATCTGCTCGGCGATGCTCTTGGGCACGATCTTCTCACCGTAGAGCTCGATGTCGCCCGTCGACTCAGGATGTAGGCCCATCAGGCACTCGAGCATCTCGGTGCGCCCAGCGCCGAGAAGGCCGTAAACGCCCAGCACCTCGCCTGCTTTGAGCTCAAAGCTCACGTGGTCAACCAGGTAGCCGCCGCCCGGCTTGGGCAGGCACAGGTCGCGCACCTTGAGGACAGTCTGCTGCTTGGACCAGTCGACCTCGCGGTTGAAGACGGGGTACTTCTTGTCCTCGCCCACCATCTGCTCGACAATCCAGCTCACGTCAACATCCTTGACGTCGGCATCGGAGATAAAGCGGCCGTCGCGGAAGATGGTGACGTGGTCGCCGATCTCCATGATCTCCTCGAGGCGGTGGGAGATATAGACGATGGAGACGCCCTGGTCGGTGAGCTCATGAATCAGTTTGAAGAGCAGGTTGACCTCGTTTTTGTCGAGCGAGGAGGTCGGCTCGTCCATGATGAGAAGCTTGAGGTTGTCGGCCTGGACCAAGTTGCGCGCGATCTCGATGATCTGCTGCTGGCCGATGCGCAAGTCGCCAACGAGCGTGCTCGGGTCGATGGGGTTCTCGAGGCGCGCAAGGACCTGCTTGGTGCGCTCGATGTGCTCCTTATTGTCCACGACGCCGCCCTTGAGCTGCTCGCGGCCCATGAACATGTTCTGGTAGACGGTGAGGTTCGGGAAGAGGTTCAGCTCCTGGAAGATGATACAGACGCCCTCGGCGCGGGCGGCGTCGATGTCCTTGAAGCTGACCTCGCGACCCTCCATGTAGATCTTGCCGTTCGAGGGCTGCTCGACGCCGGCAAGGATCTTCATAAGGGTGGACTTGCCGGCGCCGTTCTCGCCGATAAGAACGTTTACCTTCCCGCGCAGGACGTCGAAGGAGACGTCATCGAGTGCCTTGGTGCCGGGATAGATCTTGTCGATGTGGTCCGCGTGGATGAGGACGGAGTCGTCCATCTCGAAATCTGCCATACAGATCGCCCTCCCCTACGAGAGCTCGAGCTGGACCGGGGTGATGGTGACGGTGTCGCCCGAGAAGGTGCCGGTAAAGGTGATCTTCTTGCCAGCGGCGGACGCCGTGTCGAGGTCGGCGACGACGCTCGAGGCGACCTTCGCGTTAATGGACGAGGAGATCTCGGCCCACTCGACCTGGTTGGTGAAGTCCTGCGCGCTGAGGAAGCTCAGCGAGTCGCGGATCGTCGTGCCCTTGTAGACAGGGCCGACCTGGATGGAGATCTCGGCGTCGCCGGAGTAGCCTTCGAGCGTGACGATAAGCGCGCCGTTGTTGCCGTCCTTGACGGAGGCGACGGTACCCGTGCCCTTGACGGCGAAGCACTTCTTGCTGCTGCCGACGGCGTACTTGTCCGCGACGGAGGAAGGCTTGCCCTCAGACTCGGTGAGGAGCGTGGCCAGGTCGGTCGCCTCGCCCGTTATCTCGGGGACAATCTGAGAGTCCCACATCTCGTCGACGGAGCTCGCCGCATCGAACGTGGTCTGCCCGGTGATGGCAGCTTCCTCGCCGATCTTTACGACCTTGACGCAGCCGGTCGTGGCGAGAGCGCCAGCGCCCAGGATCGCGACGAGCGAAACGGCCGCTGCGGAGCGAATAAGCTGCTTGCTGCTCTTGATCATGCGTATCTCCCCTCGGTATGGGTCGATGGCGAAGGCCGCCCGTAGTCGCCTAGGGGCGGCCTTCGCGAAGTTGCAAAGACGTGATGCCCTGGTGGGCGGCGAGGGCTACTCGGTGAAGGTGAAGTTGCTCATCTTGTCAACGTTGGCGGAGGTGACGATGGCGCAATCGATGAGCTGCTTCTCGTCTTCGCCGGTCGAGCCGTTCTTGAGGTAGGCGTCGAGCTGCTCGGCCGCGGTCTGGGCGATGAGGAAGAAGGGCTGCATGGCGGTGCCGACCATCTTGCCGGCCTTGATCTGGGCCGCCGCCTCGTCGGAGCCGTCGACGCCGATGATCTTGATGTCCTTGCCCTCGCACGCGGCGATGGCGCCCATGGCCATGGTGTCGTTGCCGCAGATGATGCCCTTGAGGTTGGGGTTGGACTGCAGGATGGTCTCGGTCTTCTCGAAGGCCTCGGTCTGCTCCCAGTTGGCGACCTGGGTGTCGACGAGCTTGAGGTCGGGGTACTGGTCGATGATCTCGTGGAAGGCGCTGGAGCGGACGCCGGCGTTGGTGTCGGACTCCTTGCCCTTGAGCTCGGCGTACTCGCCGGCCTCGCCCATGGCGGTCACGAACTCCTCGGCGATTCCCTGGGCGCCCTGGTAGTTGTTGGCGACGATCTGGGCGATGGCGATGCCGGTCTCGTTGATCTCGCGGTCGATGAGGACGGTCGGGATGTTGGCGTCGTAGGCCTTCTTGACCGGGGTGACGGTGGCGTCAGCGCCGGCGTTGTCGCAGATGATGCCGGCGGCCTTATCGGCGATGGCGTTGTCGAAGAGCTCAGACTGCTTGTTCACGTCGTCATCGTGAGAGACGCACTTGACCTCGTAGCCGAGCTCCTTGACCTTGGCGGCCGCGGCGTCGGCCTCGCACTTGAAGGCCGGGTTGGAGACGGACGGGGTAATGACGTAGACGAGGTTGGAGCCGCCGCCGGTGAGAACCTTGGCCTCGGAGGTGCCGGAGCTGACGTCCGAGGACGAGGAGCTCGAGGAGCTGTCGGAGCCGGAGGCGGAGCTGCAGCCCGCGAGGACGGCGCCAGCGGCGACGGTCCCGGCCATACCGACGAACGAACGGCGAGAAATGTTGGACATGATGGGTTCCTTTCCCCTTCTTGCTGCGCAATTTCGACGCAGCTATCCCTAACTCCCTCGTGTGGCTTCTTTACACGTCGAGGAGTACCTTCCAAATAAATTGTTTTTGCGAATCCCCCAAAGAGTCGGCCCCTAACCGACTCGCATGATCTTGTTGACCACAATCTATACGCTGGGACTTTGAAATGCTTCAGACACAAAATTTAGTAGCGCGTTTAGTGGTATTAATTTAGTTTAGCTACCGTTCGCGGAATGTCGCGTTTCTTGGCAATACGCAGTTGAGGCTAAGGTTTTGTCATAAAAAAGGAACCTATACGAACGCAGGCGTGTTCGTATAGGTTCAGCAAAACAAAGGACCGCATGCGACGGGCTCGCCCCTTCGTTCTTCAGCACAATAAAACGCTCCAAGTGGTACTTCGTGCACCACTTGGAGCGTTTCATGGACTGTTTTCGCGCCACCTCGACGGATTTCTTGCCGAGGTGGTACCACCTCGACGGGTTCCCGACGAGAAGCCCGGTCGGGCAGGCGCCAGCAGGCGGATTTCTCGCCGCACCCCGCGCTAGTGCGTCGTGGCCTGCTTCAGCGCAAGGTGCCATCCGGCTCGCTTGGCGTCGACGACGGCGGCATCCATCGCCGGCTCAAACACCCGGCGCGAGACCTTCTCGTAGATGGCGTTGCCCTCGTAGAGGCCCGCGGAGCGCCCGGCGACGAAGCCCGCGCCCGCGGCGGAGAGCTCGTTTAAGCTTGACACCACCACGTCGGCGCCCGCCATGTCGGCCTGGAACTGCATAAGGTAGCCGTTGGCGGTCACGCCGCCGTCGGCGCGCAGCTCGCCCACCGCAAGGC
>CAVAUD010000106.1:0-6903 GCA_963591565.1 bacterium
CGTGTAGCCCCTCGTTTCGGTGCGGCCGGCGCCTGTGGCCTGGCCAAGCTCCTGGTGGGTGAGCTCGTGCTTCTCGTGTGCCATGATCGCGCTCCCTCCTGCGTCGGGGTCGTCTTATTTTGGTGCGCGGGGCCGCTAGAGAGACGCTGCCGCGAGCTCCTCCTCGGTGCCGCCCCAAACCTGATCCTGCGCGCTGCCGTAGTCGTTGTAGTCACATGGGTCGCAGTAGAGAAAGTCGAACGTGCCGTGGTGCATGGGTTTCTTACAGCGGGGGCACGGATAATACATGATGGTTTTATCCTTGATGGTCCTGTGGAAACCCACCTCTTGGCCCTTCGCGTTGCGAATGGGGGTTCCGACGGGGACCGCGACGGCGCCGACGACGTCGTTGAGCTCGTCCTCGTTAAGTGCATCGATCTTTTTCTCGTTCATGACAGGACGCTCCTCTCGTCTTGGGTCCAAGGCCCATACTAGCACTCGGATTCGCGCGATAAACGATAAATCCCCTGGTCAACAGGTTGTTCAGTTAAGGCGGAGAAGGGCCTGGCGCCGACGCCTTTTAGCCTACCGCCACCGGCGCCCGCGAGCCGGCGACGCCCGTCGAAACCCCGGCGTGATTTGGTCAGTCTGGTTTCGCGCGCCCGTCTCGCCGCGCCTGCCCAACCCGCGTGCCGTACAATGGGCGGGTTTATCGGCCAGACAGGAGGATGTATGGCTCTATCCAGCCAAGACGTCGCGGGCATCGCGGATTACGCGCGGATCGCCCTGACAGACGAAGAGCTCCAAGAGATGACGGTGTACATGAACGAGGCGATCGAGCTCTTAGAGCCCATCCGCCAGTACGACCTCGCCGGCGTCGACCCCACGTTCCACCCCATCGGCGACCTCTCCAACGTGATGGGCGCCGACGTCGTCGACACCGACGTCCGCGCGCTGCCCATCGACGTCGCGCTCAAGAACGCGCCGGCGTCGCACGACCGTTACTTCAGGGTCCCCTCGATCCTGGGCGACCAGGGAGGCGACCGCTAATGGCCAACTTCGACACCCTCTCGGCGGCCCAGATCGCGGCCGGCGTCGCGGCCGGCGACTTCACCGCCGTCGAGGTCGCGCAGGCGTCTCTCGCCGCCATCGAGGCCCGCGAGCCCGAGGTCCAGGCGTTCCTCGAGGTCAGCGCAGACCTCGCCCTTGCCGCGGCCGAGAAGACCGACGCCGCCCGCGCCGCCGGCGAGAAGCTCGCGCCCCTGGCCGGCGTCCCGGTTGCCTTCAAGGACAACATGCACCTTCTCGGCACCCGCACCACCTGCGCCTCCAAGATGCTCGAGAACTACGAGTCGACCTTCACCGCGACCTGCGTCCAGCGCATGTTGGACGCAGGCGCCACGCCCATGGGCAAGGCCAACATGGACGAGTTCGCGTTTGGCTCGTCGACCGAGTCCTCGGCCTTCCACCGCACCAACAACCCCTGGGATACAAGTCGCGTGCCCGGCGGCTCCTCGGGCGGCTCGGCCGCGGCCGTCGCGGCCGGCGAGGTCACGCTGTCTTTGGGCTCCGACACCGGCGGCTCGATCCGCCAGCCGGCCTCGCTGTGCGGCGTCGTGGGCATGAAGCCCACGTACGGCGCCGTCAGCCGCTACGGCGTGGTGGCCTTTGGCTCGTCGCTTGACCAGGTGGGCCCCTTCGGCCGCAGCGTCGCCGACGTGGCCCTGGCCATGAACGCCCTGGTGGGCCCCGGCCGCGACCCGTACGACTCGACCAGCCAGGACTGCCCGGTCGACTTCCTCGAGCACCTCGAGGACCCGATCGAGGGCAAGACCGTGGGCGTCGTGCCCGCCCTCATGGAGGCCGCCGGCCTCACCGACGAGGTCAAGGCCGCCCTTAACCAGGCAGCCGAGAAGCTCGCCGAGCAGGGCGCCAAGATCGTCGAGGTCGACCTGCCCAACATCGCGAGCGCCATCGCCGCCTACTACGTCATCGCCCCGTGCGAGGCCTTCTCCAACCTGGCCCGCTTCGACGGCGTGCGCTACGGCTACCAGGAGGCCGGCTGCGCCAACCTCGCCGACCAGACGTCCCTCTCGCGTGCCCACGGCTTTGGCAGCGAGGCCAAGCGCCGCCAGATGCTGGGCGCCTACCTGCTGTCGAGCGGCACCTACGACAAGTACTACTATCCCGCCCAGCAGGTCCGCACCCTCATCACGCGCGACTACACGGCGGCATACGAGAAGTGCGACGTCATCTTGATGCCGGCCTCTCCGCGCACCGCGTTCAAGTTCGGCGAGATAAGCGACCCGACGCAGATGTACGCCTCGGACATGTTCACGATCTCGAACAACATCGCCGGCAACGGCGGCATCTCGGTGCCGCTGGGGCTGGGCGCCGAGTCCGGCCTGCCCGTCTCGGCACAGCTGCAGGGGCCCGCGTTCAAGGACCGCAGCCTTCTGCAGTTCGCGCGCGCCATCGAGCGCGGCTTTGACGCGGCCGGCGCCGTCGCGCCCGCTTTCGCCGGGAAGGGAGGCGAGCTGTAATGAAGAGTCTCAGCGAGGTCCTGAAGGATTGGGAGGCCGTCATTGGCCTCGAGGTCCACACCGAGCTCACCGCGCTCGACACCAAGATGTTCTGCAACTGCCGCCTGTCCCACGACGACGAGCCCAACACCAACGTGTGCCCCGTCTGCCTGGGCATGCCCGGCGCCCTGCCCGTGCCCAACCGCGCGGCCATCCAGTCGATCGTGATGGCGGGCCTGGCGACCAACTGCCAGATCCAGAAGCACTCGATGTTCTACCGCAAGCACTACTTCTATCCCGACATGGCCAAGAACTTCCAGACCACCCAGGGCCCGGTCGCCTTCTGCATGTACGGCCACCTTGACCTGGAGGTTTCTGGCCAGGGCGCGGCCGAGCGCCCCGACCACGTCGAGACCGGCAACGTCGCCCCCGGCGGCATGGAGGCCGCGGCCCCCGTCACCATCGACAAGAACGCCGACGGCTCCTACACCACGCCGATCCGCATCTTCCGTATCCACATGGAGGAGGACGCGGCCAAGATGGTGCACGTCGGCGGCGAGGAGGGCCGCATCGGCGGCGCGGCGGAGTCCTACATCGACTACAACCGCTGCGGCACGCCCCTGATCGAGCTCGTCACCGAGCCCGACCTGCGCACGCCCGAGGAGGCGCGCCTGTTCATGGAGAAGCTGCGCCAGACGTTTTTGACGCTGGGGATCTCCGACTGCTCGCTCGAGAACGGCTCGATGCGCTGCGACGGCAACGTGTCGCTGCGCCGCCGCGGGTCTGACCAGCTGGGCACCAAGACCGAGATGAAGAACATCAACTCGTTCAAGAGCCTGCACGACGCGCTTGAGTACGAGATCTGCCGCCAGGCCGAGGTGCTCGAGGAGGGCGGCATCATCTACCAGGAGACCCGTCACTGGGAGCCGTCGCGCCGCCGCACCATCGTCATGCGCGTCAAGGAGACGGCCGACGACTACCGCCTGTTCCCCGACCCGGACCTCGCGCCCTTCGACCTCTCCGACGAGTTCATCGACGAGGCCCGCGCCCGCATCCCCGAGCTGCCCGACGCCAAGCGCGATCGTTACATGGCCGACTTTGGCCTCAAGCGCGCCGACGCCGCCCAGCTTGCCGGCGACCCCAAGGTGGCCGCCTTCTTCGAGGAGGCCTGCCAGGGAGCCGACGCCAAGGCCGTGCCCACGGTGGGCAACGTCATGGTCAACCTCGTGCCCAGCTACGACGCGCTGACGCCTGCGCAGGTGAGGTCGATCGCCGGTCTTCTCGCCGCCGACGCCATCACGTTTGCCCAGGCCCGCGAGGTGCTGGACGCCGTCAACGGCACCGACGACGACCCCGAGAAGGTCGTGGACGAGAAGGGCCTGCGCCAGGTGACCGACACCGGTGCCCTGGAGCCGATCGTCGACGAGGTCCTGGCTCGCTGCACCGACCAGGTCCAGCAGTACCGCGACGGCAACAAGAAGGTCCTGGGCTTCCTTGTGGGCCAGTGCATGAAGGCCGCCAAGGGGTCCGGCAACCCGAAGCTGTTCAACCAGCTGCTTGCTCAGAAGCTGGGGTAGGGCGCAGACGCGCAGGTAAACGGGCTGGTTACGGCGTTGCCGAAAAGAAATTTTGGGCTTTGGCCAAAAAAGTTCGAAATTTCGCTTGCAAGGGGTGGGGTGTTCCCGTAATATATCTCCTTGCGTCACGCGGGCTTAGCGCAGTTGGTAGCGCGCAACCTTGCCAAGGTTGAGGTCGCGGGTTCGAACCCCGTAGCCCGCTCCATGAATTCAAAAGGCCAGAGGCTTTCGAGCTTCTGGCCTTTTTCGTGTTTCGGACGCTAAAGTCGCCAGCCAAAAGCGAAAATCGCACATCTTGGCCGACAAACTCGGCCGCGGTGAGTAGCGAGGGTCTTCGCGTTTGCGTTTTCCCAGGTAGAGGTATCGCGGTTTTCTGGGCTACTTCGGGATTCCAAGTTTGTCGGCCAAGATGTCGCGTTTTTAGATTCGCGGACCGTTTGAAGCTTGCGGCGGGACACCGAAGGGCGGGTTTTTGGCGCAGATGGGGCCTGCGGCGGCGGAGTCGGGTATCGTTAGAGGGTCTATGCATCTAAACCGGAGGACCCATGGTTTTCTCGATACTGTCGCTGCTCTTCTTCCTGGCCGTGGTCCAGGGGTTCGTGCGCGTCATCATGTACTTCTGGGACTGGCTGAGCGAGGGCCGCTCGCTCGACGCCAAAGACGTCGCCCGCGCCGAGCTGGCCCTCGAGGAGTCCGAGGACGTCCTGGAGCGTGAGCTGCGCCGCGCCCAGGCTGCCCGCGGCCCCGCCCGCGTCTTTGCTCGCTGGCGCGCCTCGAAGGAGGCCGTCGACGAGTACATCGACCACATGCACCTGGGCTGGTACCAGGTCATCATCATCTTTTTCATCGGCTGCATGGCCGGCCTTCTGCTCGAGGAGATCTGGATGCTGGCCACGGCAGGCCTCACCGAGAACCGCGTCGGCCTGGTGTGGGGCCCGTTCTCGCCGCTTTACGGCACGGGCGCGGTGCTGCTCACCGTCTTGTGCTTCCAACTGCGCCGCCACAACGCGGGCGCGCTGGCGATCTTCCTGGTCTCGGCCGCGATCGGCGGCGGCCTGGAGCAGGTCACCGGCTGGGCGATGGAGACCCTGTTCAACGCCACGTCGTGGAGCTACTCGCACCTGCCCGACCACATCACCAAGTGGGTCGCCTGGCGCTTCCTCTTCTTCTGGGGGCTCCTCGGCCTGGTCTGGGCGCGCACGGTGATGCCGCGCCTGCTCTACCAGATCGGCATGCCCACGTCCCAGCGCCAGATCCTGTTCGTCACGCTGGTCGCCGTCTACCTGGTCGCCGACATCGGCATGACGATGGCCTGCTTCAACCGCAAGACGGCCCGCGACGCCGGCGTGCCCGCGCGCACGGCCTTCGAGCAGTGGGTCGACACCAACTACTCCGACGAGTTCATCTCGGGCCGTTTCCAGAACCTGGTCATCGACTCGGGCGGGGCGGCCGCGCAGGGAGGCGAGCAGTAATGGGCGAGAAGAACACCGGCGCGGTCTGCGGCGCCTACCTCGACTATGCGGCGGCCACCCCCGTTGACCAGCGCGTCCTTGACGAGATGCTCCCGTACTTCACCGAGGTCTTCCATAACCCCTCGGCGCCCTATGCGCTGGCGAGAAGGGCCCGCGCGGCCGTCGAGGACGCCCGTGCCCGTGTGGCAGCCGCGATCGGCGCGCGCCCGGCCAACGTGACCTTCACGGCCGGCGCCACCGAGGCCAACAACCTGGCTTTTGCCGCGACCTCGGGCCACGTCGTGACCGACGTCGCCGAGCACGACAGCGTCCTGGCCTGTGTGGCCGGCAGGCCGCATACCCTGGTGGGCGTGGGGCCGGACGGCCGTGTGGACGCGGGCGAGGTCGCCGCCGCCATAACACCCGAGACGACCCTGGTCTCGGTCGAGCTGGCAAACGGCGAGGTCGGCTGCCTGCAGCCCGTGCGCGCGATCGGCCGCGCGGTGGCCGAGGAGCGCGAGCGCCGCCTGCGGGCGGGGGAGAGCAACCCGATCTGGTTTCACGTCGACGCGTCGCAGGGCTTTGGCCAGGTCTCGGTCAACGTGAGCAACCTGGGCTGCGACCTTTTGACCTTGTCGGCGGCCAAGGCCTATGGCCCCAAGCAGGTGGGCGCCCTCTGGGCGGCCGACGGCGTGGCGCTGCGGCCCCTCGTGCACGGCGGCGGCCAGGAGGGCGGCGTGCGCTCCGGCACCGAGAACGTGCCCGGCGTCGTGGGCATGGCCGCGGCGCTGGAGCTCGCCGAGGCCGGGCGAGCCGCCGAGGCCCGCCGGCTGGCCGGGCTGCGCGACAGCCTGCAGGCCCAGCTCGCGGCGGCGTTGCCCGGGATGGTCGTCTCGGGCCCGCGCGCGGCCAAGCTGCGGCTTCCCGGTCTTCTCCACGTGAGCTTCCCGGGCCTCGAGGCGCGCCGGCTCGTCATCTTGCTGGAGCGCCGCGGGGTGAGCGTGGGCACGGGGTCTGCCTGCGCCGCGTCGAAGATGAAGAGCTCGCACGTGCTGGCCGCGATGGGCCTTACGCCCGAGGCGGCCGCCGGCAGCCTGCGCATGACGCTCGGCCGCCCGACGACCCAGGCCGAGGTCGACTACGCCGCCGCGGCCATCATCGAGGCCGTTCGCGCCGAGGCGGCCCGCGTCGGCCTGGACCCGGCGGCCCCGGCCCCGGTCGCCCACGCCCCCGCGGCCCCCGCGACCGTCTTACCCGCGGCCCCCGCCGCGCCCGTCTCGCCAAAGGAAGGTGCCAAGCATGAGTAAAGGCAAGGTTTTCGCTGGGCTCTCCGGCGGCGTCGACTCGGCCCTGACCTGCGCCTTGTTGGTCGAG
>CAVAUD010000107.1:0-6870 GCA_963591565.1 bacterium
GACGCCCACCATGACCACGGCCACGATGGCCGAGACCACGATGCCCACGATGCGCCTCACGCTGCGCTTGCCCTTCTTGTTGCTGCTAGATGCCATGCAAGATGCTCCGTTTCCGGATGGTTCTTTTGGGAGAAGTGCGGGCCGGCCAGACGGCTGCCGGCCAGCCCGCGAAGGGGATCAATTATCCCAGCGCAGGAGCAGACTCGTCCGGGGTCTCGGCAAAGGTCGCCGTTCCAGAGACCGCCTTGACGGTGGTACAACTGGCGCCAAACTCCCTGTTGTACTTCTCGAGGAGGGCCTTCGGATCAAGCTTGTGCTTGAAGCTCGTACGGAAGATGCCGGAGCCCCAGCCAAGATCGGGACGGCCCCAGTCGTAGAAGAAGCCCTCCTTCTCCACCACGAGACGACCCTCGTCGTCAACGGAGATCTCAACGGGCTGAGCAGACTCGTTGAGGATGGCAAGGCTGAGCTCGGAGCCATTGGACTCGGCCTTCCAGGTGCCCGTGGAGGTAACGCCATTGATGTGGTTCAGGCGAACCTTGTTGCCAGCGATGTAGAGCACCATCGGGACCGTAGGCTCCTGAACGTAAGAGAACTTGAAGCCATCCTGCGCCTTGGCGGTCGCAAGGGTCTTGGGCTGCCAAGTGGCAACGATGTCAATGTCAGCGTACTCGTCTGCCTTAACCTCGTCGCCGGGTTGGAGAGTCTTGGCGCCGTAACCCCAGCCGATGAACTCCTGGGACGCGCTCTCAAAGGGACACTCGGGGAGCGTGACAGACTCGCCAAACTTGAGGCCCTGAGCGGCGGGTGCAGAGCCTGTCGCATCGTCCGCGCCAGCACCAAACGTCACATCGTAGGAAGGCTCGTTGGGCACGGCGTACTTCGTACCCATTCCCTCGTTTACGGCCTTGACGAAGTCGTAGCGAGCGATGCGGTTCTTCATGCCCGTATCGGGATCTCCGAGAGTCCAAGAGAAGATACCCTTCTCGTCCTCGGTCACCTCAATGGCAGTCCCGTCCTCGGCAGAAAGGACCAGGCCCTTCTCATCGGAGTAGTCCCAGGTGCCTGTGAAGACCGTGAGTCCCGCAAAGCCGCCGGTAATCGTGGCCGCATAGGTCTTATCGTCAAAGAAGTCCGTGGGGTTGTTGGTGGAAGGCGGCCCCATGACCGAACCCGCCTCCTCAACGTAGGACGTTGCGGCGTCCTTCTTACCGGCAATGCCGTACTCGGTGCCGATGAGGTAGTCATGAGACAGACCGTTGATGATGTGCGAGTTGGCGTAGTTGAAGAGGATACGCTTAGTCGCGTTGTATACCGCATCCTGCATGACAGGGTCGTTCTTGTAGTCATCCTGGAGAAGCACCTGGTAGCAAGACAGGTACTTGTTGCCATCGAGCCACGCGTGGCTGCCGTTAAGCAGACCGTCAACGGAATCCATAAAGTCCGCCTCGTAGGCGTCCGTAAGCGTGATGCCCGTATAGCCGAGCTCGCCCTCAAGGTAGTCGACGAGCAGGCTTCTGCTCTCGCCAGTCCAGTGCATGCCCAGACGGTGGAAGCCGGTCATGATACCGTTGGCCTTGCCCTCGACGACGGCTTCCTCAAAGGGCGCGAGGTAAATCTCACGCAGCGCCTGTTCGTTCATCCACGAGGGAACGCCGTGACGGTACTCCTCCTGGTCGTTTCCAGCAAAGTGCTTGGTGTACACGAGACCGCCCATCTCGGTGACGCCCTTGGTCTCGGATGCAACCGCCTGACCGGAGAGATACGGATCTTCCGAGTAGTACTCGAAGTTACGGCCGGAGTAGGGAGAGCGGTGCATGTTGCAGGCCCATCCGTACAGAGAGGCCTTCTTGCTCTCAGTGGTGGAGCCGTGAAGCATGTTCTCCGCCACGAACTTGCCGGCAAGCTCGTACAGGTTGCGGTCGAACGTTGCCGCGCGGGTCTCAGGCGTGGGCAGGCTCAGGCCCGTGAGGCCCGACTTGACGAAAGTCGTAGAGAGGCCGTAGGACCCGTTGTCGGCCGCCGTCCTCGGCTTGCCAATCACCGCAAACGAGGCAGCGGAGTCGTTGATGAGCTGAACCATCTGCTCGTAGGTGAGCTTGGAGACAAGCTTGTCCCAGTCGGCATCGTCGTAGGACTTACCATGCATGTCAACGAGGACGAGGTCAGAGTCGGTCTTTCCAAACTCGTGCTTGGAGACGGAACTTGCGTCGCCGCTGCCGGCCTTGTAAGACACGGGCTTTGCCATGTCGGCAACCTCGTCGGTATACACGAGGTGGATGGACTCTGACGGGTACGTACCCTCCCAGTTTGAGCGGCTCATCCACGTGATGGAATTGAGCTTGCTCATGGTCTCGTTCTTGTTGGGGTCAACGTCGTCGAAGAGGTTGGTGATGTCGTGACCCGTGACGCTGGAGGTGGAGAAGGTCTTGTCATCGAGGGTGGCATTTGCCCAGGTGAAGACCATGCCTGCATCACCCTCTTCAGTCATGCCGTTGGCGACGCCAAAGCCCTTTGCGGCCAGGACGTTGTTCATGGCCTCGTGCGAGGAGCCTGCAATGGTGAAGCGGTAGTCGCCGGCGTCCAGGATGTAGGTCCTTGCCTTGTTGGGGTCGTACGTACGCAGTTCCTTCTTGGGGATTGTAATAGTCACGTCCTCGGAGTCGCCCGGATCGATCATCCCGGTCTTCTCAAAGCCCACAAGCTCGATGGCGGCCTTCTCGATACCGTTGTCCTGATCGTACTCGGTGTAGGGCGACTGGACGTAGGCAAGCACTGGGGTGCGACCGGCGACCTTGCCCGTGTTGGTCACCTTGACAGAGAGCTTGAAGTCGCCGTCTGCCTCCACACCGGAGAAGTCCGTGTACTCGAAGGTGGTGTAGGAGAGGCCCGTGCCAAACGGGTAGGCGATGTAGGACGCATAATCAAAATCACCCACACCAGACACGCCCATGACCTTGTCCTCGTAGCGCGTCTCGTAATAGCGGTAGCCCAGGTAGATTCCCTCGGCGTACACGATGTTGCGACGCCAGTGGCTACCCTTGTCGTTGCCGGGCTTCCAGTAGTCAGACTCGGCCTGGACCTCATCGTCCTTGCCCTTGGAGAGCTTGCTCAGGTCTGCGTCGATGGCACCGAAGTTGGCCATGACGGGCACGTTCTGGTTGTTCTTGTAGATGGCGTCGGTGATGCGGCCGGAGGGGTTGGCCGTACCGTCAAGAACCTGGACAAGACCGTCGAGGCCTTCCTTGCCGATCTTGCCCAGCCACAGAATGGAGTCGATAGCGTCAGACCACTCAGCATCCTCCCAGCTGATGGTGTTGGTGCACGTCATGATGACGATGTACTTGGAGAAGGTGCCGGAACGGCGAAGCTCGGCAACCCCGGCGAGCATGTCCTTCTCCTCCGCAGAAAGCGCGAGGTAGTCAGCATCCTTGGCAGAGCCGTCGTCGCCACCTTCCTGACCGCGGCGGCCCAGAACAACGATGGCCACGCCGCCAAGGTTTCCGTAAAATCCCGAAGACCTGACGTCGCTCCAGGCGTTCTCGTTGGCAGAGACGCCGGCGACGGGCTCGTTGCCCCCATCGTAGAAGGACCAGCAGTCCTCGTCCACGGTGAAGCCGGCCTCGGCCATGACAGTGTTAAAGCCGCGATAGGGAGGCTTCTCCTCGCTGAAGATGGACGTGGGCTTGCCACCCAGATATGCCGGCGCAGCGCAGCCGAAGATGCTGACCTTGCCATCAGACGGAGAGAGCGGCAGCGTGGAGCCCTCATTGCGCAGAAGCACGGTACCACCAGCGACGATGTCGGTGTAGAGCTGCTGCTCGGCTTCGAGGAGCTTCTTTTCGCCTTCATCGGTGTACTCGTAGTCGCTCTTGTAGTACTGGGCGTTGCCAGAGCTCTTCGCGCCAGAGGCGCTGCCGCCGTTGCCACCCGATGCTTTGCAGCCGGCAAGACCCGCCATCACCGCAGCCGAGGCGGCGCTGATCAAGAATCCCCTTCGCGTGACATTGAGTTTCATGTTCTTCCCTTCTTCCCTCGTCCCAGTGTGGGGCGAAACGCGATTGCCCGCAGGCAGAAAGTGAGACGCCCCGCCGCCAGCCTCCCGTGCCTGGGTTGCCAAAGGGACTGTCCCTTTGGCAACCCTCCATGGGCCGCGGAACCGGCGAGAAGAGCGGCCGGCCCGCGGAAGGGAGGGCAGAGGCGAGCGTCAACCTCTTGGCCTAAAGATAGGAAGTCGGCTTGGCTGGTCTTAAGCCACCGTACAAACTGCGCGGCGCGGCACCAAATGAGCCGCGCCGCGCACGAAGTGCATGATTTGTGTCACGAGTTGCAGTTTTTCTCGCCTGGCGAGCGGTCAAGAATCATCGGTGAGCGGCAAGGGCCGACCTCATCTTTGGCGGCATGCCTCTAGTACAGAAAAGCCGCCTACATCATGACGGCGTTCTTCTTGCTGAGGAAGTCCATGTAGGCAAGCTTGACCTCGGCGGTCTTGGAGCGGCTGATGGGAATGAGCTCACCGGCCACGGTGAGGCCCTTGGAGCTCAGCTGGCTCACGTGGGCAAAGTTGACGAGAAACCCCTTGTGCACGCGACAGAATCCCAGCGGGGCCAGGCGCTCTGCCAGCTCGTCGAGCGTGACGAGCACGGTCTCCACGCGACCGTTTGTCATGTGCATCATCTTGTCTCGGCCGCGGGCCTCTATGTAGAGAATCTCGTCCGCGGAGAAGGTGCCCATGGCGTGGGCCATCTTGAGCGTGATCATCTTGTCTGTGCGCGAGCTCTTCCACGTGCGCACGAAGGCGGCCATGGCCAGGGCCATGTCCTCGGTGAAGTGACTCTTGCGCACAAAGGAGAGCGGCCGCAGCGGCAGGGACTCAAACACGCGGTCCTCGCTGTTTGAGACAAAGACGATCTCGGTCTTGGCACCCGTGTCTCGCAGGGCGCGGCCAAAGGTGATGCCGTCTATGCCTGGCATCTCTATGTCAAGGAGCACCAGGTCAAAGGTCACGTCATCAAGCCGGCGCGTCAAGGGCTCCACACCGTTGAAGGCCTCGATCTGCGCCTGTGCGCCCAGGCGAGACAGCTCGCGCTCGGCAGCGGCGGATATGGACGAGGCCGCAAAGGGCTCGTCGTCACAGACGGCAATGTGGAATTGAAGCATTGACCCTCCCTCGATCGGCTTCGCGGCGCTGACCCTACTCGGGCAGCGCGAGCATCACCTTAGCGGTAAAGACGCCCTCGGCAAACGTGAAATCGACCACCCCGTCGTACTTCTCGGCAATCTTCCTCACGATGCCCGTGCCATAGCCGTGAAGGCTGGCGTCGCCCTTGGTGGTGCGCAGATGCCCATCCACCTGGACGGGAGCCTTGGCCGCCGGGTTCGAGACGCTGACGATAAGAGACCCCTGGTCGGCAAGGATCCCCAGCCGGACGCACTTCTGCCCGGCAGACACATCTCCGCATGCCTCTATGGCGTTGTCCAGCAGGTTCATGAGCAGGCTTGCCAGGTCGATCTCCTCATAGGGCAGCTCGGGCGGCACGGCAATGCGCGAATCAACGTCCACGCCCGCCGCCGTGGCGCGCGAGAGCTCGAGGTTCACGATGTCGTCAATCAGGCGGTTGCCACTGTTGACGTGCAGAAACGTTGGGTTGGCGCGCATGGACATCTCTCCGAAGAACTCCTCGGCACGCTTGTAGTCCTGGCGCTCAAGCAAAAGCTTGATGTAGGCGTACTGGTTCTTAACCTCGTGGCGCAGAACGCGGAGGTTCTCTCCGCTCTCTCGGTAGGCATCAAGCGCAGCCAGGCGGCCGTCCATGAGGTGACGCTCCGCCTGCAGGCGGCGACGCTCCTCGAAGCCGCGCACCAGGTGCAGCGTCGCATAGTAGACCACGAGCTCGGCTACCTGCCCGTTTATGCAGGTCAGAATACTCTCAAGCGTACTGACCGAGTACGGGCCCATGCCAAAGTCACTACGCAGGTAAAGAATGGCGCGGGCGGCCAGGCCAGAGACGCAGACCACCAACACCGGCAGCACGGAGGCCAGCGAGACGTCCGGGCCCTCGAGCGAGCCGCGCCGCTCCAGCAGCAAGACGGCAGCAAGAACGGCCAGCATGTAGGTAAGCGAGACGGCGGCGGCCGCGTGGATTCCGCCGTGAACCTGCGCGTTCACCACCTCCGCCGCCGTGAGCGAGTACATCCATGCGCACATGAGCAGACACAGGCGCACGCCACGCGCAGGGGCACGAAAGTCCCGGAAGAGCAGGGCGCACGTGCAGGCAGGCAGCACCGTCCACGTGATGGAGTTGGGAAACACCAGGTCACTGATGGTGCCGAGCACCCACGTGGCAGCAAGCGCCACGCCCAGGCGCTCCAGCAGGGTAAGCCACAGGCGCGGCCTGGCGGAGAGCCGCGTGAGCAGCAGCACGATAGAAATCGCATAGGCAACGTTGTACGGCGAGGCCACGCTTGCGCGCAGCGTGGAGAGAATCGCTTCCATCGGGGTCCCTTCGTTCTTATCGCCTCTATTTTGCCTGAGGGAGAGCCAAAAGGACGACGCGCGACGCGGCAGCGAGCAGCACCGTCACAAACTGACGCGTTTTTGTCACGAGCTGCGCGCGGAGACGCATCGGACGAGAAGTGCGCTGGGCGGAAGCGGCTTTTCAAGCCCACACAGCGAGAAGGCCTCCCGTCTCAAAGGGCTTCGTTCAACTCCCCTTGAGACGGATCGGCCTTCTCGCCTATTGCAGCTTGAAAGGTATCCGCTCTGGCGCGCTTCACCCCTACCGCTCCCAGGCGGGAGGCACCGGGGCGTCGGGCGTGGACCAGGTACCCAAGGGCGCGTTGGGGGCGGCGTCCAGGTCAAGGCCGGCG
>CAVAUD010000108.1:0-6830 GCA_963591565.1 bacterium
CCATGGAGTGCGACATGGCCTTCGGCGGCTCGACCAACACGGTCCTGCACCTCACGGCCATCGCCATGGAGGCCGGCCACCCCATCACCATGGACGACTGGGACGCCGCGAGCGCCCGCACGCCGCACCTCGTGAAGCTGCAGCCCTCCGGCCCGAGGCCCCTTCTCGACCTCTACGCCGTGGGCGGCGTGCCCGTGGTCATGCACGAGCTGCACGAGCTCGGTCTTCTCGACGAGAGCGCCCTCACCTGCATGGGCACGATCCCCGAGTACCTTGAGAAGTGCGCCAAGCCGGCCGACGGCGAGGTCTGCCGCACCCACGACAACCCCTACTCCGCCCAGGGCGCCCTGCGCGTCCTGCACGGCAACATCGCGCCCAACGGCGGCATCGTCAAGAAGGCGGCCGTCGACCCCTCGATGATGTGCCACACCGGCCCCGCGCGCTGCTTCAACTCCGAGGAGGAGGCCTGCGAGGCGATCTTCGGCGGGCAGATTAAGCCCGGCGACGTCGTGGTCATCCGCTACGAGGGCCCGGCCGGCGGCCCCGGCATGCGAGAGATGCTCACCCCCACCTCCGCGATCTGCGGCATGGGCCTGTCCACCTCGGTCGCGTTGATCACCGACGGGCGCTTCTCCGGCGCCTCCAAGGGCCCCTGCGTGGGCCACGTCTCGCCCGAGGCCGCGGCCGGCGGCCCCATCGCCCTCATCCAGGACGGCGACATGGTCACCGTCGACATCGAGGGCGGCAAGCTCCAGCTAGAGGTATCCGACGCCGAGATGGACGCCCGCCGCGCGGCCTTCGTCGCGCCCGCGCCCAAGCACAACCACGGCGTCTTGGCCAAGTACGCACGTCTCGTTTCCAGCGCAGATAAGGGGGCATACCTCGCATGACGACCTTAGAAGAGAAGCTCGCGATGCGAAAGCTCGCCATCGAGGGCAGGCCCTTTGGCCCCGGCAGCCACACCGAGCACGAGGGCAAGACCATGACCGGCGCGCAGGCGATCATCGCCAGCCTCGAGGCCGAGGGCGTCGACACCCTCTTCGGCTACCCCGGCGGCCAGGCCATCAAGATCTACGACGCCCTGTACGACTCCAAGAAGATCCACCACGTGCTGGCCCGCCACGAGCAGGGCGCCACGCACATGGCCGACGGCTACGCCCGCGCCACGGGCAAGGTCGGCGTGGTTCTCGTCACCTCGGGCCCCGGCGCGACCAACACCGTGACGGGCATCGCGACCGCCTTCATGGACTCCGTGCCCATGGTCGTCATCACCGGCCAGGTCACGCGCGGCGTCATCGGCACCGACGCCTTCCAGGAGTCCGACATCGTGGGCATCACCATGCCCGTCGTCAAGCACAGCTTCCTGCTGCAGTCCTGCGACGACCTGACCCGCACCTTCCGCGAGGCCTTCTACATCGCCTCGACCGGCCGCCCGGGCCCCGTCCTGATCGACATCCCGAGCGACCTCTCCGGCTCCGAGATGGTCTTCCACTACCCCGACAAGATCTCGATCGCCAGCTACAAGCCCACCTACCGCGGCAACGCGCGCCAGGTCAAGGCCGCGGCCGAGCTTATCCGCAAGGCCGAGAAGCCCCTGATCTACGCCGGCGGCGGCATCGTGACGAGCCACGCCTGCCAGGAGCTCACCGAGATCGCCGAGCGCATGCAGATCCCCGTCGTGACCTCGCTCATGGGCAAGGGCGCGATGCGCTGCTCCAACCCGCTTAACCTGGGCCCCGTTGGCATGCACGGCTCCAAGTACGCCAACATGGCCGTCACCGAGTGCGACCTTCTCATCGCCGTGGGCGCGCGCTTCTCCGACCGCGTGACCGGCAAGGTGTCCGAGTTCGCGCCGCACGCCAAGATCATCCACATCGACATCGACCCGGCCGAGATCGGCAAGATCGTGAACCCCGACGTGCCCATCGTGGGCGACGCCAAGGTCGTCCTGGGGGCGCTGTGCGACCGTCTCGCCAAGGAAGACGCCCAGCCCAACGACGAGCAGTGGGTCAAGGACGTCTTTAGCTGGCGCGACCGCTGGCCGTTCTACACGCCCGAGTTCGCCGACTACCCCGACGCCATCGCGCCCGAGGTCGTTTTGCACCGCCTGTCCGAGAAGCTCGACCCCGAGGCCTCGATCGTCACCACCGAGGTCGGCCAGCACCAGATGTGGGCGCACCAGAACATCCACCGCGAGCACGCGCGCACCTTCATCTCGTCCGGCGGCCTGGGCACCATGGGCTTCGGCTTCCCGGCGGCCATCGGCGCGAAGTTCGGCTGCCCCGAGTGCGAGGTCGTGTGCGTGGCCGGCGACGGCTCGTTCCAGATGAACACCCAGGAGATGGCGACCGCCGCGATCAACGGCGCCAACGTCAAGGTCATGGTCATCGACAACCGCGCGCTGGGCATGGTCCACCAGTGGCAGAGCCTGTTCTACAACAAGCGCTTCAGCTTCACCGAGCTGGCCGACAACCCCGATTTCGTGAAGCTCGCCGACGCCTACGGCTGGCGCGCGCGCCGCATCACCCGCCCCGAGGAGATCGACGAGGCCTTGGACGAGATGCTGGCAAGCGACGTCCCCTACCTGCTTGACGTCATGATCCCGCGCGACCAGACGGTCTATCCCATGGTCGCCCCCGGCGCCCCGATCGACGACATCATCGGCGCCCTGGACGTGACCCTGGGCGGCGTTCGTGTATCCGAGAAGGGCTTCGGCGAGCCGGCGCCCCACGGCCGCCACGGCGGGCACGCCGCCGACCTTGCCGTTGACGGCGACGACAGCGAGAAGGAAGGAGAGTAGCATGGCCGACACCGCAGCCTACCAGCACATCCTCTCTGTGACCGTCGAGAACAAGCCCGGCGTCCTGTCGCGCGTGACCGGCCTCATCTCGCGGCGCGGCTTCAACATCCAGTCTTTGACCGTCGCCCCCACCGAGGACGAGGGCCTGTCTCGCATGACGATCATCGTCGAGGCCGACGAGCTGGGCTTCGAGCAGATCACCAAGCAGCTCCACAAGCTCGTGAGCGTCTACCGCATCAGCGACTTCACCGAGGAGGACGCCGTCGAGCGCGAGCTGGTGCTCTTCAAGGTCCAGGCCTCGCCCGACCGCAGGCACGAGATCATCGAGATCGCCAACGTCTTTCGCGCGAAGGTCGTCGACGTGGGCAAGAACTCGCTCACCATCGAGGCCACCGGCAACGAGTCCAAGCTCGACGCCATGGAGAACCTCTTCCGCGGCTACGGGATTCGCCAGCTCACGCGCACCGGCAAGATCGCGATGGGCCGCGGGCACGACGCGTAGCGGGGCGCCCGGCGGATCCGGCGGCGCAGGCGGGCTTCTCGCCCCTCTCGCCGCGGGCTTCTCGCCGCGGGCTTCTCGCCACCACTTTGGTTTCTTCCGCCCGGCCAGGCGGTTGAGATATGCACAGCAAGCAGCATCACAAGACTAAGGAGTTACACATGGCCGTCACCATCTACTACGAGAACGACTGCAAGCCCGAGGTCATCCAGGGCAAGAAGATCGCCATCATCGGCTACGGCTCCCAGGGCCACGCCCACGCGCTGAACCTCATGGACTCCGGCTGCGACGTCCGCGTCGGCCTGCGCGAGGGCTCCGCCTCTGCCCAGAAGGCCGCCGAGGCCGGCCTCAAGGTCGTCGACATGGACACCGCGGCCGAGGAAGCCGACGTCATCATGATCCTCACCCCCGACGAGACCCAGCCCAAGGTCTACGAGGAGCACATCAAGGCCCACCTCAAGCCCGGCGACACCCTGGCCTTCGCCCACGGCTTCAACATCCACTACGGCTACATCAAGGCCCCCGAGGACGTCAACGTCATCATGTGCGCCCCTAAGGGCCCCGGCCACATCGTGCGCCGTCAGTACACCGAGGGCTCCGGCGTGCCTGACCTGGCGTGCGTTTACCAGGACGCCACCGGCGACGCCTGGGACATCGCGCTGGCCTACTGCTGGGGCGTCGGCGGTGCCCGCTCCGGCATCATCAAGGCGACCTTCGCCCAGGAGACCGAGGAGGACCTCTTTGGTGAGCAGGCTGTCCTGTGCGGCGGCCTCATCGAGCTGGTCAAGGCCGGCTTCGAGACCCTGACCGAGGCGGGCTACCCCGAGGAGCTGGCCTACTTCGAGTGCTACCACGAGATGAAGATGATCGTCGACCTCATGTACGAGTCCGGCATCCACTTCATGAACTACTCCATCTCCAACACCGCCGAGTACGGCGAGTACTACGCCGGCCCGAAGGTCATCAACGACGAGTCCCGTGAGGCCATGAAGCTCATCCTCAAGCGCATCCAGAACGGCGAGTTCGCGCAGGAGTTCGTCGATGACTGCAACAACGACCACAAGTGGCTCCTCGAGCAGCGTGAGGCCATCAACACCCACCCCATCGAGGTCACCGGCGAGAAGATCCGCTCCATGTTCTCCTGGATCAAGAAGTAGGGACGCCGTCGTCACACGCGCTACCCCGCTGACCTGCGGTTCATTTGAACCCTAGAGGGCGGCAGCCATCCGGCTGCCGCCCTTTTTCATGGCGCGACGCCGATGCCCGCGCTGGGCTTCGAGCAAAAAATGCGATAGACGGGTGCACTCCGGGGATTCGACGGGCAGAGAGCCCTTTCGGCGATTCGCGACCTGCGGTTTTGTCGCTCAAATCGCCGGGCTACGCGCCGCGTCTCGATAGTGCACCCGTTTATCGTCGTTTTTGAATTTCAAGCCGCGATGGGGCCGTCGCGCGCCCGCCATCGCGGCACAAGAAAGGGGCGAGAAGCGCTGTGCTTCTCGCCCCGGCTAATCAAATGATTGGAATCGCCCCTTTAGCGATGACTCGAGTCTTTGCGAAACGTAAATTCTCTTAAGGACCCGTCGCCTAAACCAAAGCCTTGAAGGCATGTTGCCTTTGGAATGTTTAGCGAGTGCGCTCGCCCGAATGTGTGGGCTTAAAGGGTGCAGGCGGCGGGCCCGAAAGACGCTATATCTTCTGTGTTCACTGGACTCGCCTCCTTCGACGGTCGCTTTATGGGGTAGCGACGACTTTGTTATTCTCAGTATCCCCGCTCCAGCCGCCCTTAAACGGCCGCCGCGCAATTCTCGCCACCTAACCCGCCAGCGGCATAAAAAAGGCCCCGAGCGGTAAGCCCGGGGCCCGAATGCGCTATGAAAGCAGCCGCAGTTACTCGGCGATGGCCTTCTTGGCGACCTCGGCGAGGTCGGCGAAGGTCTGCTCGTCGGAGTAGGCGATCTCGGCGAGGACCTTGCGGTCAAGCTCGACGCCGGCGACCTTCAGGCCGTGCATGAAGGTGCTGTAGGACATGCCGTTGATGCGGGCAGCGGCGTTGATGCGCTGGATCCACAGAGCGCGGATGTCGCGCTTCTTGTTGCGGCGGTCACGGTACTGGTACTGGCCGGAGTGCTGGGCCTGCTCCTTCATACCACGGAAGGTACGGGAGGAAGTGCCGTAATAACCCTTAGTACGCTCGACGAGGGTCTGACGCTTCTTGCGGCCAGCCATTGCGCGCTTAACACGTGCCATATCTAATCAACTCCTTGAGGAAAAAGTAAAGGGACAAGCGCCTGGACTTAGCCGAGACGAGCGGCGACGTTCTTGGCGTCGGCGGAGGAGACGACGGTCTCCTGACGGAAGCCGCGGATGCGCTTCGGGGACTTCTTGGTAAGAATGTGGCTCTTGAAGGCCTTGGCGCGCATGAGCTTGCCGGTACCGGTCTTGCGGAAACGCTTAGCGGTACCCTTGTGCGTCTTCATCTTAGGCATTCTAGTTCTCCTTCTCAGTGGACTCGTCATCGTCGGGCTTGGCGTCAAAGGCGCCCTTGATGGGGACGATGAGCATGTGCATGTTGCGGCCTTCCATCAAAGGCTGCTGCTCAACGGTGGCGTAGGGCTTGAGGTCCTCTGCCAGACGGTCGAGCACGATCCTACCCTGCTCCGGGTGGGCCATCTCGCGGCCACGGAACATGATGGTAATCTTGACGCGCGCACCCTTCTTAAGGAAGCGAAGGACGTGACCCTTCTTGGTCTCGTAGTCGCCGACGTCGATCTTGGGACGGAACTTCATCTCCTTGATCTCGACCTTGACCTGGTTCTTGCGCGCTGCCTTGGCCTTACGGTCCTGCTCGTACTTGAACTTCTTGTAATCGAGCACCTTGCACACGGGAGGCTCGGCGTTGGGCGCGATCTCCACAAGGTCAAGACCCTGGTCGTTGGCAATACGAAGTGCGTCACGGACGCCGAAGAGGCCCATCTGGGAGCCGTCGACGCCAATGAGGCGGCATGTGCGAGAAGTGATCTCCCCGTTAATGCGGGGACCATCGTTTTTAGCTATCTTCTACACCTTCCTTTCAACGCGGCGGGTGCCGCACGAAAAATCTCCCGGAGCCATGATGCGTCCAGGAGACAAAACTCGCGTTGTGGCGAGAAGAATGCTTTGTCTGACCAGACAGCAACCAAAAGGCGCCGTGTAGGTGGGGACCCAAGTGCTTGGTCCCGCTTTTCCAAATGAGAATACTAGCGCATGGCCGCGGGTCGCGCAAGGGCAGGCGGCGAGAAGATCTTCTCGCCACAGATGCTCCATGAGCGGGCGTCTGGCCTGGTACATGATAGCAGGTTGGCGGGACGGGCGGGCGACGGGGCGCCGGGCGGGTCGAAGTTTTGTGTGGCAATCGCGGCGAAGTCTGGTACCATGGATTCTTGCAAGCCCGAGTGGCGGAATGGCAGACGCGGCGGTCTCAAAAACCGTTGGGGAAACTCGTGTGAGTTCGAGTCTCACCTCGGGCACCATTTCAAAAGGAAAAGCACCCAG